>CAZPIQ010000016.1:15762-24731 GCA_964586665.1 uncultured Ignatzschineria sp. | reverse complement strand
CAATGACATATTGATCAAGGTTCGCAAAAATCTCTTTCGGAGTAGGAAGGCTTTCATAATCGGCTTCGAGCTCAGATTTATCTTCTTCAAGTACGAGATCATTACAAAGCTCGATACACTCTTTGCAGATATAAACGCCATTCCCAGAAATAAGGCGTTCTGCTTCGCTCTGATCTTTTCCGCAGAACGAACATTCAACACTTTTTGTCGGTTTGTCTGTTTTATTACTCATTGTGTGGATCTACTCCAAATTCGGTTTCAATGTTTACTTCAAATTCATGTTCAATGATCAAGTACTCGTGATGCTATTAAGCGCGCTTGAGATCTATTTCACCAATTGTGCATTTTTATGATGCCGGCGTGTCTGATAGATCTCTTTGTGTTGAACGCTTAATTAATCGTTTTTCATCGTTTTGTAACGACTTTATCGATCAAGCCATACTTCATAGCTTCTTCTGCGCTCATGAAGTTATCACGGTCTGTATCTTTCTCAATTTGCTTTACTGTTTTATGTGTATGGAAAGCTAAGAGAGAATTTAATTGGTGTTTAATTTTGAGCATTTCACGTGTATGGATCTCGATATCAGAAGCCTGACCTTGATACCCGCCAAGTGGCTGATGAATCATCACGCGTGCATTTGGAAGTGCAAAACGTTTACCTTCAGCGCCGGCAGTTAATAAGAAAGCGCCCATGCTACATGCTTGACCTAAGCACATTGTAGATACATCCGGCTTAATGAATTGCATCGTGTCATAGATCGACATACCAGCAGTGACAGAACCGCCTGGTGAATTGATATAGAGATGGATATCTTTATTAGGATCTTCTGCTTCTAAGAAGAGAAGCTGGGCAACAATAAGATTTGCCATATGATCTTCAACTTGACCGACCATGAAGATAATTCTCTCTTTTAAAAGGCGCGAGTAGATATCGTAAGAACGCTCACCGCGACCCGTTTGTTCAACGACCATTGGCACTAAGTGCGCCATTTCAGCATCAATCATAGAAGACATATCGTTTCCTTTAGGTTTTATTCAGGTTGAAATTAATCAATTAATCTCTTTCAAACGCATTAGTTTATCAGAAAATGTTCTCTTTTTATGAATATAATTCGGCAGTAGAATAATTATTTCGGAAAGCATGAAATGTCTGTCCTATCGTAGTAAGATATAGAGCGCATATTTAGAGTTATATTCTAATCAATTATTCGTGAAGGATTTAAAGCCGTGAGAGATACTTATAATTTTTGCGCAGGACCTGCGACAATGCCCTATAAAGTGCTTAAAAAAGCACAAGATGAACTGTTAGATTGGGAAAAACAGGGCGCATCCGTGATGGAAGTTTCCCATCGTGGAAAAGAGTTTGTGGCACTTGCTAAGGAATGCGAAGCGGATCTTCGTGAACTTCTTGATATTCCTGTGAACTATAAAGTTCTCTTCTTACAAGGCGGTGGCCTTGCGCAGTTTGGTTTAATTCCACTTAACTTACTCGGCGACAAACTCGCTGATGGTAAAACAACAATTGATTACTTAGAAACAGGTGTTTGGTCTAAGAAATCGGCGATTGAAGGCTCGCGTTATGCGATCTCTAATGTGATCTTTAGTGGTAAAGAAGCAGGATACGTGGATGTCCCTGCGCAAAATGAGATTAAAGTAAATCCTGAGAGCGCATATCTTCATATCTGCTCTAACGAAACGATTAATGGTGTTGAGTTCTATTACGATATTAAAAACTGCCCAATTCCTGTGGTTGCGGATATGAGTTCTAACATCCTCTCTAAAAAGATTGATGTGAGCCAATATGGTTTAATTTATGCTGGCGCACAGAAAAATATCGGTCCTGCGGGCTTAACATTAGTGATTGTGCGTGAAGATCTCTTAGGAAATGCATCTCCATTTGTACCTGATACCCTCAACTACACGCTTCAAGCAAAAAATGATTCGATGCTCAATACGCCACCGACATTTGCAATCTATCTCATGAGTTTAGTTTTAAAAGAACTCAAAGAGAAAGGTGGCTTAGAAGAGATGGAAAAACTCAATCATAAAAAAGCATTCATGCTCTATAACACGATTGATAATAGTAACTTGTATCGTAATCCGATTCATGTTGATGCTCGTTCAAACATGACTATTCCTTTCACGCTTGCAGACCCAACCCTTGATGCACTCTTCTTGAAAGAAGCAGAAGAGCATAAGCTTATCAACTTAAAAGGTCATAGAAGCGTTGGTGGAATGAGAGCAAGTATCTATAATGCGATGCCTATTGAGGGCGTGATTGCATTAACAAACTTTATGAAAGATTTTGAAGCAAGACATTACAGCTAAAATTTAATATTCAGTTTGATCATTAAAAGGAATCCTGCGTGGATTCCTTTTAATTGAAAGTCATTTTAAAGTGAGTTTTTAATAAAAATTTCATTGAAAATTTTAATAGGAATTTTAGTAAGAACTATCTATATAACTATAAGATAGACTTTTGTGAAATCGAGCTGGACTTGAAATATTGAAATAAGTCCCAATTGTAAGTAAGTCTTTTTATCAAAATTTATTGTTAATTCTATTGTTAATTTCGTTATTAACTTTATTGTTATCTTTATTTCAGTCTCTCTGTAAAGATGAAAAATTTCAGCAACCTGCATGTATTATGGCTATACTGAATAAAATTTTAATTATTTGTAGTTAGCGTGCTAATCAAACACAAAATGGATATAGAAAACGCAATGATCAATGAGAATAAGTTACTAAAAAATCGTTTTGCCAAATTAATCAGTGCTACAGCAGTCGCAGCAGCACTCTTTTTGGGGCAGAGTACTTTCGCACAAACAGATGCGGCGCCTTCGACCGCTACTGAAAAGCTTGTCATTAGCGCGCCAACTTATAATGAACAGCTGATCAACTCAGCGCATTCAGCGATCTTAGCGCAATATCATTATGATAAATTGCCGATCGACAATGCGCTCTCAGAGCGCATTTATGCGTTGTATCTTAAATCTCTTGATCCGCAAAAAGTTTTCTTACTTCAATCAGATGTTGAAGAATTTAATCGTTATCAGCATAGCTTTGATGACTTCGTGCGCCGTTCGCAATTAGAAGTACCTTATAACATGTATGGTCTTTTAATTGAGCGCATGGATGAACAATATGATCTCGTTGAAGAACTCCTAGCGGAAGATTACGACTTTGACGTAGATAAGATGATCACGATTCAGCGTAAAGACGAAGCATTTCCGAAAGATAAAACTGAGATGCGCCAACTTTGGAAAGATCGTTTGCAAAATGAGCTGATCAATTTAATGGTGACAGATGAAAAACTCACCCTTGATGAAGCGAAAGCAAAGCTCCAAAAGCGTTATAACACTCGTCAAAAACGTATCCATGACATGGAAGAAGGCGAGTTATTTAGCCTAGTGATGAATGTGGTTTCATTAGGTTTTGATCCGCACTCAGGCTACTATTCTGCGAAGCAGATGGAGCAGTTTAATATCAGTATGAGCCTTGCACTTCAAGGGATCGGTACCGTGCTTCGTCAAGATGACGATTCTGTCAAGATCGTAGAAGTTGTCACAGGTGGACCTGCTGATTTAACAGGTCAGGTGCAAATTGGTGATGAAATTATCGGTGTTGCACAGGGTGAAGATGGCGAGTTTGTTGATATCGTTGGCATGCGTCTTGATAAAGTCGTTGAGATGGTTCGTGGTGAGAAAGGCACCGTGGTTCGTCTTCAAATGATTGGTAACAAAGGCAAGGGCGCTGAGAAGATCGTGAAGATCACTCGCGATACCGTAAAACTAGAAGAGCAAGAAGCAAAAGCGGAAACTTTCAAAATGCCTTCTGAAAATGGTGAAGTCGATTATAATCTCGGTGTTATTACATTGCCGGCATTTTATAGCGATTTTGAAGGAAGCAAACAAGGTGTTGATGACTTCAAAAGTACAACGCGCGATGTTAAAAAACTGCTCTTAAAGCTTGTTAATGAAGATAAGATTGATGGTTTAGTAATCGACCTTCGTGGCAACGGTGGTGGATCATTAACAGAAGTGATTGACTTGTCTGCGCTCTTTGTTGGTGCTGATAAAACAATCGTACAAACGCAAGGTTATGATCGTCAAAAAGAGACACAAGCAAGCGTAAAAGAGAATCTTATTTATGAAGGGCCAATGGTTGTATTAATCGATCGCCTAAGTGCATCGGCGAGTGAAATCTTTGCCGGTAGTATGCAAGATCAAGGTCGTGCGATTATTGCAGGTTCAACGAGCTTTGGTAAAGGTACTGTACAGACGATGATTGATCTGAGCCGAATCTTAGCTAAATCAACAAAACCTGGACAATCAAAAGTGACCATTGCAAAATTCTACCGTGCAAATGGTGAATCGACCCAAGAGAAAGGCGTTGAGCCAGATGTTCAATTGCCAAGAATCTATGATCATGAAGAGATTGGCGAATCTAAAGAGCTCTATGTAATGCCTTGGGATACGATCGATGCAGCATCTGATTATGATGGTTCAGTGGTGATTACAGAAGATATCTCCAATAAGCTTCAAGCGAATTCCAATAACCGTTTTGTAGAAGATGAAAAACATCAGATTTTCAAAAAACAAGCAGACAAAACGCTTGAGCTTTGGAAAATCAATGAGTTGAGTCTTAACTTAGATACGCGTAAAGAGAAGCTTAAAGCACAAGAAGAAGAGAACTTAGAGCTTCAAAATAGAATGCGAGTGCTCTATGACTTTGAGCCACTGACACTTGAAGAGTTCCGCAATGAAGATGGTACATATACTAAGCTTCTGAAAGATACAGAAACAGATCTACTTCTCGAAGAAGGATTGCTCATCTTAAGAGATTATATTGATATTCTCGATAACGAAGAGTAGATCTTAAAACAGATTAGATATATTTTAAATCAGATGGGGATCATCCTAAAATAGTGTAATTTCTAATCAAGGAATTGCAACTTTTGAAGATGATCCCCATTATCATTCTCTCATTGAATCTTCTCGAAAAGCGTATGTACTGAAAGTGAGATCAGGATTCAGTGCAGATCGGCAATGATAGAAATTCAATTCAAGTGAATGACACAGATCGAGTGAAAAAGGTAATAGAAAGATGGAAGATATTAAAGGTAAACGCGTAATTGTCGGTATGAGCGGTGGCGTTGACTCATCGGTGGCGGCGTTTCTTTTAAAAGAGCGTGGTGCAGATGTTCACGGCGTTTTCATGAAAAACTGGGAAGAAGAATTTGACCAAGGTTACTGTACAGCTGAAGATGATCTTAAAGATGCAGAAGCAGTTTGTGAAACTCTCGGTATCCCGCTTCATAAAGTGAATTTTGCGAAGAACTATAAAGAGCGAGTGTTTGATTACTTCCTCGATACGCTCAAAGATGGTTTAACGCCGAATCCTGATGTCCTTTGTAATAAAGAGATCAAGTTTAAAGCCTTCCTTGAGTATGCGGAAGAACTTGGTGCGGATTATTTAGCAACAGGGCACTATACGCGTGTGACTCGTGAAGATGGTAAAGCCTATCTTCTTAAGGGAATTGATGATAATAAAGATCAGAGTTATTTCCTTTATCTACTGAATCAACAACAATTGATCAACACGCTTTTCCCAATCGGGGATTATGAGAAATCAGAAGTTCGCCAAATTGCGCTTGATAATAAGCTCATTACCTTTGATAAAAAAGATTCAACGGGCATCTGCTTTATCGGTGAACGTGACTTTACGGACTTTATCATGCAATACCTTCCAACTGAACCGGGTGATATGATTTTGCCAAATGGGGAAGTGGTTGCACAGCATAAAGGCTTAGCATTCTACACAATTGGGCAAAGACAAGGCTTAGGTATTGGCGGTCGTAAGGATTCTAATGGTGAACCATGGTTTGTTGCGGATAAGGATCTTGCAAACAATAAGCTCATTGTCGTCCAAGGCGATCAGAAAGAGCTCTATGGCAGTGGTTTAATTGCACGCGAGTTACATGAAATCAATCCGATTGATTTTGAGGAAGTGAATCCACGTTTAACGGCAAAAATTCGTTATCGCCAAAAAGATGTTAAATGTCGTGTTGAATTAGCAGAGAACAATCGTATCAAAGTGATGTTCGATGAACCACAACGCGCTATCACGCCAGGCCAATCCATTGTCTTCTATGATGGCGATATCTGTTTGGGCGGCGCATTTATTGAATCGAAGATCGTGTAAACATTTTTGCATTAAATGGAAATGGGCTATGTAGCATTTAGATTGTAGATAGCGGATAGTTTGTAATATGGCCGATTAGAATGATGAATTCTAGTCGGTTTTTTGTCACATCTCATCATGAAACATGATTGAAACCTTTTTTAATCTCATGTTGCCATGGGGAATGCTCCAAGTACGAAAGTCAATCATTTGCCGGCATTTGAGACAACGAAATCTTGGTTTTAGACTGCTGGCACGCGATCTTAGTAAGCATGTATACATTCGCTCCAGCCATGCAATAAATTGAAAAAGAATCGATCTTCGATAAGACCTCTCAAACGAACTCTCAAATAAACACCTATATCTTAAGATATAGTTACAACTTCAATTGATAACAAATCTCAATTAAGGTAATCTATCATCACTAGAAATGAAGTTGGTGAATATGAAATTACTTGAGCTGTTTGAATCCTTTATAAAACCCTTTAAAGCCCATCCTGATAAAGCGCCGCCACAAACGCTTTTTGCATTTTATTGGCACTATGTTAGCCAAGTAAAATGGGTATTCCTTGGCCTATTAGTCATTGGTTTTTTCGTTACGATATTAGAAATCGCACTCTTTAGCTATATTGGTGAAATCGTCGATTTAGTGGAATCTGTTAAATCTCCTAGTGAACTTTGGGCTGCGCATAAATGGGCCTTTATCTGGATGATGCTAGTGATTGTGGTCTTTCGTCCGATCGCCTCATTAATTCATAACTTAATACTGAATCAAGCACTCACAACGAACTTCACATCGATGATTCGTTGGCAGCAGCACCGTTATGTTTTAAAACAGAGTATTAACTTCTTCCATAGTAGCCTTTCAGGCGGTATTGCAAGCCGAGTCATGAATACAGGGCAGGCGATTCGAAACTCTGTCATTATGTCGACAGATTCTATGTGGCGTATTGTCATCTACGCAATCACTACTGTCGTACTCTTTTTTGAAGTGAATCCTTGGTTAGCCGTACCGATTATTACTTGGATTGGGCTCTATATTCTCCTTCTTTGGTATTTCTTACCTAGAACTCGTAAACGTTCACATATTTCCGCAAAAGCGCGATCAAAACTAATGGGGCATGTGGTTGATAGCTACAGTAATATTACGACGCTAAAACTCTTCTCCCATAGCACGAAAGATGAAAATGATGCAAGAGCGGTGATGCGTGAGCAGACTGATGCAGCGCTTCATTCGACAAAGCTCTCAACGGGGATGGATTTCTCACTGATGATCCTTAATAGTATGTTGATTGCAAGTACAGTGATTTTATCGCTCTATCTTTGGGGTGCATCGCTTGTGACCGCCGGTGCGATTGCATTTACAGTTAGTTTAGTGATTCGAATCAACACGATGTCGAGCTGGGTAATGCGAGTTGTGAGCCATATCTTTGAAGATATAGGCAGTGTGCAAGATGGTATTAAAGTGATTGCCCAGCAACGAGAAGTAGTTGATAGAGAGAACGCAAAACCCCTTTCGAACGTCGATGGCGAAATTATCTTTAAAGATGTGGATTTCAACTATCATCCGGCAAAACCGATCTATGAAAAGTTAAATCTTCATATTAAAGCGGGTGAAAAAATTGGCCTCGTCGGCCCATCAGGTGCCGGAAAAACAACTTTAACACAGATTTTGCTACGTCTATATGATGTCAAAGGCGGAGAGATTTTGATTGATGGCGAGAATATTGCCCATCTGACACAAGATAGCCTTCGGGAAAATATCGGTGTTGTGACACAAGAGCCGGCATTATTCCATCGATCTATTCGTGATAACCTACTTTATGGCAATCATGAAGCCACAGATGAAATGATTTTCGAAGCGCTCAAGAAAACAAAGGCAGATGAATTTGTACGCGATCTTGTCGATCAAAATGGTAAACGTGGGCTAGATGCGCTTGTAGGAGAAAGTGGTGTTAAACTCTCCGGCGGACAGCGTCAACGTATTGCCATTGCACGAGTCCTTCTTAAGAACGCGCCGATTCTTATTTTAGATGAAGCAACCTCAGCACTTGATTCTGAATCTGAAGCGGTGATTCAAGAGAATCTTGAGCTATTGATGGAAGGAAAAACGGTCATTGCGATTGCCCATAGACTCTCGACAATTGCGAAGATGGATCGTCTGATTGTTATGGACGGCGGTAAAATTGTCGAGATGGGCTCGCATAAAGCGCTTTTAGAAGAAGATGGGATCTACGCTTCATTCTGGAAGATGCAGGTAGGGCATGAAGCGGATTCGGCTGAATAATGGTGATTCTCCATGAGTAATAGAAAGTATCTGATAATCACTTTTTGAAATATTCAAAGTGCTAAAAGGCTTAAAGGTTCTCCTTGTAAGCCTTTTTTATTGCCTTATTTTCCTCATTTTCGTGATCTGAGCGAGCTCAAAAATTTGTATCGTGCTTTTTGTTTTTTAGACTTTTTGCCATTCAAATCCCTTCAGAAATAGTTTCATTAACGCTCATTCTCGGTTGCTATTTGGTAAAAAGACATTATATAAAACAATATCATACAAATTAGATCTATTTTAATTTGGCTATTTTTAATGTCTGCTTAGTTCACAAAAAACAATTTTAGAATATAAATCGGTATGGTAAAAAGTCAATAAAAAACAAAGATGTAGGTCATTTGTAAATATATTTATTACTTATTGATTAATATTTATCTTTACATTTCAGAAATATCTCCTTAGATTGTACAGAGTAACAAATCATTCATTGCATGCATGTTAAGTATGTTAATTAAGT
>CAZPIQ010000016.1:0-15662 GCA_964586665.1 uncultured Ignatzschineria sp. | reverse complement strand
TGATTGAAAGAATGATTTGAACATTCATGAAGTACGAAATAAGGAAAATCCTATGTCAATCTCAAGAGAGCTACAAATTACGGCCCTCGAAGACCCTCGGCCAAAAATAGCGGAGACTTCGAATCAATATCGTGTTATTCCAGCGCGATATCCAATGCGAACTATTGGGACGATTTTTGCAGCTATCATGATTATGATTGTCTTGTATTCCGTGTTTACCAAT
Organism: uncultured Ignatzschineria sp.; assembly: GCA_964586665.1. Taxonomy (GTDB): domain Bacteria; phylum Pseudomonadota; class Gammaproteobacteria; order Cardiobacteriales; family Wohlfahrtiimonadaceae; genus Ignatzschineria. The sequence goes on along the minus strand of CAZPIQ010000016.1, from coordinate 15,439 downwards.
CCTCGATGGGGATGGGATGTTTTCGCGGAGTGGTTTTTTGCTGAACCGGTTTTAGTGGGCTTAAGTCGCACCGTTTTATTAACCATCATTGGCGGAGTTTTTGGTGCGACACTTGGAACATTTTTAGCTTTAGCGAGAGTTTCAAAGTCACCGTTATTATCAGGATCCTCATGGACCTATATTTGGTTCATGAGATCCATTCCTCTAATCGTTTTACTACTTTTACTGAACAATATTGGTTATCTTTATGAGAGCTTTCGTATCAGTAATCCATTTACAGGCACCACCATTGTTGAGTATCCCGTTATTTCTCTCCTAACACCTTTTGCAGCTGCCGTGATTGGACTCACATTGAATCAATCGGCATTCTTTGCAGAGATTATTCGAGGCGGTATTTTATCTGTTGATTCAGGACAACATGAAGCGGCGGCAGCTTTAGGTTTACCGAAAAGCCGCCAATCTTTGCGTATTGTTTTACCTCAAGCGATGAGATCGATTCTTCCAACAGGATTTAATGAGATTATTGGCCTTGCGAAAGGAACTTCAATCTTATATGTTCTCGCGCTTCCTGAGCTCTTTTATACCGTCCAAGTGATCTATCGAAGAAACCTTGAAGTAATTCCACTTCTCATGGTCGCAACAGTTTGGTACCTCGTTATTATGACTGTGCTTTCAATCATTCAATATTATATCGAGAGGCACTATTCGCGAGGGGCTGTGCGTCATTTTGTACAATTACCATTTCAAAAAAATTGGCAACAGCTACTTGAGCGAATCTTGAGAAGACCATCTAGCGAGACACTCCATCGAGCATATTTACAAAAAATTGAAAAACAAGCTGAAAGTCAAAGTGGTATTGAAGGCCAAAATACGCCAATTCATAATATTGGCGCTGATATCCAAATCGATAATATCTCTAAAAGCTTTGGTGAGCTGAAGGTTCTAAATGACATTAGTCTTTATCTTCCAGCCGGTAGTGTCACAACCATTTTAGGACCATCAGGTTCAGGAAAATCAACACTATTACGATCGATTAATCACTTAGAGCGTGTTGATGCTGGCTTTATCACAGTAGATGGACAACTCATTGGTTATCGTAAAGATGGTAATACCCTTTATGAGCTCAAAGAGAATCATATTTTGAAACAACGCGCCGACATTGCGATGGTTTTCCAAAATTTCAATCTCTTCCCACATTTAACGGTGCTTGAAAATATTATTGAAGCGCCGACGCAAGTAAGAGGCATCTCTTATGCGCAGGCTGTGGAATCAGCTTTTGATCTCCTAAAGCGAGTAGGATTACTGGATAAGGCCAATAGTTATCCTCGTCAGCTCTCTGGTGGACAACAGCAAAGGGTAGCAATTGCGAGAGCCTTAGCTCTGAAGCCAAAAGTGATTCTCTTTGATGAACCCACATCGGCACTCGATCCCGAGTTAGTCGGAGAAGTGCTTCATATTATTAAAGAGCTCGCCCATTCAGGTACAACACTTGTCATTGTAACCCATGAAATTAACTTCGCTTATGAAGTATCAGACAACATCATCTTTATGGAGAACGGCAAAATTGTTGAGCAAGGCACTCCAGAAAAGATTTTTAAACAGAGCCAAAATCAACGAACACGTGATTTCTTGAATAAAGTTCTTTAGGTTTTTTAGCACTGTGTATGACAGTTGAAACCTTCATTGCTCTCGAAATCGATTCCTATCACTTACAAAAATACATAACTCAAAATAATAAATAAGGAATTTAATAAAAATGAAAATCAATCAATACTCAAAAAATGCTTTAAGTAGTATTAATAGCGTCACAAGCCTGCCAAAATCCCCAAAATCCTTTAAAAAAACAATCATGAGTTCATTGTTATTACTATCTATTTCGACATTTTCTTTGGCAAATAGCACATCAATCGATCTTAGTGTTGAACAACTCGATAGACCAAGAGCGACACAAAGTGCACAGCGAACGGCTGAAGTTAGCCAAGCTGAATTTGTGAATGATGGTTATTTTACAGTGGCTTTAAGCACATCCTCGACATTACCGCTTCATGATTACGCCTCTGATGCAAAAACGATCATTGGCTTTGATGTGGATTTTGCATTAGCGATTGCAGATTCTCTTGGAAAAGAGCTCGATATTATCAGTGTGGCATGGGCGGATTGGCCACTGGGTCTTGCAAGCGGTAAATTTGATGCCGTTATTTCTAATGTCACTGTGACAGAAGAGCGAAAGAAGAAATTTGATTTTGCAACTTATCGTAAAGATGACATTGGAATTTATGTCAAAAAAGATAGTCCGATCACTGCTATTACGAAAGCGGAGGATATTGCTGGGCTAAAAGTGATTACAGACTCAGGCACCAATCAGGAAAAAATACTTTTAGAGTGGGATAAAATTAACAGAGGTAATGGCCTGGCGCCGGTTGAGATTCAATATTATGACGATAGAGCCCTTCAAACACTTGCTGTAGAAAGCGGTCGTGCGGATGTTATTTTTAGCGTCAATCCAATGCAGGCATATGCATCTAAAGTCAGTGGTAAGACAAAGCACGTCGGCACCGTCAATGGTGGCTGGCCCTTAACCGCCGAGATCGCAGTTGCTTTCCCTAAAGGATCAGATCTGACTGAGCCTGTGGCAAATGTCATTAATGATCTTATTGAGAGTGGACTATATGAGCAGATATTAACCCGCTGGGCGTTAGAAACAGAAGCAGTTGAAAAATCGCTGATTAATCCCCCGGGACTTCCTTAATTAAATTCAATCAGTTAGATAGATCCAACATCGAACCTTATATTTCGATATTGATAATTCAATTTCGATGAATGAGTAAATAGTTAGTAATTAGCAATTAGCAATTAGTAATTAACAAATAACTCATTCATCAAAACAATATTTAGAGGAAAGTCCTAATGAAGGTATTTAAAAATTTTCAAGCTGTTAAAGGTTCTCACGGTTTTAAAAAATTACTACTCAGTATTGCTATAGCTACTGTTACATCATTGGCACATGCTGATAATAATAAAGAGATCTTTGATATCTCACCAGAACAACCTGAGAGAATCCATGTTGTGAAAAATGATCGCGCCATAGAAGCCATTCCTGCCAATTACCGTTTTATCAAACCAGGAAAATTAGTTGTGGCAGTCTCACCCACAGATCCACCGATCTCCTTTTATGCATCAGATGCTAAAACCGCGATCGGTGCAGATCCTGATCTCGCTAGCGCACTTGCCGAAAGTTTAGGTTTAGAGATAGAGCTTGTACCTATCACTTGGGTAGATTGGTCCCTAGGGCTTGCAAGTGGCAAGTATGATGCAGTCTTAGCGAATGTTGGTGTGACTGAAGACCGCAAGAAGAAGTTTGACTTCTCTACTTATAGAGAAGGATTACATGGGTTTTATACGAAGACAGATAGCCCGATTGGCACAATCGAAAAGCCAGAGGATATTGCTGGTCTACGAGTGATCGTCGGCGCCGGCACGAATCAAGAACGTATTCTATTGAGATGGAATGATGTTCTTGAACAACAAGGGTTAACACCGATGACCTTACAATATTACGACGATGGCGCAGTGAGTTTATTGGCAATTCAATCAGGGAGAGCTGATGTGATTGTTCAACCGAATGCACAGCTTGTCTATATTTCCGCGCGTGATGGCAATATTACGCCGAAAGGAACGCTCAGTGCAGGTTGGCCAGATCGATCTGATGTTGCAGTTGCGACTCGAAAAGATAGTGGTCTTGCCGAGCCAATTACCATTGCATTAAATGGGTTAATTGAAAGTGGTGATTATCAAAAAATCCTCGATAAATGGTTTCTCGGTGCAGAAGCCCTCAAGCAGGCAGAAACAAATCCACTGGGACTACCGTCAGAAGCTCAATAGGCAATATTAATCGCAATATTAATCTATTTTCTATTTAATTTTATTTCATTGTGAACGGGAATCCGGTCCATGAATCAGGAAAATGAATAAGGGAGAGAACATGTCAGGACAACAAGAACAACAAAAACCTCAAAAATATCTCAATAAAACGCTAGATAAAGATCTAGGTGAGAATTTAAAGATTAATTTCGGTTTAATGCTCCATGGCGCCGGTGGGCATATGAATTCATGGCGTCATCCATCTTCTACGATTGATGCAAGTGTGAATTTTGATTACAACCTCAATTTAGCAAAAGAAGCGGAAGCTGCGGGGATTGCGTTTCTCTTTGTGGCAGATGGGCTCTATATTAATGAGAAATCGTTACCGCATTTTTTGAATCGCTTTGAGCCTTTAACGTTATTATCGGCACTGGCAACTCATACCTCAAAAATAGGGCTCGGTGGTACTGTATCGACATCGTACAGTGACCCTTATACCATTGCGCGTCAATTTGCGTCATTAGATCTGATCAGTCATGGCAGAGCTGCGTGGAACTTAGTGACAACACCCTTAGAAGGCACTGCTAAAAACTATGGAAGGGCACATCCTGAACATGGTTTACGTTATCAGATTGCCACTGAGTATATTGAAATCGTCCAAGGCTTATGGTCCTCTTGGGAAGAAGATGCCTTTGTTCGTCATCGTGAGAGCGGTCAATTTTTTGATCCACAGAAAATGCATCGAGTGAATTTTAAAGGCACGCATTTTTCAGTGGAAGGTCCTTTAAATATCCAACGCTCACCACAAGGAGAACCTGTCATTTTCCAAGCGGGCGCTTCAGAGTCCGGCATTGCATTTGCATCTCGATATGCTGAAGCGGTCTTTACCCATATTAAAGATCTTGAGGAAGCAAAATCTTACTACCAAAAAGTTAAACAGAGTGCGGTAGATCATGGACGCTCATCTGAGGATATTAAAATATTCCCCGGCATTAGTCCGATTGTAGGCAAAACAGAAGCTGAGGCTGAGGCAAAGTATCAAACGATACGTAACCTTGTAAACATTGAAGACGCATTGGCTTATCTCGGACGTTATTTTGATCATCATGATTTTACACAATATGAATTAGATGCGCCATTTCCTGAGTTAGGGGCTATCGGTGAAAATAGTTTTCGCTCCACAACCGATAAAATTAAACAAGAAGCTCGAGATAGAGGTTTAACGTTACGGGAAGTAGCCCTGAATGAAACCACTCAACGCAATGATTTCATCGGAACTGCTGACCAGATTACTGACCGGCTGATTCAATGGGTTGATGAGGGCGCAGCAGATGGATTTATTTTAACATTTCAAATTGGCGCTCAAGGATTTGAAGATTTTAAAGCAGAAATTCTGCCACGCTTAGAACAGCGCGGTTATTTTGATTCAAAGCTTTCTCATAATACCTTACGAGAAAACTTGGGATTGCCAATTATTGCTAACCGATACTTAAAAGAGGGCCAGCGAAAGGAGGCAGTTCATGCGTAAACTTGTGACTTTTTCAGGAAGTTTCCATTCACTATCGCCTTCTAAAACTAAGGCGCTTGTCGAAACAATTACTCATAAAGCGATTGCTAGATATGACTTAGACGTTGATCAATACAGTTTAAGTGATTTAGGGAGTGATCTTGGTCTTGCTCAAAACTTTGATGATTTAGGAGAGAAGGGGGATACGATCAATGAATCATTCCAACAGGCTGATGCGATCATTATTGCAACGCCTGTTTATAAAGGAAGTTATCCAGGATTATTCAAACATTTCATTGATCTATTAGATCCTGACATTCTTTATGGGAAACCGATTCTTCTCGCAGCAACAGGTGGCGGGAAAAGACATGCACTGATGGTAGAGCATCAATTAAGACCATTATTGGGTTTCTTTATGGCACATAGTCTACCTACTGCTATTTATGCTTCAGCAGAAGATTACTCTGCTTCAAATCAGATTGTGACTAAGGAAATTTTACAGCGAATAGATCAAGCGGTTGATGAGTTTTCACCTTTTATCCATCCTGTCTCACGTTCAAAATATCCATCCAAACCACTTCATGACGAAGCGAGTTTAAGTAATCAATTGAGCATTGAGAATAATGGTACCCAATACCAATAAGCCTCATCAGGCTAATACTCATCAATCACAACATAGGAGGAATAATTCAATGTCAACACATACTGAGCAACTTCAATCTTTTTTAGAAACACACCAAGATGAGTTTAAACAGATTCGTCAAGATTTCCATCAGCATCCTGAACTCTCATTTCAAGAAGTGAGAACAAGTGGCATTGTGGCAGACTACCTTAGAAAATATGGCTATACGGTTGAAACAGGCATTGCTAAAACCGGTGTTATTGCAACCCTTAAAAGAGGCAATAGCCCAAAAGTCATCGGGATTCGTGCCGATATGGATGCGCTTCCCATAACAGAGGAGACGAATCTTTCATATAAAAGTCAGACTAAAGCCGTGATGCACGCCTGTGGCCATGATGGACATACCACGATTGCATTAGCAGCGGCGAGAGCACTTTCTGAAGTGGCGGATTTTGATGGTACTGTACGATTTATTTTCCAACCTGCTGAAGAGATCGGTTCCGGTGCGAAAAAGATGATTGAAGAGGGATTATTTACCCAATATCCTGTCGATGCTATTTATGGGTTACATAACTGGCCAGGACTCGAAGCCGGCAAGTTTGCTTTTATTAACGGACCTGCAATGGCCTCTCTTGATTTTAAGCAAATTGTTATTAGAGGTAAGGGAAGTCATGGAGCGGAGCCACATAATGGTACCGATCCTATAGTAGTCGCTGCGCATTTAATCACAGCAATTCAATCCATTGTGGCTCGAAATGTCGATCCCCAAGAGATGGGCGTAATTACCATTGGCGCGATTAACGGCGGTAATGCTGCTAATGTTATTCCTGATACTGTAGAGATTAAGTTGACGATGCGTGCTTATCAAGAGAATGTGCGCCGTACGATGTTAAGGCGTTTAGAAAAGCTGATTGATACGATTACAGATAGCTTTGATGCAACCGCAACACTCACAGATAGCGCCGGATTTTCAGCAGTGGTTAACACATCTAATGAGACTGATTTTGCGCGTCATGTTGCCATTAACGCACTTGGTGATTCTGCCGTTGATCCGACATTTTTACCAAGAACAGCGAGTGAAGACTTCTCCTTTTTCTTAGAAAAGAAGAAAGGGTCTTTCCTATTTATTGGTAACGGTGATAGCGCAACACTTCATAACCCCCAATATAACTTTAATGACGATATTATTATTCCAGCTGCTCGCTATTGGGTTGAACTTGTGACAGCTTATCTTGCAAAGGAGCCATAAGTGATGAGCGATTATTTTCTCTATACAACAATCGATGATCCAAGGGCGCAAATCTTAAAGGAAGCGCTTCTTCATGAGTATGATACACGCTATGGTACTTTCTTTGATCCCCAAGGAGCCATTACAGAGATAAACCGTTATCCTGCATCTGACTTTGCGCCTCGTTATGGTAACTTTGTCCTTCTCATGCGTGGAGATACCGCAATTGGGGGTGGCGCGTTTAAATTTTATGATGAAAAGACGGCAGAGTTAAAACGAATTTGGACAAGCGACCAATACCGCCGGCAAGGACTTGCCACACGTATTGTGACAGAGCTTGAAGAGCAAGCAGCAAGGCAAGGGTATCAAAAGATTTATCTCACCACAGGCTTTAAACAGCCTGAGGCGGTTGCACTTTATTTAAAGCATGGTTATCGCAATCTTTTTGATTTAAACGAAGATCTAGAAGCACTTCGTAAACTCCCCTTTGAGAAGGATATCTCGCATCTTTCACCTGGTTTTTTAGCTAAAGATACCGTTCAAGATTCTGTTCAAGATTTTCATACTCAAGGAGGAGAAAACTTATGACATATCAGCTGAGTCTTCTTGATAAATGCCCCGTTAATGAGGGGATATCAACGACTGAAGCCCTACATAATACTATTAGGCTTGCACAAGTTGCTGAAGAATCTGGATTCTTACGTTTTTGGGTTGCGGAGCATCATCATTCAGAAAATTTTGCTTCAAGTGCACCTGAAGTATTAGGTGCCTATCTTTTAGCATCGACTCGCAAGATCCGAATCGGAACTGGGGGCGTGATGTTACAGCACTATAGTCCTTATAAAGTTGCGGAGGTTTTTAATCTTCTCTCGGCATTAGCACCTGGTAGAGTAGATATTGGTATTGGTAAAGCACCTGGTGGATTGCCAGCTTCAACGAGGGCACTACAGATTGAAATGAGTGATGATAATCGGCTTCCATTTATTGCAAAAATTAGGCTTCTCAATCAACTTTTAGGAGGTGAGATTTCTCTTGATGGGCTTTTTGAAGGGATTGCAGCAACACCTAAACCTGCGGAAAAAGCATCGGGATTTCTTCTAGGCGCAAGTGCTGAAAGTGCACTTTTAGCAGCTGAATTGGGGTGGCAGATGAGTTATGCCGGACATCTTAATGGTAGTGAAACACAGTTTTTGAATACGCTGAAAGTCTATCAGGAAGCCACAAATGGTAAAATTCCCCAAATAGCACTCTCTGTTATCGTGTCTGATAGTCAAGATGAGGCATTAGAGAAGGCTGAAGATATCGCTATTTACAAAGTTCATTTTGCCAATCAGCGGTCCTTTTCACTTCCCACCTATGAAAGTGCGCAGGCATTTGCAGAGCAATCTGGAAGATCTGATTATGAGATTCAAAAGCAAAAAACACAAGTAATAGCTGGCACCGTAGAATCCGTTAGTTTAGATTTACAGAATCTTCATAAAACATATGGTATTCAGGAGTTTATGCTAGAAACACCCACGAGTAGCTTTAAGGAGAGAATTGCGACCGTTGAGCTATTAGGCGCGTATCACCAAAGGCATATTGCTCAGTAATTAATATACGATATGTTTTAAAAAATAAAATGATTCAGGTTCTATAACGCGTTTTATCAATGGCTTTATAAATAAGTTTATGAGTGGTTTTATGAGTAGTTTTATGAATATACGAATAAATATTTACAATTAACAAGTTGACAACCATAGACATCAAGGTCTATGATCTTATTCAACAAATCGCAGGATACCTCGTTAGGTGAGGCTCCTGTACGGAGACATGCTACTGCCCAGAAACGTCTAAAGACGCCAACGGGTTTGAACAGAGACTATCGGATTAAGGTGGTCTATAACGTAGCTAGAAGATAGAGATGAATATGAATATTGATAATCTCTATTTTACTTATGCCGTACAGTGCTAAAGCTCAATGATTGGAGGGAATTGCAGAAATGAGTGCCGTTTTTAAAAAGATGGCTCATCGTCTGCTTTGATACTGTGCTACGGAATTTTATAGAGCTTGATTAAAAGCGATTCTGAAAGCGCGCCTTCTTCATTGAGGGCGCGCTTTTTGTCTTTTAGGCTTTAACTTTAGAGCCTCCTTTAACGAGTATTAACCTATAAAGGAGTTCCGCATGACAATCAACGATATACATCATGAGATTCTACTTGGCCATCAAGATCAGGATAGTAACCTTGAAGCCAAAACGCTTTGGATCAATCTTATCTCACCAAGTACAGCAAAAATACAATCGCTTTTAACCTCTTTAGAGTTACCAAGGGATGCGCTTAATCAGCCACGAGGGAGTTTACAAAAGAAAATAGGGGATGTACTTCTTTTAAAACTTGAAATACCCAAAAAAAATTTACCTCACTCAGATGTTCCTTACCAAGTCAGTATGCTGACTATCTTAGTGAAAGACCATAAAGTTGTGACAATCCTTGAGGAGGAATCTTCGTCATTATTAATGCATCTTCAGCATGAATATCTAGTGAAATGGGCAATGCTTGATGTGACAAGTTTTGTATATCGCCTGCTAGCGCTGACGACTGAGAGCTTTTTAATTGCAACGAAAGAGATTCAGATGGCGATAGAAAAAATTGAGGACCAGCTTAAAACATCTTTTAATAATGCAGCGATCTATAAGCTGATTAATCACAATAAAAGCTTCCTATTTTTCACAAAGTCCTTAAAACGGAATTTCCATCTACTTCAGATGATTCATGATAAAAGCGTACTGAAAGCGGATCATGAACAAGACTTGATTCTATCAGACCTCATCGTAGAGACAGCACAAGCTGAGAGCTTAGCGAAAATCTACAATGCCAATCTTCGTAATTTAATGGATGCCTATTCAGCGCTGATTGAGAATAATCTAAGCCTCTCAGTACAGTACTTAACGATTTTCGTGACAGTTTCAGCAATCCCATTATCCGTTGCCGGCATTTATGGTATGAACACGCCATTACCATTTCAAGATGAGCCTTATGCGCTTGTCGCACTTGGGATTGTGACGTTACTGATGATTATTGGTGCGCTTGGCTTCTTCAAAGTCAAAAAGATGATTTAAGTATTGATAGAGCATTGAGTCATGAAATCAACATTCAGAATAAGAGGAATTAAAAATGTTACATATCTATAGCAATCAACAAGAAGGGCGCTTAACGCCTGAAGTGGTCATTCGTCCTAATCATCTGCTCGTTCTGCTTGATCCAAGCCAAGATGAAATTAAACAAATGACACGAGATTTTAAGCTACCAGAGAAATTTTTTACAGATGCGCTTGATCAAGATGAGCGCCCACGTTTAGAGCGTGATGAAAATGGGTATCTGATCGTTCTCAACTTACCTGTGAAAAACCCTAAGGCAGGGCAAAAGCATGAACCGCCTTTTATCACGCAGCCTTTAGGCGTGATTCATACTGAACAAAACCTCATTCTTGTTAGTAAGGCATCGCATCCTGTGCTAGAGGGCTTATTAGCGGGTGAATATGGGGAGTTTCAAACGAATATGAAATCTCGTATTACGCTCTTACTCTTTAAGGCTGTGGCAAAGCAATATGATGATCATTTAGGCTATATCAATGATGAAGCGAAGGAGTTACAACAAGCATTACGCGCTTCATATCAAAATAAAGAGCTATTTGCCCTGATTGAACTGAGTAAAAGTTTGGTTTTTTTCTCGGCATCGCTATCAGCGCTCTCGATTCTTTATCGTCAAATAATGCAAGGCAACACTTTTAAAATACAAGTGAATGAGAAAAAACTTTTAAATGATGTCTTGGTGGATATCGAGCAATCCGCAGAAGTAGCAGAAATGCGCCGAGAAAGCCTTAGTAACTTGATGGATGCATATGCTGCGATTGTCCACAATAACTTAAATACAGTCTTAAAGGCCTTAACTGCGATTGCGATTATTATGATTATTCCAACGATGATTGGCTCTATTTTCTCAATGAACGTCGCATTGCCGGAAGAGGAGAATCCGCTTTCAACCGTTGTGGTTGGTGCAATTATGGCGGGATTAACGCTTTTAACTGTGGCATTTTTCTATGTCAAAAAATATATCAGAGTGAAGTAACCCAAAGAGATAATTAGAAAAACACGTTAAAAAATCATTGGACCCCTTATTCACTGATGCAATGCTTTCAAAAAATAATCAATAGGAGAATCTAGCTATGATCCAAATCTACAAAAACCTTCTTAATAATACCTACCATCATGAAACTGAGATTACAGAGAACAACTGGATTCGTGTGAATGCGCCTTCTCGTGCGGAAATTCTTCATCTTCAGGCAACGCTTGATATCCCACGTTTCTTTATCGATGAAGCACTTGATATCAATACACGCCCGATGATTGAAGAGGTTGGCGATAGAACCTATATGATTATCCATATTCCGTTCATTGACCCAGAAGTATCTCATAATTCTGAAGGGGTGCGTTATCGTACGATTCCACTTGGCATTGCGTTGATTGATACCCATTTTGTTACGATCTGTTCTATTGAAACAGAAGTGCTAGCGAATAACTTCATTAAAAATTGTCAAGGGTTAGGGCAGCATATGCAGGTGCCTAATATCTTAGATCTCTTGCATCACACCGCGCAACGCTACTTAAAACTAATGCATACGATGGAATATGAGATCTCGGAAGCAGAAGAAGAACTTTCACGCTCCTATCGTAATACGCAGCTCTACACATTGCTCTATATTAATGATGGATTACTGGAAATGACGATTTCCTTAAAACAGATGTTACACCTTATGCGTAAAATCGACCAAGAACAGCATTTAGAGCTCATCGCAAATGGGCAAGAATTATTTGATGATACGATTATTGAGTTAGAGCAGGCATGTTCTGTTGCTGAGATTAATCAGTTAAACTCTAATAACGTGATGGATGCTTACGGCAATATTATTCAAAATAACGTCAGTCATATTGTCAAACTCTTAACAGCAATGACGATAGTGCTCTCAATTCCGACATTAATCGCGAGTATTTATGGTATGAACGTTCCATTACCATTCCAAGATGATCCTAATGCTTTTAGTATCTTAATTGCGGTTATGGTTGTCAGTAGTGGCCTTGTCGCAGGAATATTCTTTAAGAAGAAATTTTTCTAGTACAGCTTTTATCTAATATCCTTTATCTAATACACATAAATGCTAAAAGGACATTAGAGGAAGAGGATGAGTTATAGATTGGTGATAATAGATTAGCGATATATATCAGGAATCTATATTTATCGTGAGTTGCCTAAAGGCCAACCGATCATCATAAAAGGAGTCTCAATGAACGGTCATTTATGAAGCCCTTGATAACTTTGGTATCAAGGGCTTTTTAATGGCGCAAAAGTTCAATTACTCAGCTTTACCTTGCATGACTTCACGGACGATATATTCAGCAATCGCAAGTGAAGATGTCGCGCCTGGTGAAGGTGCATTACGAATATGAGTAATATTGCCATCGCGGCGAATGATGAAGTCATCGACTAATGTGCCATCTGGATTCATCGCTTGCGCTCGAATACCGCGAGTTGCTGGTTTGACCGTCATCTTTGCAAGACTTGGTACATACTTTGTTGATTCATTAATAAAGTTCTGCTGACTAAAGACTGTCTTAGACTCACGAATGGCCGCCGGCACATTACGGAATGCAAAACGCCAGAAACCAGGATAGAAGATAAACTCTTTAATATCTTGCCAATTAAAACCTTTACCATCATAGTTTTCACGCGCTTTAGAGAGAAAGGCATTTGGACCAATCGTCATCTTTCCATCAATCCGCTTGGTGAAATGCACGCCTAAGAATGGATATTTAGGATCAGGAACAGGATAAATTAAACCTTTTACATCATGCGTAAATTCATCATCAAGCACGAAATATTGCCCGAAGAAAGGTACAATCTTAGGGGTGTCAATATCGCCTGAATTACGTGCTAAACGGTCAGATTGAAGGCCTGCGCAACTTACCGCATAATCAAATTGAGTAGGTACCACTTTACCTGATTGAAGTTTGAGGGTGATTTTGCCATCAGCGCCATTCGTAATAGACTCAACGCCACTATTGAGTTCAATTTTGCCACCGCGCTCTTTAATCTCTTCAGCGATGCGTTTAGCAATCTTCTCGTAGCTCACGATAGCTGTTTCTGGTGAGTGAAGAGCGGCAACCCCAATACAGTTTGGTTCAACCGTTTTAATCTCATCACCATAGAGCATCGTGACATTCGGAACCTCGTTATCAAGTGCGATTTGGTAGAGTTTTTTAAGACGTGCTTCTTCCACTTCATTGAGTGCAACAACGACCTTACCGCACTGATCATAAGGGAGGTTGTTGTCTTTACAATAATTGCGAACAAGCTCAACGCCACGTCGACATAATCTTGCTTTTAAGCTACCCTTTGCATAATATAACCCTGCATGAACAACGCCGGAGTTATGACTTGTCTGATGTTGTGCGACATCTGCTTCTTTCTCAAAAAGCGTAACGTTCGCATCTGGATAATCGATAAGAAGTTGTCTTGCAACGGATAATCCGTTGATTCCTCCTCCAATCACTGCATAGTTGATGGTTGACACATTTATCTCCTTACTAAAGATACTTGAATATGAAAAAACTAAAAAAAATAGAAAGTCTCTCTGATCAAGCGTTTGAACTTTTACGCGAAGCGATCCTTAACAATGTGTTAGAACCAGGAAAACTCTACTCAGCAACGGAGATTGGCGAGTGGGTTGGGGCATCTCGAACACCGATTCGTGAAGCTGCGCAGCAACTTGAGAATATCGGCCTTGTTCGTATTGAAAGAAACCGTGGTATTCGTATTCTTCCAACATCCTTACAAGATCTTTTAGAATCTTTCCAGATACGTTTAATGCTTGAAGTCCCACTTGTTCGAAAAGCGGCAATGATGCGTACTGAGGATGATATTAAAAAGCTTAATAAGGCTTATCATAATCTACAAAAAGCCGCGGAATCAGATGATGCCAAAGCGACGCTTAATGCCGATAAAGAGTATCATTCAGAACTTCTCAAAATTGCGGCCATTGAAAGGGCATTAACGATTATTAATAATACGCGTAATACTGTACTTTTATCAGGCCCGAGTACCATTCCACATTCACGTACTTGTATGCAAGCTTTTGAAGATCATCAGGCGCTTCATGAAGCGGTCCTTAATGGTGATGCTAATAAAGCGGGAGAAGAGATGGAGCGTCATATTATTAATACAGCGCGTCTTCTTGTTACACAGGAATCAAGTAGCCGCGAAAACTGGGATGATACAAACATTCTCGAACAGTTTTCATGGATTCATAAATAGTTAAAAATCTCTCCTTGTCATCATTATTTTTATATTAAAGATATTTTTATCACAAAGAACAGTTGCATGCAACACGCTATGTGTAATATCTCAATTGTAGTGACGGTTTTAAAGGCGATGCTGTTCCTAAAGAGGTTCATGAATCTGATAATAGCGAAGGAATAACGCTATATTGGTTGACTTGAATTCAAACTCTTTAGGAATCTCATTAGCATTAGTTTTTCACGCACTATCATATAAGCTATAAGCACTAACTAAGATGATTATGACTATGAGATGAATGAAAATATAAAGTTATCTATTTTATTTGAATTCAACGAATCTATATCGTTGCAATAAAAGGATCTTCGTAAGTCGTCCATCAATTCTTGATCTGTTTTGAGTAGTCTCGTTTATGGAATATTCACTAAAACTTAGAATGGGAGTTCTATCTACAGACCCATATCTCTCAATGAAGATTTTAATATAGGAATAAATTAGCGGTTATTTGTGGCTATTTGTGTAGATAGAGCATTCCCCTATGTGAATATTCAATATATATAGCATGTCTGATTCTATATATTATGTTAAATTAACGGCACCTACAATTCTACTTCACGAGTCTACTAAAATAACTAAATTTATGATGTAACCTGTTAGACTGATAATTCTTATTTTTAGGTTTTGTAGTCAAAATGTATATCAATAAAAAAATTAAAGTTCAAAATGAAACTGGTCATTATTTAATAAGAAAAGATACGCAATTACCTCTTATGTTTCCTCTGTTGTATAAAGTATTTAGGCTTCGCAATAAATCGGTTAGTACTCAAAAAGTTACAATATTAGCTATACTTAATTGGTACAATTATTGGGCTTTTAAAAAACATGAATG
>CAZPIQ010000015.1:0-28018 GCA_964586665.1 uncultured Ignatzschineria sp. | reverse complement strand
TTGAGCATTATCTCTGCGGTAACTCATTAGGGCGAAGATCAAAGAGGAGAAGTTCAGCATCTTTCCCTTCAGTGAAGGTCAGTAACGTCTCTTTACGGATTCTTGCCCCATCGCCGGCATTAAATTGTAAACCATTGACTTTGATCGATCCTGTTGCAACATGAATGTAGTAATAACGTTTAGGATCTAATTTAAAGGTATACGTTTCCGCTTGATCAAAAATGCCGGCATAAACTTTAGCATCTTGTCGAATAGAGAGCGAACCCGCTTCACCGTCACTTGAGAGTAGGAGCTTTAAAGTGCCACGCTTCTCTTCTGGGGTGACATGAATTTGCTGGTACTGTGGTTTTGCACGTTTGATATTGGGCATAATCCAGATTTGTAAGAAGTGAACAGGTTCTTTAGGAGAACCATTCATTTCGCTATGAAGAATACCTGTTCCAGCGCTCATTAATTGAATATCGCCGGGTCTAATCGTTGCGCCATTTCCCATAGAATCACGATGAGACAGTGCACCTTTAAGGACATAGCTAAAGATCTCCATATCATTATGAGGATGTTCGCCAAAGCCTCTGCCGGCGGCAACTCTATCATCATTGATGACTAATAGATCTGAAAAGCCCACTTGTGTTGGGTCAAAATAATTGGCAAATGAAAATGTATGAGCGGATTTTAACCAACCATGATCTGCATGGCCACGCTCTTTTGCTTTACGAATAGTGATCATAAGGGAAGCTCCTGTTTGTGAGATCATCTAAGGACCATGACCTTGAGGTTTTCACTTCAAGATTTTTGATAGATGAGATGATCAATAAAATTAAATGCTCAATTTGTTATACTATTTCTCTGATAGTCACTATCTTACCGAGATAATGGAAGAGTAGAGTGAAGATATTTGTTTCTTATATTCAGTTTTTTCGAATATAAGAATTCACAGTAGTATGGAAAGGATCAATAGGATATGAAACTGACTTTAGAAGCGATAAAAATCATTGATACCATTGCGAAAGCAGGATCATTTAGTAAAGCATCAGAAATTCTCCATAAAGCCCCTTCAACGATCTCCTATAGTGTCGCTAAAATAGAGGAGCAGATGGGAATTAGCTTTTTTGATCGAAATGGCCCCCATGTTTCACTCACGCCGATGGGGAGTCTCTTGTTAGAAGAAGGGCGGACACTTTTAACAGCCGTTGCTGATTTAGAAACCCGTCTTCATAAGATGGCAAGTGGCATTGAGGTTGAGCTCAATATCGCCTTTGATTCGGCTTTTCCGATTGAGCAGATTGCATCATTATTTACGCGATTTAAAGAATCGCCGGTCGCAACGGAGCTTAACATTAGCCGTGAAGTGATGATGGGCACTTGGGAAGCATTGTTGAAATTTCGCGCTGATATTATTGTGGGTGTTGGCGAAGGTCCATCTGGCGGTGGTTATAGTACTTATCCGATCGGTGTTGTGCCTTTTATTTTTTGTGTCGCGCCGAATCATCCTTTGGCAAAGAGAGTACAGCCGTTAACAAAACATGATTTGATGGAGTTCCCGGCAATAGTCCTGGCCGATAGCGCTCGCTATATGCCCCTACGAACCTCCGGGCTTCATGAAGGGCAGAAGCGAATTACGGTTGGCACGATGGATGATAAAATTTTATTACAAGCAAAAGGAGTGGGTCATGGCTTTGTACCGAAACATTGCGTGAGGCACTATTTAAGAAGTGGTGAGCTTGTTGTGCTTGAAGTATCTGAACCTCATCGAGATGAAACGCTTTACCTTGCCTGGCGAACGCACGATGAAGGCATTGCGCTCAATTGGTGGAAAGAGGCTTTGGCGGAAAAATGGTTGAGTTAGTTTAATGTACATATTATAAGAATGATAAAAGAATCCCAAATAGCGCGGAGATAATCACAATCAGCCATGCTGGTAATTTTACGAAGAATAATAAAAACAGCCCAAGGAGTAGAACGTAATAGTGATGCGCTTGATTGAATCCCACTAAATAGATCGCACTTAAGAGTGCCGCTAATAGTAAGCCGGTTACCGCAGCATTAATGCCGATGAGCGCCGCGCGAATAGTGCTCTTTTGACGCAGTTTTTCCCAAATCGGCATTAGACCAATGATCATTAAAAATGAGGGTAGGAAGATTGCAACGATACAGATTAGCGCAGTCATAGCGATCGGGATTGTTGTGGGCACTTTTGCACCGATGAAGGCCGCAAAGGTAAAGAGTGGCCCCGGCACAACTTGTGCTGCCCCATAACCTGCTAAAAAATGCGCCTCTGAAACCATGCCTGTTGTCACGGTTTCATGATGGAGAAGTGGCAAGATTGTATGCCCGCCACCAAAAACAATCGAACCTGTTCGGTAGAAGAGATCAAAAAGGGCGATTAAATCATTTTTGAAAACGATCGTGATGATAGGCAAAACGGCTAAAAGTCCGATAAAGAGAATCAGTGAGATTTTAGCGCTATGGGGTAATCCTCGCTTAATGGGATCAGATAGAGTGTTAATGGGCGCGTTTATGGTTGTTTTTGAGTGTGGTTTTAAGAAAAAGATGCCAATAATGCCGGCAACGATGAGTAGGCCAATTTGCGCATAGCTTGATGGAATCAGTAGAACCAAAAATGCCGTGATAATCATGAGGATGAGGGTTTGATAATTTGGGCAGAATGATTTACCCATCGCAAATGTTGCTTGCGCAATCACGATGATCGCGGCGATTTGTAAGCTATCGATCAGTGTTTGTGGAATCGTATTTGAAAATTCAGTAAGCCCGATTGCCACAAGAAATAGAAGAAGCGCAGAGGGAAGGGTAAAGCCAATCCAAGTGACGATCGCACCTAAAATTCCTCGTTTTTCAAGACCTATGGCAATTCCCACTTGGCTACTCGCAGGGCCTGGTAAAAATTGGCAGAAAGAGACGAGATCGCCATAATCTTGTTCTTTGAGCCATTGTCTTTTAAAGACAAACTCATCACGAAAGAAGCCGATATGAGCAGCAGGTCCACCGAAAGAGGTTAAACCTAAGCGCAGAAAAATCACGAAAAGTTGCCAAAGAGAGATCTTTTCAGGAGTATTGATTGCTAGGGAGCTATCTTTTGGGTTTGAGGTCATAATGGCGCTTAAAAGAGTCATGAATAGGAAGTCTAGCCATCAATCATACCTGAAGTTTATGAAAAGTTGATGACAATGCATAAATAATGAGGGGATGAAAATAGATAGAGATTGTGGAAGTTGATATCAACGAATTGGCTTGCTAGATGTCGGATGTAATGGTTGATGTGCTTCTATTAATTGAATTGCCGACATTTAAAGGGCTATAAGCCTTGAAATAGCTGGCGCGCGATAGTGATAGGCTTGCAAGCATTCGATCCAGCCGCTAATCAGCTTTAATGATGAGGGAAGACATCAGTCTATTGGATCTAACTTTGCAATCAGCTTTTTTGGAAACTAAAACTTATAGAGGCAATAAGCGTTGATTCAGTTCATTACTCAATGCATCTTTTTCAAGATCGATATTGGCGATAGAGATGCCAAGAAGGCGGATGCCTTTTTGGGGCTGAAGATTGATTCTCTCAAGCAAAAGGAGCGTAACGCGCCAAAGTTCAAGGAGATCATCGCCTAAAGGAAAGTGGGTTGTGATGCTTTTCGAGACTTGAGTGAAGTCTTTATAACGAATTTTAAGTGTACAGTTTCGCCCTAAAAATTGGCTATTGATCGAGCGTGTAATCAGCTCTTTCGCAACGATTTCAAGCTCTTCAATGACCGCTTCTTTTAAGGTTAAATCTTCAAAAAAAGTCTCTTCCACGCCAATGGATTTCTGAGGCTGATAAGGATCAACGATGCGATGATCAATGCCTCTTGCATAACCATAATAACTTGCGCCTGCTTTACCAAAGTGATGAATGAGAGCCTCTTTCTCTATTTTAAAGAGATCATTGCCTGTTTTAATCCCAAGATCATGCATCTTTTGCGCAGTGACCTTACCTACACCATAAAAATCTTCGATAGGAAGCCTGCTTAGAAACGCAAGAGCATCTTCTTCTTTGATGATGAAAAGACCATCAGGCTTATTTACATCTGAAGCAATCTTTGCAAGGAACTTATTATAAGAAACGCCGGCAGAAGCTGTTAATCCAAGGGTACTCTGAATCTTTTCTTTAATCTCTAATGCGACGATTTCAGGATCGAGAATTCCTTTCAGGTTATCTGTGACGTCAAGATAGGCTTCATCAAGGGATAAAGGTTCCACTAATGGTGTATATTCATAAAAAATCTTACGAATAGCTTGGGAGACTTCTCGATAACGGGAAAATCGAGGTGCAGCAAAGATCAGATGTGGGCAACGCTCTAAAGCACGTTTTGTCGGCATCGCCGAATGTATGCCAAATTTGCGTGCTTCATAACTCGCAGCTGCAATGACGCCACGCCCTTCAGAGAAACCGACGACTAAAGGCTTTCCGCGATATTCAGGATGATCATGTTGCTCTACAGAGGCGTAAAACGCATCCATATCGACATGAATGATCTGTCTTGGCTTATGATGATTCATCCTAAAATTGTATCGTTAAAAAGTCGTTAAAAAAATCGTTAATAAAAGCAGGGAATTGCCGGCAGTATGTAGAGTAGGTTCGTAGAAAAATTAAAGACCAAAGACCAAAGACCAAAGAACTAAGATTAAGAAAGTGAAATCATATTGAGGTATAAAGTTAAGATCTAAAGTAGATCAAGGTCTTTAAGTGAATACTGTAAAGACCTCTCATCGTATGATCGAATAAGGTAATGTCACATTACCTTATTTCTTATTTCTTGTTCCATCATTCCTCATTTATTACACTCTATTTCCCATTTCGTTGAACGCTTGTAGAGTTCCTAATCGGTACTTTTCTTAAGCTTTAGTACGTTTACGACGGGCGCGTTTTGGCTTTGCTTTTTTTTCAGTTGAAGCTGATTCTGAGGATTTTGCACGAACATGGCCACCACGGCGCTTTGAACGGCTTGATCGCTCTTCTTCATTTTTACGACCTTTTGCACGTTTTGGAACAGGGCGATTGCCGGCATTTCGGCCATTGCCTTTTCCATTTTGATCACCACCTTCCACAACCGGTGAGATCAGCTCAAAGTCGATATGCTTTGTTTCAGGATTCGATTCAACCACTTTTACGCGAACAGGATCACTTAAGCGATATTGCTGTTTTGTTCTCTCACCAATTAAGCGGTGGCGGGTATCATCATAGATGAAGAAATCGCCGGCAAGTTTAGAGATATGAACGAGTCCTTCAATGAAGACATTTTCAAGTTCAACAAACATCCCGAAACTGGTAATGCTTGTGATTTTTCCATCAAACTCGTCGCCAATAAAGCGTTGGAGATACTTCGCTTTTAACCAATCCATCACATCACGTGTTGCATCATCGGCGCGTCTTTCACACATTGAAGTATGTTCGCCCATGTGCACCATATGTGCTTCCGGGTAGAAGTGCTCAACATTGCCTTTTTGGAGCAGAAGTTTAATTGCACGGTGGATAATAAGGTCAGGATAACGGCGAATTGGTGAGGTAAAGTGCGCGTAATGTGTGAGCGCTAAACCAAAGTGACCATCGTTTTCAGGTTGGTAAATTGCTTGACTGAGTGAGCGAAGCATAACCGTCTGAATCATATTAAATGCCGGCAAATCTTTCGCAGCATTAAGGGTATCTGCATAATCCATCGGTGATGGCTCGCTTGCCCCTGCTAATCCTAAGCCGAACTCTTTTAAGAAGTCACGAAGCGCCATGAGCTTTTTGCTATCTGGTTTAGGATGCACGCGGTAGAGTGCTGAAAGAGGGGAGCTCTCAATGAATTTCGCAGCTGCAATATTAGCCGTAATCATGCACTCTTCAATGATTTTATGGGCATCGAATCTCGCATCTGGCACGATCTTATCAATTTCGCCATCATTATCATAAAGAATGAGAGTTTCAACGGTATCAAAGTCAATGGTACCGCGCTCATTACGCGCTTTACGAAGAATTTTGTAGAGCTCATAGAGATGATCAAGATGTGGCACAAGCGTTTGATAGCTTTCACGAAGTGCGCCATCGCCATCAATGATTTTTTGAACGAGATCATAAGTGAGGCGAGCATGCGAACGCATCACGCCTTCAAAGAACTCATACCCCATCAAATCGCCTTTGCTATCGATTTGTAGCTCAGCAACCATTGTTAGACGATCAACATCTGGGTTGAGTGAACAGATGCCATTTGAGAGCTTCTGATGAAGCATTGGCACAACATAGTTCGGGAAGTAGACCGATGTTGAACGAACATAGGCATCTTTATCGATCGCTGAATCACGCTTCACATAGTGGGCAACGTCTGCAATTGCAACATAGAGCTTATATCCGCCATCTTTCATGGGTTCACAGTAAACCGCATCGTCAAAATCGCGGGCAGTAATGCCATCAATAGTGACTAGTGGGATATTACGATAATCTTTACGATCTTTACTCTCTTGTGCGCTTACTTCATCAGGAATCGCTTCAACTTCTGCTTCTGTATCGGCTGAGAATACGTGCGGAATATTGTGCTCTAATAACGCTTGTGTGATCTCAATGCCGACCGTCATCTCTTCGCCAAAGACTTCTACCACTTCAGCTTTAGCAATTTTGGCATCAGAAGGGTAGGTCGTAATTTTGATACGCACGATGTCGAGGTTTGTCGCTTTCAGGGATTTATCTTCATCAATGGCAAATTCTGTCGTGATCTTTCTATTTTCAGAGATCACAGAATTGATCCCCTCATGACGATAGAATCGGCCAATAAGTTCTGTTAATTGATGCTCAAGCACTTTCTCAATCTTCGCAATACGGCGACCACGATTATCAATACCGTAGATAGACGCTTCAGCTTTATCACCATGAAGGAGATTTTTCATCTCATTCGGCGGAATAAAGAGCGAAGGCTCGCCCGGCATTTCTAGATAGCCATATCCTTCAGGGTGCCCTGAAACGGTTCCGATATAGGTTTTACTATTATCGAGCACTTGGATTTTATCGCTACGATCAAGGAATATCGCGCCTTGGCGAATCATCGCATTCATACGATTTTCAAGGGCATCAAGTTCCCAGTTTTTACGAAGTTTAAAGATGCTCGCAACATCATCAAAGCCGAGATTCGGCATTGTTTGAAGTAATTCTAAAATAAAGGCACGGCTTGGAATCGCTCGGCCATATTGTTCGCGCTGTGCGCTATACTCTGCATCGTTTTCAAAATATTTGGCAAAGTATTCTAAATCTTTTGTTATATCATTCACTAATGTTCATTCCTTATTTGGATGACGCCCACTGGAATTCTGTAATCTCATCTTCTGGAATCATTCTAATAACGTGTCTTTCCATGACAGATTGAATGGTTTCGAGTTCAGATTCAGTAGGTGTTTTAATTTTAATTGTTATTGTGTCACCATTTGCATAGAGATGCGCTATTTTCTCATCTCCAAAATCGACAAAACCGCTCTGTTCATCATATTTTGTCGTCAGTTTATGTGCCCAATGTTTGCAAAGACGACGAATCAATCTTGCGGGATCTGTAAGTGGGAAAGTGACTGTTGAGCTAAATGTTGTCATAGGATCAAACCTCTTTTTCTATTATTTTTAAAGGTTTCGCTCTCTTGGCAATACGTTACGATTGTTATGTTAATTTATCTGTGTTTCTATCTGGTTGTTGTTTTCTAGTTTTCTATCTAATAATTTATTCTAATAATGTCATTTATAATAACGGCATTCTAATAACGCTATTTTAATAAATACTATTTAAAATAGGCTATTGATCGATAGTACATCGAAGATATCTAAGGATGATGACTCTATGATGAAATAGAGGTTAATCCATTGAAACCGATCATCAAAATAATCCCGACAAGGTAGGGTTTATATTCCGTAGTACTATCGCTTCTTCTCCATAATGAGGGCTTTTTTCGGTTTTTAAAGAGATCATTATCAAAGAAGGGGGTTAAGGATATTTTGATATTTCTTGCTTCTAGATATCTTGTTGGTTTTTGAATGAATCGTTTACCAAGGTTTATTTACTGCGAATAAGATTTAAACGAGTCTCTAGTGTATCAATAAAAGAGGAACAAATCTTATTTTCAAGTGGAACAGCCCAAAGATCATTGCGCTCAAAATTGAGGCATTTCGTGGCATCTTTTTCGGTCATGAGAATCGGGGATTGAATCGGGCTTAAATCAGCTTCGGTAAACTCGAAATGGTCGGGGAAGCTACGCACTTCAAAATGAAGCCCTTTTTCGGTTAGCATATTATAGAAATTTTGGGGATGTGCAATACCTGCAACTGCTGTAAAGGCGATATTTTTAAACTGATCAAAATCGACATCTTCTTGCGTTTTGATATTAACAGGTGGTAAAAGTGTTGATTTTAAAGTAACAATCTTATCTTGTATAAAAGGCTGAGTGACCTTTTGGAGTATTTCAAGATCCGCATTATTGCTTAAAATAACATCAGCTTTTCCTAGTCGAGAGATCGGTTCGCGAAGAGGACCTGCTGGAAAGATTCGCCCATTACCAAATCCCTGCTTACCCATGACGATCACTTCTATATCTCTCTCAAGCTGACGATGTTGTAGGGCATCATCACAAATAAAGAGGTCAATATCCGGATGCTTTTCCAATAACGCCATGCCGGCTTTGTAACGATCGGTATCAATGGCCATGTAGCAACTTGTTTTTTGATAGATGAGATAAGGCTCATCACCGATAAGATCAGGTGTAACATCATTTTCAACGATCAGTAAATCGGTGGATTTTCGCCCAAATCCACGAGAGAGAACCCCAACCTTATAACCACGTTCCTGAAATGATTTTGTCAGCGTAATCGTTGCCGGCGTTTTACCTGTTCCTCCCATATTAATATTGCCGACGACAATGGTGGGCTTCGGGAGCTTTCGTGCTTTTCCTGCTTTTTGCGCAAGATCTTTTTGAGAAATAAATTGATAGAGCCACGCAATCGGCAATAAAAGAGTCGAGAGGATGCCTTTATGTTGCCAAAATTGAGGGGTTTTTAACATATTCGCTCGCTATGATTGATAAATTAATCGGCTTGCTTTAGCTGATTATAGAGATAAATCAAACCTTTGAAGATTAAGGTTTCATCGAAGATAATCCCCTCTTCAAATTCAGTACCTTCATAATAGCGTAGATTTCCGCCCGTAAAGATGACTTGGTTCAATCGATATTGTTTCATCATCTTTGAGAGAAGCCCTTCAATCATATAGAAATGGCCATTAATCGTGCCAATACTAATGGATTCAAAGGTATTAAAGCCAAGAGCACCTTCTTGAAGTTGATAATCCATCTCAGAAAGAAGCGCGGCTTGCGAGAAGAGCCCTTGAAGGCTTGACTGAATGCCGGGCGTGATTGTCGTACCGATAAATTTTCCATCTTGCATGATAAAGATCGTCGTTGCGGTTCCAAGTGCGACAACAGCACAATCTTTAAAGCCATATTGTGCTTCAATACCATAAAAGTTCGCTACAAAATCAGCGCCTAATAGATGAACATTTTGAAGTTTAAATCGTGACCAATCGACCGGAAGATCATGGCGAAGGCTATACACCGGGATTTCATAAAGACGTGCAATCGCGCGAATAAGGTCATTCAAACTGGGAACTACGGAGACATAAATAATCGCATCAAAGTTAAGGGCATAAGCATCGAGCTTTGCCTTAATCGCTTGAGTATCACGTAGTACCGCATCTTGACTCAATGGCCTGATGAGTGGTGTTAAGGATTCATCCACTGAATCATAAACGCGAAAATCTGCGGTTGTATTACCAATATCTACTAGGAGTAGCTTCATAATTGAATGCTCTTACATACAAATAAAGTCTCCTATTATAACTGCTTTTGTTGGTAATTCATCCTAATCCTCATTTATCAGGCAAATCAGAGGGGCATATGTTTTTGCGAAGGGGGGTATTGTAAGGGGCATGGTGGCATTAAAGATATTTCAGGTATAAAAAAATAGCCCGATACTACTGTATGAGCTATTTTGAGATTCATCTATCGATTAGCACAGTGCATAGATAGATTGAATAGAATTAATCCTAGATTTTATCTGACACGATATTGCGCGTTTTATTTAGTGTTTCTGTTCAATCATGACTTCACGATTAGTGAAAATGGTTTCGATATTTGCGGGATTCACGCTAATGTCAGTGACCCTAGAAATGGACTCAAGTGCGAGTTCCATGCGATAACCTTCTAAATATTTTGTCAGTTCTGGTGATTCATCAGTGAGTTTATCTGCAATGGATTGGCCCTTGTCGCGTGCTTTAGCACGGAAGATATGGTTAATCGCCAAGACGATAATTTCCATGTCCTCATTAATGTCAGCTTCTTTTGGGTAGTTACTTTCATCTGATTCGATAATGCGTTCAAGTGCATTCGCGAGATTACGAAGCCATTGCTCTGATAAGTTTTTCGGTAAAGTTGAGTAAGGACCTACTTGAATTACTTGGATTTTAAAATCTTCAAGCATAGAGCGCTTAGCCATTGTATCAATTTCCTCTTGATATAATTTTATGCCCCTCATGTAATCAGTATTAAAGACTGAAAATTGGAGGCTTTTTAAGTTTATGTTTATCATTCATACTGTGTTGATTATTTCAGTATGCTTCGAGAGGAATTTTAGGAGAGTATTTCGAAAATTGGGAATAATCGAAGGGATTATTTTGAGTTGTAAATTATCGTATTTAATGGCTTTTAAAAGTGGTTAATTATAGCTGTATCAAGGGATTTGAAAGGTCTCAGTTTTATTGAAGAGTTCAATAAGTATCTAGTTGTGTAAATGATTTAAAAGAGCCTCACAACTCTCAAAATAGTAGTCGGCTAAGTCGGGGTAAATATTATGGTCATGATTGACGAGAATGGTTTGAATGCCGGCATTTCTTCCAGCGGCAAGATCATATTCATGATCACCAACAATAACTGCTTCAGTTGGGTCGATATTCCATTCAGCAAGTAGCATTAGGATTGCATCAGGCGAGGGCTTCGGCGTTGCATTTTCTCGGCCAATGACATGTTTTTCGGGGAAGAATTGGTCGACTTTTGCCGCTGTGAGTGTTAAGAAAGCAAGATCTTGGAGATTGCGCGTTAGGATTGCAAAATGGCTCGATTTCTCTTCGAGAAATAGTAATAATTCTTTTGCGCCTTTAGCTGTTTCCGTTGCTTTCGCGACTTTAAGTTCATATTCCATTAGCCAACGAAGTCTTGCATTTTTATCTGCAAGAGGTAGCGCCTCAAGATTTGTTAAGATATCCTCTTCTTCAGGGATCTCAAGCACCTTTTTCATCATTGCAAAATCATGTTGGGCGATAGTGAGAGTGCCATCCATATCAAAAATCCAATGACGAATATGACGTAAGTCTTTATGGGAAGTCGCTGGCATAGTAGTGATCCTTGAGAGAATGTTGTTCTGAATAATGAATAATGAATAATGAATAAAGATTTAAAGAGATCAAGTTAGAAGTGAGATATAGACTTTTAAGATGAATCTTATATCGATCATAGTATGATAGCAGATCAGTTAGAAAGAGGGAGGCAGGGATTTAAATGAAGATCTTATTACAGCGAGTGACAAGTGCGAGTGTAACGGTTGAGGGTGAAGTGCTCGGGTCAATTTCAAAAGGTATTATGGCATTAGTGGGTATTGAACCACATGATACAGAAGAGAGTGTCGCACGAGGGATTGATAAGCTTCTTAAATACCGTATTTTTAGCGATGATGCCGGTAAGATGAATCTCTCTTTGAAGGATATTGAGGGGGAATTGCTACTAATTTCGCAATTTACATTAGCAGCAGATACGAAAAAAGGGCTTCGTCCAAGTTTTACTAGTGCGGCGAATCCCGAGTTAGGGAAATCCTTATTTGACTATGCGATAACGTATGCCAAAACAACGCTTAAAAAAGTTGAAACAGGGCGTTTTGGTGCGGATATGCAAGTGGCACTAGTGAATGATGGGCCAGTAACTTTCTTGCTTGAAAATTAGTAGGGGCTTTTCGATGGTGTTGAAGGATCGGATTCTTAACTGCCGGCGCGGGGTTGTTTTAGGTGTGCAAGCA
Organism: uncultured Ignatzschineria sp.; assembly: GCA_964586665.1. Taxonomy (GTDB): domain Bacteria; phylum Pseudomonadota; class Gammaproteobacteria; order Cardiobacteriales; family Wohlfahrtiimonadaceae; genus Ignatzschineria. Next base: position 15,903 of record CAZPIQ010000015.1, on the reverse strand, counting down.
TTCGCCCCAGCAGTTATTCATCTTTTGGCCATTATTGGTGGATACTTTGCATCACTTCGCTGAGTAGTTTGAATGAATGAAGACGTTTTTTATTATCAAAAATCACGCCGGCAAACATGAGTTCTTCTACTTCAATTTCATCCAGTAGATTTTCAATAAAATTTTTCGCTACTGATTTATCACCGATCGCAGAAAGTCTGAGCATTGAATTCACATGGCGTTTTTCCATTGGATTCCAATAAGCTTCCATTTCCTCAAGCGTAATTGGTGGCGGCGTGAGTTTGCGATCATCACGAATTAGCTGAGTAAAGCTCTGCTTCATTGTGGTAAATTCGATTTCAGCCTCTTCAGTGGTATCTGCGATGACAGCATTCATGCAAAGAATCGCATAAGGCTTATCAAGATACTTTGAAGGCTTAAATCGCTCACGATAAATTTGCAATGCATCTTTCATATGCGTGGGTGCAAAGTGACCCGCAAAAGCGTAAGGTAGACCCAAATGTGCGGCTAATTGTGCACCAAATAGACTAGAGCCCAAAATCCACACTGGTACATCTAAGTTCATTCCGGGAATAGCATTAATGCGTTGATTATCTTCTGGGTGGAAATAGGTCAGTAACTCCATCACTTCATTCGGAAATTGATCAGCACGACTTGGATCTCGTCTTAATGCGTGAGAAGTGATCTGATCTGTTCCGGGTGCTCGGCCTAATCCAAGATCAATTCTACCTGGATAGAGTGTTTCGAGCGTACCAAAGGCCTCGGCAACCATCAAGGGCGCATGATTTGGTAGCATAATGCCACCCGAACCCACGCGAATGGATTTTGTATTGCCGGCAATATGACCAATTAATACCGCTGTTGCTGAGCTTGCGATATTGACCATATTGTGGTGTTCTGCGACCCAGTAACGCGTAAATCCATTGTTTTCACCAAGAGTGGCAAGATCAACGGCGCGTTTAAAGGCATCTTTTGCTGTTGCATTTTGATTGATATTGGCTAAATCTAAAATTGAGTACTTCATAAAATGGGTCCTTTCCTTTGTAGATTTATGAGCTTTGAACAGAGAGGTTTTAGAGCTGATTCAAATAATCTTTAATACCAGCTTTCTTGCATCTCTTGTACTAAAAGCGTGAGTGCTCCGTCATTAAAGTAGAGCGGTCTGAAGTTGAGTACGAAACCTTTGATATCTTCAAATGACCCGCGAAGCTCGCAGCTATCATCATTCGGCTCATAGGTAAAATGGTTTTGTAGATCTGTCAGTTCATTTTCGAGATAAAACTCAATAATATCAACCCAGCCGTAACCATTGATTTCGATTTCGAGATCTTCAAAGATCTCATAGCGCTCTTGCGCTGGGAAGAAGAGACCAAAGAGATCTTCTTCATATTGAATGATTTCAAAGGGATGAATTCGTTGTAGATCTTCCATCTAATGCCTCGGTCGCTCTTTTTTATGAGTGTAAGTGAATTGGAAATGCTTGATCTGTTATTTTATCAAAGATATGGGCTTTTCCCTAAAGTGAATTGAAGGGGTTTTAGGTGTATCTCAAGATAACAAAAAGGCCTCATCTCTGAGGCCTTGTGATCTGCTTAGATCCGCTTTTAATTGTGCGCCATCTCCTTGCACGCAATCTTGAGTGAATCTGAATGTAAGTTTATAATTCAGGATTTCGTGAACGGTTTAAGAACTCTTTCGGATATGTTGTAAAACCTTTAGTAATAAATGCAAGGTAAACAAGACCGATCATTCCCCAAACAACCCCAATAACAAGTGCTGTATATTCAAGATTAAACCAGAGGTAAATAATGAATGACATACCAAGTACAGGGAAGAGTAGGTAATTAAAGTTGTGGCCGACAGTATAACGCTGATTGTTACGAATGTAGTACTGAACAATGACGCAGAGATTTACGAAGAAGAAAGCGGTTAATGCACCGAAGTTCACAAGGTGAAGGGCAAAGCTTAAATCAAAGAATCCGGCGAAAAGACAGATAAATCCAACAATGACAATGTTGATTGAAGGGGTTTTATATTTTGGATTGATATAACCAAAATATTTTGAAGGTAAAACGCCATCACGTCCCATTACATACATCATACGAGATACACCCGTGTGCGCTGCAATACCCGATGCACATACTGCAAGTACTGCTAACCAAAGACCAAATGATTGAAGGAGTGTTTTTCCAACATACATAAGCACTTCAGGTTGGCTCTCTTCTGGGTTTTGGAACGTGTAGTTCTCAAAGAAGAGTTGCATGAAGTAGGTTACAACGATAAAGATCACGCCACCAATTAAGGTCGTTAATAGAATTGCGCGTGGAACTGTTTTTGCAGCATCTTTTGTCTCTTCTGAGAGTGAGCTTAAACCATCAAACCCAAGGAAAGAGAAGCAGAGAACAGCAGATCCGGCGGCAACCGCCCCAATTTGCATATCTTCAGACCAGAAAGGCTCCGTGCTAGCAATCGTCGCAGCCCCAACACCATCAAAGACTAATCCTTTGATCATGAGTGCAACGAAGATACCGATCAGGAGTAACTGACAGAAAACGATGAGTGTATTGACGTTTGCAACAAGTTCAACCCCACGATAGTTCACATAAGTCATGACAATTGCAAGTGGTACGACATAGAACCAGATGCTGATATCATCACTGATGAGTGTTTTGAGGTAAATCGTTGCAAGTAAGATGTTGATCATCGGGTTAAAGAGATAATCAAGCATCGTACACCAACCAATCACGAACCCAAGATTTGGGTTTAATGATTTTTGGGCGTAAGTATAAGCAGAACCCGCTGATGGATAATAGCGAACCATTTGCCCATAGCTAAGTGCTGTAAACATCATTGCGACAAGCGTAATGATATATGCTGTAGGAACATGCCCACCAGATTGATTATCAACGATTCCGAATGTGTCAAATACTGTCATGGGTTGCATATAAGCAAGCCCAATCATGACAAGTTGCCACAATACGAGTGTTTTTTGTAATCTGCCAGGAGATGCGATGGAAAGTGATGAAGTTGCAGCGTTAGGAGATAACGCATTAGATTTGTGTAACATAAGTTTATTTCCCCCAGCCTCTATTGGCATGTTAAGAGAGATAAATTAGCCGCGTTAATTCAAAAGAATTATTGCCCCCTTGTATCAACATGAGAAATTGCTTTCCCATAAAAAAACCTCAATGCATTGCTGAGGTTCGAGGAATTGTACAGGGATTTTCAGGGAACGCTAGCCATTTTTAAAGTTTAAATCGCTATATAATATAGGAACTCAATGAATATATCGCACAATAGAGCTTTATAAGCGTTATGTTGGTCGCTATCGGTAATGTGATGTGTGAAAATAAGCTATCGTAATACTGTACTTAATAAATAAAAACTATGAAGAAAAGCTTATCGAGGGATAAATCAAACACCAAGGTGATAGGTTACTCATGGTTTTAAGGAAATGAAAAAAAAGCCTGTTTTGAGTAAAAAATAGGCTTTTAGAGAGGTTAGAAGTACCGACCTTGACGAGATGTATAACCGGAGATGGTGTCTTTCCAAAGTTGGTCTGTATTTTGCCCAACGCTACCAATGCCACTGAGATCAAACTCAACATAGACGCGCCACTGTTTTTGTTCATCGTACATATTATTTCGGAAATAACGGGCTGCAACGCGAGTTGTCACACAACAGTCACGGAATTCAACCCCTAGTTGGCTATCGATCATGATATTTTCGCTAATTGCGTAATTATAACGGCCTGCAATAGCCCATTTGTTATTGAGCGACCAATAGAATGAAGTGTCGATTTGGTCAATATGCTCTGTTGCATTGACCCCTTTGTTATAGCGATATCCTATTGAGAATATTTTATCAGTTGCAGGTCTATAACTAAGATCGAATGTTCCATAGGTGACTTTTTTATTTTCAGGAGACCATTCTAGGTCAGTTGTTGTACGAATATTGTTAGTAATCGATACACCTGAGGAGATTGAGAGGCTAGATCTCTTAATAATGTTCTCGCCCTCTGCATAATCTCTGCCAATTGTGACGCGAGGTGAGGTGAAATATTGAGTCTGCGCAAGTGTTAGGAAGAACTTCTCTGAACCTGTCGATTCTTCAATAATACGTGTTGTTAAAGAGGTGGTCAGGCGGTTAGCATCCGATTGTCTATCTGCGCCGTAGAAGTCGTTGTATCCAAATAAGTTATCGAAGCCAGAATTTTTTCGTGAAGTATCAAAAATCGGGATTTTGGTTTGGCTTCTAAAAGGTGCGTAAAGATAATATGCACGTGGTTCAATCGTTTGGATGAAGTCGCCACCTCCAAAAAGGTGGCTGAAAGTTGTCTCACGATCAAAAAATAGACCGGCATCTAAACTGATGATAGGCAACGTACGGCTAATACTTGTGTCTTGCCCAGTATTCGCTCTATCATTATGATAGGAGATATTATAGTGCGTATATCGTAGACGAGCGGTCGGCACAATGAAGCCCCAAGAGTTTTCGAGGCGATAACTGACACTCGGCATAATATCAATACGTGTAGCGCCTGTTGGAAGGTTTTTAGGGCGACTCTCTGTCTCTTTTACATCGAATCTGACAAATTCCGCATCTAAATCAAAACCAATGCCTTTAACATCCCAGCCACCTCTGAAGAGTAATTGTGGCATGCGGCTGTATGGATTAACCTGAATAATCTCTCGATCAGTGACTAAAAAGTCTTGAACACGAAGCATCGTTTCCCAATTTTCGGTACGATAATTGAGTGTTGCATGGCGGTCTAGCGTAACGCCTCTGTATAAGCCTGTCTCATCTTCAATATCGAAAATATAATTATCATCAGAAACATTTTGGAAAAGAATATCGCCTGAAAGATTCGGGGATAGTTCAAACTCCGAATCTGCTTTAATCATCCATCGCTTACGATTGTCGTAAAGTTTATCTCTAAAAAGATAAGTTCCTTCAAGATTTAAGGTTTGCCATTCGTTAAGATAGCGGAAGTTTCCCTTTACTGCAGGACTTCGTTTTGCGATAAATCCCGCTGATAATATTGCATCCATATTGGGGGCAATATTGAAGTAATAAGGTAGAAAGAATTCAACGCCATTACTGCGGCTAATCTCAAATTCAGGGAAGAGGAAGCCACTATGACGCTTTCCATCAATTGGGAATGAGATATAAGGTGTATAGAGAAGAGGGACACCAAGCACATCAAAGACAGCATTAGTCGCAACAGCTCGACCACCGTCGTGGTCAATATCGATATCTTTAGCTTTTATTTTCCAGATTTCATTATCAACTGAGCAGGCAGAATAGGTGGCATTTTTAAGAAGTGTATTCTGTTCATTAGATCGGTGGTCAATCTGAGTTGCCCGGCCTTGTACATTAGGCTCTGAACGCATGTAGTAAGTACCTGATGTAACATGCGTCTCTTGTTTGTTGAGAAGATGAATCATTTTTGTGCCAATTAGGACAGTGGAAGGCGTCGCATAACGAACAGTATCCCCCTCAGATGTGACAACTTGATTAATCCTATCAATCTTGAAGCGTTCGCTGGCAAGCATCGCATCTCCATTGAATACCTCTACGTTGCCACTCACATCGCCTTCAAAATCATTTAGGTATCCATCATCAGCCTCAACAATCATCTGCCCATTAGGGACAAGATTGTAATCACGTTCCGGCATAATATGTTTAGCAAGAGGAGAGATAGTACAAGCGATAGGGTCCGCAAGACCAATAGCCGGGAGCGCTAAAAACGTCGCAATGGCGAGTTTAGAGTGAAGATATCTTTTTTTTTGCACGATGGAATGCTTGTGTATAGGGTTCAAAACTCAGAACGTTAAATAAAATGAATGGTGAGTAGAATCGCATTTTTTAGCCTAAAATTCAATTGAAACACTCGCTAATTTTGATATAAAGGTGATACAATCAGGGTCAATAGCAGTTCTTAGGCTTTAATTGAAAAATTCTATATCTAATATAACCCTTAGGAGTTTATTAAATGAATAATTATTACCAAACAGATGCCTATAGTGGCGTTCAACGTGAAGGGATGCATAAAGTATTACGTCAGGCGTATACTTTGGTGGCTCTTTCGCTGATTCCGACGATCATTGGTGCTTTTATTTCAGTTCAAACTAACATTGTTCTGAATCTGATGGTTTCAAGCCCGATTATTTTCTTTATCGGTTTTATGGTCGTTTTCTACGGTCTCTCATTTGCGATCGAAGCGAATAAAACCTCGGTTGTTGGTCTTGGTTTAATGTTTGTCTTCACATTCCTCATGGGAATGATGCTTGGACCGCTTTTAACCCTCGCACTACAATCACAAAGTGGTTGGCAGTATATTGGTATCGCAGCTGGCGGTACAGCAGGGCTCTTCTTAGTATTAGCAGTGCTTGGTGGGGATAAAACGAAAGATTTTTCGCCAATTGGTAAATATGTTGGTGCGGTTGGTATTGTGATGATTATCACGATTGCGCTAAATGCACTTTTCCTTAAAATGCCAATGATCAACCTTCTTCTTTCAATGTTAATCATTCCGTTTTCAGGTGCGATTATCTTATGGCGTATTAACAGCGTTGTAAGAGGTGGTGAAGATAATTACATTAGTGTGGCGCTTGATATCTATATCTCGCTCTATAACATCTTCTCAAGCTTACTTCGTCTGATTCTTGCAAGTAACGATTAAGAGAAATTAACTAGAAATAACTAGAAATCTACCAGAGATTGAGATAAAAGATCATTCATAGATTGAATGATAGTGCGATGAAACTTGTCGCTCTCTATTAAAATTAGGTATCATAAAAGGCGCTTTAAAGCGCCTTTTTTCTTGTGTTGCTTTATGGTGAGTGGGAATATCGAGTTTATGAACCTTGAATGATGTATGGGATTTATAGAGGAAAATGATCAGTGGGAAGTAGTCTGAGAGAGCAGATATTAAAGCGTCTTGATCGTCATTATATCTCGCCATTAACACAGTTTTATCTAGAATCAGAGTTGCTAAAAAGAGCAATGCTAGGGCGCCCTTCAAGGGTGCAGATCGCAATGCCAGATAGTTGGCGCATCAATCGTTATTTGCCTGCTATGGCGCGTTTAAATCGTGATGAAGCAACTGCTAGATTACAGATTTTTGAGCGTTATTTAGATAGTGATCACAGCTCTGTATTTGCCTATGATAAGCCCTTGGTATTAGGTGATTCATTTCCTTACTTTGAATGGGTAAAAGAGGGAAAAGTCATGGGGCTTAATGATCTTTTGGGGGTGGCGCAGCTTTTTTATCTCTATAAGGGCAATGATGAATCCACACAGTTATTGTATGAGCTCATTAAAGATAGGGATTTGATGCCATATCTTCATATTTTAGGAGAGCTCCCTTCACCTATTTTAGGGGAAACAGTCGCGCAAGGATTTTCCCATATTCAGGAAATTTCGAGACCTTTCCTAGAGAATATTGTTAAGGGCAGAACCTTCACTAATCTCTTTAATCAATCTGCGGATATCCTATTAATGGATCGTTTTGGCCATTACGTTAAAGGTTACACGCGCGCTGAATTTACGAAGCAAATTGATCAGATTATTGAGGAATATTTCAGAGGTGCATAAATGGTAATTAAGATGAGTAGGGGCGCATATTCGTGGCTCTAAAAAGCGATTAGATTACTGTAACTTCTGCCGATAAAATCCTTGATCAGCTGTAATAACGCCCTCGATTTCAAGCATCATTAAGTCTGTTGTGATCTCAGAGGCCGGTATTTTTAAAATTTCCACGAGTTGATTAATCGAGTGGGGAGCCTTTAAAAGATCATATAGCGCTTTTTGAGGATGATCTTCCGGTAATATCACTGCTTTTAATTGGGGCATTTGTGGTGTTTTTTTAGTGATTTTCTTGTCCAACACCTCACCGCTTAACAGGTCTTGGCTTTTTTCTTTTGCGCTTTTCTGCCGATCTTGTTTGAATTTTAAATCCATCGCATTCAGCGCTTGATCACTAAACAGATTTTCCTGGGGATCTGTTAAGCCTTCCTCAAACCAGCCATTTAATGATGAGCGAATATCATAGGTTGACTCCACTAAGGTGGCACCTTCGCGAATGAGTTTATGACAACCTCGAGATTGTGGGTCATGAATAGAGCCAGGAATGGCAAAGACTTCTCGATTTTCCTCCATACTCATTCTTGCGGTAATCAGCGACCCTGAACGAAGCGCAGCTTCTATGACGAGCGTTCCGAGTGAAAGGCCGGCGATAATTCGATTTCGGCGCGGAAAGTTTTGCGGTTTTGCCGGCATGTGTAGAGGGTACTCACTGACAATGGCACCTCCTATTTCTAAAATCGCCTCACTTAAGGGGATATGGCTTTTGGGATATATTTCATTAAGCCCCGTTCCTAGCACAGCAATGGTTGGTTTTTGCTGTTTAACAGCCGCATTGTGCGCGGTATAATCAATCCCTAGCGCTAAACCGCTTGTGATCGTCAGTCCAGCATTGGCTAGTTCAGTTGTAAATAGATCAGCATTATAAAACCCTTCTTTTGTGGGCTTTCGAGCACCGACCACTGCGATTTGTGGCGAGCCAAGAATCTCTAACGAGCCTTGGACGAAGAGAATCATAGGCGGGTCATAAATCTCTTTTAACAAGGGTGGATATGCTTCATGCTCAAAGTAAAGGATATGATTGCCGGGTATTTTCGACCATTGTAGTGCTTTCGTAACTTTCTCCTCAATTTGTGAAGATGTTTGAAGCGTTACTGATTTAGGCATGCCGGCATTTTGCCATTCGATGCCATCTGCTTTGAGGGCTTTTTCAGGGGAACCAAAATAATCAATGAGCTGTTTAAATCGTCTCGCGCCAATATTGGGCGTGTAGTAAAGCGTGAGCCAAGCATCTAACATCGAAGCATCCTTATTGAGGTTTACATGATATATTAAATTGAGGTATCAGAATGATGGCGTGAGAATTGATAAATGACTCATGCTTGCGTATCAAGATTCTGATCATATGTCCAAAAATTTTGAATCGATAACTATAAGCAATGGAGTTTAAAAATGGTGAAAGTTGTAGCGGATATTTTCAATCAACAATATGAAACACAAGGCGATGCATTAGCATTATCTGATCTTAAAGCAGATCATATCGTGCTATTTTTCTATCCCAAGGATAATACGCCGGGTTGTAGTAATGAAGTGCAGCATTTCAACGCATTATTAGATCAATTTAAAGCATTGAATTGTGCCGTTGTTGGCGCATCACGCGATAGTAAAAACTCGCATATTAAATTTGCTGAAAAATTCGAGCTTAATTTCCCGCTTCTCTCGGACCCTGAAGAGACGCTCTGTAAGGCTACGGGAATTGAGGTGATTAAAGAGAAAAACATGTTCGGCAAAATTGGTTTTGGTATTGAACGTAGTACATTCATTCTTAATAATGAAGGTGAAATTCTAAAAGAGTGGCGCAAGGTCAAAGTTGATGGTCATGCTGAAGAAGTGCTTGAAGCAGTGAAGGCGCTTTAATACAAACTGTTTTCATGAAAGGCTCAATTCAGCATTCATGAATTATAATGGATATTCAAAAATAGAAAAATCCCGGCATTTAAATGAAATTAGATTCATCAATCTGCCGGGATTTTTCTATTTAAATTTTTTCTATCTAGGTTATTTCTATCTAGGTTACAAGCTAAGCACTAAGTACTTATCGGGTATAGAATTATATTTAAAAGTAGTTTCAGAAGTGCTAGTTTCTGAAGCACTAGTTCCAGAAGTTAATAAAGGGAATCCCTTTTAAAACCACTAAGAAGACAACCATGATTAAGATAATGCTCGGGAACTCGTTAAAGTAACGGTAGAACTTATGATCTCGCGTATTCTTGTCATGTCTAAAGACTAAAACATAGTGATAGCAGAAGTAGTGATAGATCAGCAAGAAGAAGACTAATAACAATTTAAAATGTAGCCAGCCCATTTTTAGAAGGCTCGGATTTAACACAATTAGGGTGATTCCGAAGATGATCGTCAGCGCTGCGCCGATATTCATCATAATCATGAGCTTACGCTCCATTACCTTAAATGTTTCGTTGGTATCCGGGCTTTTATTGGCGGCGTGATAGACGAAGATCCTTGGAAGATAGAATAGACCTGCGAACCATGTGACCATAAAGATAATATGGAGTGCTTTAATGCTGAGATATAACATCGAGTCGACCTTTCTTTGTTGCGGGAAATATGGGAGGGATCAATATAAATGGTGCTATGGAGGTTATGAATGCTGATTAAGAGGCTCATTAAGCAACGCATTTATCTGAAATTTATCTGGAGTTTATCTGAATCAATTTAATAATTGTTGAAATTATACCAAAGAATCCAATATCGATCTAAAAGAGGTGCGTAAAATCGGACAAAGCCTCCCTTGTGCATTCACTTGATTTTAGCGATAATGGCACGCGAAATGTACTTATAAATCTTTAAAAGGATCTCTTCATGGTTTTTACCATTAAAAGACGCCCCACAAGTCAGGTAATGGTTGGAAATGTCGGCATTGGCTCTGATTATCCGATCCGTGTTCAGTCGATGACTAATACGAATACCGAAGATGTGGATGCAACAGTTTCACAAATTATCGAGCTTGCAGATGCCGGTTCAGAATTAGTGCGCGTGACTGTGAATACGGAACTTGCCGCGAAAGCAGTCCCTTTTATCGTGGAAAAGCTCGATACACTTGGCTATTCAACGCCGGTTGTTGGCGACTTTCACTTTAATGGGCATCGCCTTTTACAAGCGGAACCTGCTTGCGCTAGAGCATTAGCTAAACTGCGTATTAATCCCGGAAATGTGGGTCGTGGTGCGCGTAAAGATGAGCAATTTACTTCGATCGTAGAAGAGGCGCTTAAATATAAGAAGCCTGTACGTATCGGTGTGAACTGGGGAAGTCTTGATCCTGAAGTTTTAAAAAGACTCCTTGATGAAAACCTTAAGAAAGCCGTTCCGCTGACTAATGACGAGCTGATGTGTGAAGCGATGATTGTTTCAGCGCTTGAGAGCATCGCTTTTGCTAAAGAGATTGGGATGACAGATGAGGATATTATCCTTTCGGTTAAAGTGAGCCAAAGTCAGCAGCTCATTAAAGTGTATCGTGATATCGCTCCTTTGATTAATGTCCCGCTTCACTTAGGTTTAACAGAAGCCGGAATGGGTATGAAAGGAACGGTTGCCTCAACAGCGGCACTTGCTGTCTTACTTCAAGAAGGAATTGGTGATACAATCCGCATCTCTTTAACGCCGGAACCAAATGCTTCGCGTACTGAAGAGGTATTAGTCGGTAAAGAGATTCTCCAAAGCCTACAGATTCGCGCATTTACGCCAAAAGTGGTTGCTTGTCCTGGATGTGGTCGTACGAGTAGTGATGACTTCCAATATCTCGCACAGGATATTCAATCATACATTGATAATAGTATGCCTACTTGGAAAACCCAATATGAAGGCGTTGAAAAGATGGTGGTTGCAGTGATGGGGTGTATCGTGAATGGCCCAGGTGAATCAAAGATGGCCAATATTGGTATCAGCTTGCCGGGAAATGGTGAGAAACCGGTTGCGCCTGTCTATGTCGATGGTGAGCGCTCAGTCACTTTAAAGGGCGAGAATATCGCTAATGAATTTAAACAGATCATAAACGAATATATTGATGGAAAATACAGAAAACAAGAATAGACCCCTTCGTGCGATTCGCTCATTTGTGAAGAGAGAAGGTCGTTTAACGAAAGGCCAAGAACGTATTTTGGCAGAGAGCCCTTATCTTATTACACATGATAAGGTCGATGAATTATGGGATTTAGATGCGCTCTTTGGTCGTAGTGGTTCGCCTCGTACACTTGAAATTGGTTTTGGCGATGGCATGTCATTTTCCAATATGGCAGAAAATGAACCAACCCGTGATTTCTTAGGGTTAGAAGTTCATCGTCCGGGTGTGGGTCGTTTACTACTTGATGTAGAAGAGCGTGATCTTCAAAATATCCGTGCGATCGATTATGATGCGGTACATATTTTAAAGAACTGTATCCCAGATGAGTCTTTAGAATGCGTACAGGTTTTCTTCCCAGATCCTTGGCATAAGAAAAAGCATAATAAACGCCGTATTATCCAGCCTGAATTTGTCGCATTAATTGCGAAAAAACTTCAAAAAGATGGTCGCCTTTGCCTTGCAACAGATTGGGAGCCTTATGCCGAGCATATGATGGAAGTGATGCTTGCAGCCCCTGATTATGAAAATAGCGTAGCAGGTTTTGTTGAAACACCAACCCATCGTTTACCCACTAAGTTCGAGGCACGTGGTATTCGTTTAGGACATGGCGTTTGGGATCTAGTTTTTCTTAAAAAGTAACGTTATAGAATATGGGTGATGATTGTTTGAAGTACTAGTTACAATGGGCAATCATCAAAAAAGCCGTAATAGATTGGATTCTATTACGGCTTTTTGTTTGTCATCTTCTTTTAAGTAGAATGTATTCTGCCGAATTGCGCATGTATCTCTTACTTTTCGATCAAGCTTAATCTCCTTAAATAGTGGAATCTGATGAATGTGAGTACGTTTAGATTCACGCTTATAAAAAACAATTCAGATATCTCTGTATTCATTGCGAGAGATTCATGAAGAGAAAGCTAAAGGAGAGAGGAATGAAAAAGGAGCAAAAAGCATCAAAAGAGCTAAAGATGGCAGTTGCAGCATCAACGGTTGGCTCGGTTGCAGAATGGTATGAGTTTTTCCTATATGGAACCGCATCGGCGCTCGTTTTTGGACAGGTATTTTTTAAGCAAACAGGGAGTGCTATTGATGGGATATTGGCTGCATTTGCACTTTATGCTGTCGGTTTTTTGGCACGACCACTAGGTGGTCTAGTATTTGGGCATTATGGTGATAAATATGGGCGTAAAAAATTATTGCAGATCAGTCTGATTATTGTTGGAATTACAACATTTTTGATGGGAACGATACCAAGCTTTGATAGTATCGGTTATTGGGCACCGATTTTGCTTGTGGGCTTGCGACTCATTCAAGGATTTGCTTTTGGGGGTGAATGGGGCGGTGCTGTTATTTTGGTGTCAGAACATAGTCCGCCAAATCGCCGAGGTTTTTGGGCAAGTTGGCCACAAACTGGGGTGCCTCTTGGAAACTTGGTGGCGACAATTGTCTTGCTTGTTTTATCAGGGCTATTAACGCAGGAGCAGTTCTTAGATTGGGGTTGGCGTATTGCTTTCTTCTTCTCAGCTATTGTAGTTTTAATTGGTCTTTGGATTCGTAAAAGCGTGGATGATGCGCCGGTCTTTAAAGAAGCACAAGCTGAACAAGCAAAGCGTGTTGATAAAGAGTTGGGTATTGTTGAAGTTTTGAAATATCATAAAAAAGCAGTCGCAGCCGGTATTGGTGCGCGTTTTGTTGAAAATATTCTCTACTACATGGTTGTGACATTCTCGATTAGTTACCTGAAACTTGTCGTCCATAAGGATACAACAGAGATACTCTTTATGATGTTTGGCGCTCATTTTGTGCACGTCTTCTTTATTCCCTGGATGGGGCACTTAAGTGATATTTATGGACGCAAACCGATCTTTATTATTGGCGCAGTATTAACAGCCTCATGGGGATTCTTTGCATTCCCAATGATGGATACCGGCAATGATTGGATTATTATGCTAGCTATCATTATTGGTCTTTTCTTCCAATCGATGACTTATTCGCCGTATTCCGCACTAATGACCGAGCTTTTCCCAACACATGTTCGATATACAGCTTTGTCTCTTTGTTATCAGGTCGCGCCCATTTTAGCGGGATCTTGGGCGCCCTTAATCTCTTTAGCACTACTCGATAAATTTGATAGTTCAATTCCTATTGCAATTTATCTCGTGGGTGCAAGTATTATCTCTATTATTAGTATTATGTTTGTAAAAGAGACAAAGGGTATTTCGCTTAACTTTGATAAATAAGAAATCACTAAGAGATAACTAAGATGTCAATAAAGTATCAGAAAAATCAGTAATATTATTAGGACCAAGAAAGCCGTAATAGATTGGATTCTATTACGGCTTTTTGTTTGTCTAAGGATAATCGTTATAGTACTTGAATGAGTTGATATTTGCTTTAGGTATTACTCAGGAATCTTATCAGCCACTTCTTCGGGGGTGCCATAAAAGATATTGTCGACATACCAACGTTTTGATGCAATATCTGTTCTAACGAACAACTCATCATCAATCTCCTTGCCAAGACAAGCTTTGGCTATCGGGGAGTTTACAGATGAATAATCTTTATGGTGGGCAATTTCATCAGCACCCACAATTCTAAAGAAAAGCTGATTATCGTCATCATCAATCAGTGTGACCCAAGCGCCAAAGAATATTTTTCCCTCTTGTTGTGGAGAGTAAGGTACCGCACGGAGGACTTCTAAACGTTTACGAAGATGACGCACGCGTCGATCAATTTCTCGAAGTTTTTGTTTGTTAAACTGGTATTATAACCCCACTACTAAGTATACTATTATGAATGATTCTTTATTGACACTATCCTTAAAAGTAAGATAGCCTCTTGTAATGATCACATACTATGTACTAAATGTTATATGCCATTTGTTAAAAAAATATACACCAATTATAAAAACTGCTCAAGTAATTTAACTTACTCTTTGCCTGCGCTACTTACTGAAAAAGGTTTGATCATTTCTCATTTGCGTTATTTGGCTTGGTTTAATTATAAGAGTGATTCTTGGAAAGAGAGATCATGTTTTGCTTTAAGTTTGCTACTGAAATACTTAGATGCCGTACCCGAAGTAAAAAAGGCAACTGATGCTTTAAAATCGTTTACTGAAACCTTAGTGATAGGGTCAATAGATCCTGAAACCTTTACAGATCCTTTAGGGCTTTACTGGAGACCTAGATCTCTTCGAGATGCTAATAATCTATTGTTCCACATTACTCATTACACAGATTATTTAGTGCTTCAAGAAGACTATTCAGCAGAAAGAGTGAATCCTTTTAGAAAAGCTACAAGTTATGAAGAGCGATTGAATTGGTGTGCTTATTATCATAAGCAGTCAAATGTATTTTTGAATCATTTAACAAATCATAGTGAGCAGATTGAACAACATAAAAGAGTCCGTTTGGTTGAAAGTTTCAATGAGAACGTATTCTCAACAGAATATGCAGTTCGTTTTCCTGAACAGCATCTTGAGCGGTTATTGTATTTGGGGTTTTTAAAAAGAGATGGTACCCCCGATTACAAATCTCAAGCTATCGCGATGCTCCTAAACTATGGTGGATTACGTAAAAGTGAGGTATTTCATATTTATGTTTCTGATATTACCCTTAATCCCAATTATCCTAAAGAAGCTTTGGTGAGAGTCTATCATCCATCCTTAGGAGAGGCACCTGATGTCGGTTTTAAAAATCGAAGAGAATATCTTTTAGCAACAACATCATATAAGCCGAGAAATACTTATTTAGGATCTGAAAGGTTATATGCTGGTTGGAAAAATCCATTGTTGACCTCTAAGTCAGGTTATTTTGAGGTTGTTTTTAACCCTCCCCATAAAGCAGAAGAGTTTTTGTTGGTATGGGCGAATTATTTAAAATATCAGAGAGTGGAGCCAGCTCGTGGTGAAAACCATCCTTTTGCGTTTACTAATTCTAAAGGTATGCCTGAAACTTTGAAAAATTTTCAGAGATTGCATCGTAGGGCTGTAGAGAAAATAGGACTCGTTGTGAAGAAAGAGCATGGAACTACGGAGCATGGGCATAGGCATGCATATGGTTTTAGAGCAAGACAAGCTGGGTTAGATCAAATTGCAATCCAGAAGGCAATGCATCATAAAAGCCCCCACTCATGTTTAGTATATATTAAGCCGACTTTGGAAGAAGTAACTGAAGCTT
>CAZPIQ010000014.1:0-28840 GCA_964586665.1 uncultured Ignatzschineria sp. | reverse complement strand
AACCATGCAAATTATATCCTAAGAATTTCGAAAAGATCAGGGTTCTTTTTTTATCTAGATTTGTTGTTACATCGAGAATTCATTGAGTCTCGACAAAAAAAGAACCCACAAGATATTTCTCGAAGTGAAAGATAAGTTGTTAGAGGCTTATACTTTTAAAAAGAGATTAAAGATTGATATCACTGTATTTGTATTATTCACAGGAAAAAACCATGAATAGCTTCACAACAATTCGTACATTCCGTCGTTGGTGGTTACGCGCATTAGAAAGCGGGCAATCACTGTTTATGTGTGGAAAATAGAAAACGAATACAGTGAAATAAAGATCAACAGCCCGCAATATGCGGGCTTCTTTTTATCTCCCCGATATTGCGGCACAAAAAACAGATACCAAGATACGCCAAAAACCGAGGAGCAGTAGATGACAAGCACGTTTAAAAGATCAGAAGTATTTACCCTTAGCCGTGAAATTACGAAAGAGTTTGAACCTTCAGCATTATTTGAGTATCTGATTAAATCAGAGAATAAAGCACATGCAATGCTCTTTGAATCCGCAAGAACAGATGATCAGACTGCGTTAAAGAGCATGTTGGTAACAAAGGTTTCATTAAGAATTACGGCATTAAAAGATATCGTCACAGTGAAGGCAACTTCGCTCGTCGGGCTTCATCTTCTCAATTATCTTAAGAATACATTTTCTCAAGAATTACGTGATCACGATGAAAATCACGCAGATTTTCAGTTCTCAAGCGATCAATCGCTCTACCCTCGTGGCGTTTTAACGGTTCTAGATCCGCTTTTAGCACTTAAAAATCCAGAGTTCGCGCCTTTTATTGGTGGACTTTTTGGATATGATCTTGTGGGAGAGTTTTATCAAATCAATGTGCCGGAAAATGGTCGTGAACGTGATCTATGTCTTTTCTTTGCTGAAGAGATGATTAATATCGATCATAAAGAGAAGACGGCGATGTATGAGCATCTCTATCTTGATTATGTGGATAATGCGCGTATGGAAGCTTATAGAACCTTTAACGCGCAAGCTTTAGCTTATGAGAAAACGGTGAACGATCTTAATGCCGGACTTCTTCAGGATTTCCCCACAATATCCCCAGAGTTATCCACAATTAGTGGACAAGTTCACTTAACTGAAAAACAGGCGCATTTATCATCAGCTTCTCCAAAGACTTATACCGACACTTGTTCACAGAGTTATCCACAACATAAGATTCATGAACCGATAGTGAGTACTCAAAATGGTGTTAATGTGCCCAATAATGCGCCGTTTAAACAAGCGGTTCATGATTTTATTGCACAGATTAAGGCAGGAAAACTGCTTCAAATTGTACCATCTCGCGCCTTTACACTTCCCTGCCCTAAGCCTTTTGCAAGTTATGCTGAGCTGAAATCGGCTTATCCAAGTCCTTATCTCTTCTATCTTCATGATGAAGCGTTCACACTCTTTGGTGCATCTCCTGAATCAGCGCTTAAATATTCCCCTTATACAAGAGAACTTGAACTCTATCCGATTGCCGGCACTAAGAAGCGTGGCATGATTGATGGAGAGATTGATCCTGCGTTAGATGCAAAAATGGAAGAGATCTTAAAGTCTGATAAGAAAGAAGTTTCTGAACATATGATGTTGGTTGATCTTGCAAAAGAGGATCTATTACTCATCTCTGATCCTGAATCAATTTATGTGAAAGATCTCTTAAAAGTAGATCGTTACCGTTATGTTATGCACCTAGTTTCAAGGGTTGCGGGTCGTCTTCGACAAGGCTTAAGCCCAATAGATGCTTATCTTGCCGTGATGAACATGGGAACTTTAACAGGCGCACCAAAGATCTATGCAATGGAAGAGATCTATCGTTATGAAACAACTGCGCGTGGAAGCTACGGTGGCGCTATTGGTTATATTGAAGGACTGATGCAAGGCGATCGCTTTGATAGTGCTATTACGATTCGATCAGCCTATGTGACCAATGGCATGGCTAGAGTTCAAGCTGGCGCCGGCATTGTGGAAGAGTCTGTGGCTGAAAGTGAAGTCGAAGAGACAGAAAATAAAGCAAGTAGCGTTGTAATGGCGATATTGAAAGCAAATCAGCAGTTATTAGCGGATGACCATGCGTAATAAAGACTTTCTAAAAATCTTCTAATAGAGAAAAAAGACTACTAAAATAAATTAAAAATAACAAGATGTTATCGAAAGCAACAAAAGAAATTTTGTTGCTTTTTTTGTTCTATTTTTAAGCAAACTCAGGTATATTAATCCCAATATTGGATAAGAAGTAGACATTATTGTTAATAGATCGAGGATTTCAAACCTTCAATTGCAAATATCTTCTTATTGCATCTCCTGATTGTGAAGTTGTTGAGAGACATCTTTTGTGATGGTCTTTTGAAGTGTCATTTATTTTTTGGCTTTATTGTTCATTAAGTCAATCGTCATTTTTAACAAGAAGATATCTATCCATCACAAAAAGAGATAGTTTGAATTTTAACAATATATCATAAAAAGTGATGGATAGATCTTGTGATAATATTTTCTATTTTAAATAATCTACTAAATATTATCGATTATCAGATAATCATCGTTTTCTAATGAGTCTTTGAGAAATGAATGCATCAATATCGACTCCAGAATTTGAATGAATACTATGAACTTTTCTTGAAAGAGCGATAATAGGGGGAATGGTTATTCATATGAGGGATGAATGATGCAAAAGGTTTTCCAAGAGTGTTTAACACTCGACAATCATGCGCGTGAAGTTTACGGAATTTCAGAAGATGTCATGATGGAGCATGCGGCTCAGTCAATGGCTGATGCAATTCGAGAAGCTGTTTTGATGAAGTGGCCCGATTTTATAAAAGAGCAATCATGTCCAGCATATTCGGTATCTCCGGCATTTTTACCGCCTTCATATATGAAATATGTAGAAAATCCCTTCCAAACTTCAGCGTATCCTTTAACCGTGATGATTCTTGTAGGTCCGGGCAATAATGGGGCAGATGGCTATGCATTAGCGCGATTATTACAACATCAATTTAATGTCCTCTTATTTGCACCATTTACGGCTTTAACGGAGATGGCGCAATTACAGAGAAAACGCGCCTTAAATGCCGGCATTAAACTTATAGATGCACAAGAAGAGAGCCTTAATAGCTTTATGCAACAAGCGCCGGCAGATATCTATGTCGATGCATTATTTGGAGCATCACAATATCGAAAGATGAGCGTTGATTTAATAGGATTACTGAATGCGGTCAATGATAGGGCTGGTTTAAAGATTGCTTGTGATATTCCAACCGGTATTTATGAGAATCCTTTTAAAGCGGATATTACGGTAACAATGGGCGCATTAAAAGAAGTGCTATTTTTGGATTCCTCAAAAGGTGCGGTCGGGGAAATTATCGTGGCAGATTTGGGGATTTCTCGGCAGTTATATGAAGCTGTGGATAACGCTTATGATAAAGAAACATTTGATGGTCAAGCTACTAATAGTGAGAGTGGGAAAAAGCCTTACACAAATACTTATCTTCTAGAACTCCGTGATCTTAAATTACCGCTGAGATCCGAAAGTGATAGTAATAAAGGGGATTATGGATTCTTAAGCGTTATTAAAGGCGAGCAGGCAGGCGCAAGTATTTTAAGCAGTCTTGCCGGAATTCGCTTTGGTGCTGGGATTGTCGGTTTAGTAGGTCAGGGCGACAAGCCGAGTGAAGTAATGCAAATGCTGGCATTATCGCCTAAAACAACCGCGATTGCCGTCGGAATGGGCTTAGGCGCTAATGTTAAGCATCATGATTTAGCACGATTAGCGAATTATCCATTAGTCGTTGATGCCGATCTCTTTTACGATTCAGCATTTATACAACAGCTTCAATCAAAACAAGATGTCGTTTTCACGCCTCATCCCAAAGAACTGATGATTCTATTAGAAAATGCTGGGATTGATATTTCTCCAATGATAGATTCATCGAATCCGACGATTTTGGATATTCAACGTTATCGCTTTGCATTAGCAAGATGTTTCACGCAAATTTATCGGGGTGTCTTAGTCCTTAAAGGGGCGAACACCTTAATCGCGCAAGATGGAATGATCTATATCTCCACTTTTGGAACAAATCGTTTAGCAAAAGGGGGCAGTGGTGATGTGCTTGCGGGTATGATCGGCGCGTTACTAGCCCAAGGTTATGCACCTTTAAATGCCGGCATTCAAGCAGTATTAGCGCACGGTTTAGCTTCTCAAAATAGCGGTATTGCTAATTATGCCTTTACGCCTTTAGATTTGATTGATGGATTATCGAAGCTTGATCGAATAGTCAAAGGAGCACTTTAATTGTGAAATATGACGAACTCCCCATTTTTATGAATCCCACTGAAGCAAAAATTCAGCGTGTTTTTACAATGCTTGAAAAGTCTCCTTTTAGAATGGGATTTAAGCTGAAAGCGAAAGAGATTGAGCAAGTTGAGAATAAGCAGATGTCTTTAATAATGCTTGAGGGAGAGCAGTTTATTCGAGCGCGATTAGCACCTTTTAGGCCTAAAAATGATGGTTCGCAAACCCCGATGAAAGGACATCCTGTTTTTATAGCTCAACATGCCACTGCCACATGTTGTCGGGGATGCTTGTATCAGTGGCATCAAATCACAGATCAAAGAGCGCTCACAGAAGCAGAAATTCATTATGTTTTATCGGTTATAGAGAGATGGATCTCCATGAAGATATTAGAGGTAGGAATTGCCTATAATCCTGTACAAAAAACACTCTTTTAATGATTGATAGTTAGAAAATTTATAAGTCCATCAATAGATTAGAGCTTTATGAATTAATGTAAAGATATTATACTAATGTTCAGTTTTTACTATTTTTCTATATGGAGAATCTATGTCTAAGAAAAAAGTCGCAAGAATTATTGTCGAAGCACTTGAAAATGCCGGTGTTAAACGATGCTATGGTGTTGTGGGTGATACTTTGAATGATGTGACTGATGCAATGCGTCATCATTCTAATATTGAGTGGGTTCATATGCGTCATGAGGAAGCTGGTGGTTTTGCCGCGGGTGCAGAAGCATTTATGACGAAAAATCTTACGGCATGTGCGGGTTCTTGCGGGCCAGGTAGTCTCCATTTTGTGAATGGTCTTTTTGAAAGCCATCGTAACGGTTCTCCTGTTGTTTTAATTGCAAGTCAATTGCCGACAGATGTTCTTGGGACGAATTTCCCACAAGAAGTGGATTATATGCCGATCTATAAGAACTGCTCAGTATTTTGTGAAGAAGTTAAAAGTGCTGATTCTGCGAAACGCATTATCATGACAGCTTGCCAAGAGGCTATTACTAAGCGTGGCGTTGCGGTTGTGATTTTGCCATCTGATATTAGTGCAACTGAAGTGGAAGATTTGCCAATTATTCAAGATTATCAACCACAAGAACCCGTGGTTCGTCCTGTTGATTCTGAAATTAAACATATGGCTGATATTCTCAATAGTGGCAGTAAAGTAGGTGTTTATGCCGGCGCTGGCTGTGAAGGTGCGCGTGAAGAAGTGATTGCGCTTTGTAAAAAATTAAATGCGCCAATGGCTCACACTTCTCGTGCAAAAGATTTTGTCGAAGGGAATAATCCTTTTAATGTGGGGATGACCGGCATGCTCGGTGTGAAATCGGGTTATGAGATGATCAAAGATTGCGATACGCTTATTATCTTAGGTGCGGACTTTGCTTGGTCACAGTTCTATCCTAAAAATGCAAAAATCATTCAGATTGATTTAGATTCAGGAAAACTAGGTTTACGTCATGCTATTGAATTAGGAGTTTTAGGCAATATTAAAGATACTTTAACAGCGCTTCTTCCTAATTTGAATCAAAAATCAGATACAAAATTCTTAGATAAATACACCAAAATGCATCAAGATTGCATGGCGGTATTAGATAGAAAAGAAGTTGCAAAGAGTGAAGATCTCATTCATCCACAATATCTGCTTGAGCTCTTAAGTGAGCATGCTACAGAAGATGCGATGATGACTGGCGATACAGGTTCGGCAATGGCTTGGGTGAATCGTCATTTCCAAACAAATGGTAAACGTCGCACGCTTCTCTCAATGAAACACGGCACGATGGCGAATGCATTATCTCAAGCAATTGGTTTACAAAAAGCATTCCCAGAGCGTCAAGTCATCTCAGTTTCGGGCGATGGTGGCCTTGCGATGTTAATGGGCGATTTATTAACACTTGTCCAAGAAGATATTCCATTGAAAGTTGTTGTGCTTAATAACAGTACACTCGATTTTGTGGAATTAGAAATGAAAGCTGAAGGCTTAGTCAATAGTTATACAGATCTTAAAAACCCCGATTTTTCAAAAGTCGCTGATGCGGTTGGTATTAAAGGATATTTAGTTACAGGTTCTCATGAACTTGAAGGCACTTTAAAAGAGTTCTTAGCGCATGATGGTCCGGCATTATTAGATGTGCATGTAAGTCGCTTAGAGCTCATTTGGCCACCTCATGCTGAATTCTCTAATTTTGAAAATATGGCACTTTATGGATCGAAAGCGATCTTAGGTGGAGAAGGGCATACTTTCATTGATCTATTAAAAGATAATTTCTTAAAGAAATAATCGCTTAATTCATGAAGTTCTAAGCCCTTTATGAAAATGTGAAGGGCTTTTTAGAGAACACTTTAAATTTTATAAGATAAAGTTAAACCTTAAATGAAGTCTTAAGTCGCTAAAGGGGGAGGATGAACTTCCTTAAGATCAGCGAGTTAAGAGAAGAGGAATCAATATGTCCAAAAAGAAAGTTGCCCAAATTGTTGTTGAAACCTTAGAGCTCTTTGGCGTTAAACGTTGTTATGGTGTTGTAGGCGATACGCTCAATGATGTGACAAATGCGATGCGTTTTCATACAGATATTGAGTGGGTGCATGTACGTCATGAGGAAGTTGGCGGTTTTGCCGCGGGTGCTGAATCCTTTATGACGAAAGGTTTAACGGCATGCGCAGGCTCGTGTGGCCCAGGAAGCCTTCACTTTATTAATGGCCTTTATGAGAGTCATCGTAATAGTGCGCCGGTAGTACTGATTGCAAGTCAGCTTCCTAGAAATGTACTAGGAACAAATTTTCCACAAGAAGTGGACTATAAGCCGATTTATGAAGGTTGTTCTGTTTACTGTGAAGAGGTAAGAAATCCTCATGAAGCAAAACGAATTATTATGACTGCATGCCAAGAAGCACTCTCTAAACGAGGTGTAGCGGTTGTGATTTTACCTTCTGATATTAGTGCGATTGAAGTGGAAGATCTTCCAATTCGACAAACCTATCAGCCAAAGCCGCCTATCGTCCATCCTGTTGCTTCAGAGATTTTGAAAATGGCAGATATTATCAATGCCGGCGGAAAAGTGGGTATTTATGCGGGAGCTGGCTGTGAAGGGGCGCATGAAGAGTTAATAGCCCTTGCCGAGAGAATCAAAGCACCGATTGCACATACTTCTCGTGCTAAAGACTTTGTGGAGGGCAATAATCCTTACAATGTGGGGATGACAGGCATGATGGGTGTAAAATCAGGTTATGAGATGATTGAACACTGCGATACTTTGATTATTTTAGGCGCAGACTTTGCTTGGTCTCAGTTTTACCCGAAACATGCAAAAATCGTACAGGTCGATATTGATGTTGCAAAGCTAGGGCTTCGTCATGTGATAGAGCTAGGTGTAATTGGTCATATTAAAGAGACCATTCAGCTTCTATTACCGCATTTAACAATGCGTGAATCAACATCGTTCCTTGATAAATATGTGGATCTTTATCATAAAACAATGAAGAAACTCGATAAGAAAGCGGTTGCGAAGAGTGAAGATCTGATTCATCCGCAATACTTAACTGAGTTATTGAATGAATATGCTGATGAAGATGCTTTTGCAACTGCTGATGGTGGATCTGCGACTGTTTGGTTACTGCGTCATTTTGACACGAATGGTAAACGCCGTACATTGATCTCTCTTAAGCACGGTACGATGGCGAACTCAATGCCACAATCGATCGGTATTCAGAAATCACATCCTAATCATCAAGTCATTGCTCTATGTGGTGATGGCGGCATGACGATGTTAATGGGCGACCTTTTAACGATCGTCCAAGAGAAATTACCGATTAAGATTGTCGTAATCAACAATGGCACACTTGATTTTGTAGAGCTAGAGATGAAGGCTGATGGTATGGTGAATAGTTATACGGATCTTCATAATCCTGATTTTGCAAAAATGGCGGATTCAATTGGTATTAAAGGTTTCTCAGCAAAAGGTTCTCATGAACTTGAAGCAACGGTAAAAGCTTTCCTTGCACACGAAGGTCCTGCGCTTTTAGATGCTCATACTAGTCGACTTGAATTAATCTTCCCACCACACGCAACCGTATCGAACTATGAAAATATGGCGCTTTATGGTGCTAAAGCAATCATGGGTGGTGAAGGCGGTACGTTCTTTGATATGTTGAAAAATAACTTTTTAAAGAAATAGTGTTTGTGAATAAAATTGAAGTGAAATTATTTTGATGGATGGATTGATTGACTGATGAAGAGGTGTTGCACTTTATCCTTGAATCTAAGAAATATTAAACTAGGTCAACATTAAAAATAGTTTTACAGCTTGAAGTAAAAAAGGTCCGATTTAAAAATCGGACCTTTTGTTTTTCGCGAGTGAATAACTAATAACCTCTGAAATATTCTATCGATTTATGCGGACATTGCTTTATTAATAAGTTTCATAGGGAGTTTTTTGCTATTAATAACGACTATGCTAAGTACAATTACAGCACCGATAATATCGGTGATCGTTTCAGGAATGACGAGCATTAACGCGCCAGCGGCAAGAACGATTCGACCGATGATGCTGAAATCACATTTGAAGTACCCTTCAACAGCAGCACTTAAGGCGATAATCCCGATAATCGAAGTGATCGTAATACTGACAATATCGAATATAGGTGGGATTGGGAATTCTGTCGCATTCATCGCAAGGCCTGTCGTATCAATCATTAGCATCGCCGGATTATAAACGAACATAAACGGTACGATAAAACCTGCAACGGATAATTTAAGCGACTGCCAACCTGTTTTCATCGGATCTCCACCAGCAATACCAGCGCCCGCAAATGATGCTAAGGCAACAGGTGGGGTAATATTTGCGAAAAGGCCGAAGTAGAAGACAAAAAGGTGCGCTACAATCGTTGGAACCCCAATATTAGCAAGCGCGGGTGCTGCGATTGTTGCTGTGATGATATATGCCGGAATAGAAGGAAGGCCCATCCCTAGCACCATTGACGCAATCATTGTGAGGAAGAGCGTCATTAAAAGCATCCCCTCGCCGGTTCCTGTAATAGAACCGATGAGTTCAGTTGCCGCAGACGTTAAGCTTAATACACCAATCACAACACCAATAACAGCACACGCTGCCATTACGGAGAGGGATTGTCTCGCGCCATCTTCTAGTGCTTCTAAAATATTCTTAAAAGTCATTCGCGTTGTTTTGCGGAATTGGCTTACGACAATTGCGATGGCAATTGTATAGAAGGCTGCATGTGCAATTGGCATATTATTTCCAAGGAAATAGACAAGTGCGAAGATCGGTAATAGCAAGTGTCCACGTTCTTTTAAAACTTCTTTAACGCGAGGTAGATCGGCTTTAGGAATTCCCTTAAGATTATCTTTACCGGCTCTAAAATGAACTTGTGCAATAACACCTAGGTAGTAAAGCAGTGCCGGGAAAAGCGCGGCTAAAGCGATCGTTCCATAAGAAATCCCCGTTGTTTCTGCCATGATAAAGGCACTTGCTCCCATGATCGGCGGTAAGATCTGCCCACCTACAGAAGCACTGGCCTCAACTGCGCCGGCAAAGTTTTTACTATAACCGACCTTTTTCATCATCGGAATCGTAAAGACGCCCGTTCCCACAACGTTACCAACAGCTGATCCATTAATACTTCCCATGAAACCACTTGCAACAACGGCGACTTTTGCCGGACCACCTTGCTTATGACCTGCAAGTGCTAAAGCTAAATCATTAAAGAGTTGTCCCATTCCTGATTTATTTAAGAACGCGCCAAAGAGAATAAAGAGGAAGATAAAGGATACAGAAGCCCCCACCGCCGAAGAGTAGAGACCTTCAGTTGTGATATAGAGATGCCCAAAAATATCACTCAAGTCAAACGGACGGGTTTGTAGGATTCTTGGCATGAAGCTATAACTACTGATAAATGGATAAACCAAGAAAATAGCGGCAAGTGTTGGGAGAATTAATCCCATGACTCGGCGTGCGGCTTCCATTACCAATACGATTGTAATCATTGACATGATGATATCTGTATTATTGGCAATTCCACCTCTCACTGTTGCGATCGCATTATATTCCCGAAATAGATAGGCAAGGGAAGCAAATGAGAGTGCAACTAAAATCCAGTCATACCAAGCGATTCTATCGCGACGCTGGTTTTTATAAGTTGGGTAAATTAAGAAGACAAGGGCAATACCAACCGCCACATGCGTTGCTCTATAGAGAAGCTCGGGCATTGGATTGAAGGTTGTCCACAAGTGGAAGAGAGAGTAAAAGATTGCAAAACAAGAGATAAAAATTCGTAAATTTTTACTACTAGGGGTTCTGACGATCGATTCACGATCAAATTTTTCTAAAATTTGTTCCGTATCTGCGGGGATCGTATCTGCAATATGGTAAGGTTCAGATGGATGGCGACTCATGACAATTCCTCATAGTTAAACGCTGCCAAAAATTTAAAGACTCATTGCGAATTTGAACTTCGCTATAACGATCAGTTTCCTCATAGATTTTCCAAGGAAGGTCGTTATTGATTAAGATGGAAGAGCGAACATCACGATCAATCACCCAATTAATCTCCGGCATATATTGATCCATTTGATAATGAATCATACCGTTATGGCTCTCTAAAACTCTCCCTTCATGAGGAACGCCGGCACCGAAGGTTCGAAACTGGGTACGCGTTAAGAGAAATCCTTCATCTATGCGCGTATAAAATTCAACCCAAGGTGTTTTATCAACGGAATGAATCCAAGTCAGTGCAAAATGAGATGTTTCAATTTTACAGTGATGGTGCGCAGTTGTAATGATGGTAAAGGGTTTAGAGAGTGTAATTGTGGCGATTATAAAAAGGGTGGCACTGAGTGCCACCGTTATGATTGAATATTTTGTTCGCGTTTGAAGATTACTTCGTAGCTTGCTCATCGTAGTACTTTTTAGCACCAGGATGGAGCGGTGCAACTAATCCTTCTTGAGCATTTTCAAGAGAGATTCCTTTTGCAGCTTGGTGAGAGTTTGAAAGGTTGTTTAAGTTTTCGAAGAATGTTTTTGTAAGTTTATACACATCATCTTCACTCAAGTCTTTTCTTGCGACTAACGCATTAACGATAATTGCTGTTGGAATAGGGTCAGCATTACCATAAGTTCCCGCAGGAATTTCTGATGAGAGGAAGTATGATTGATCTTTAGAAATCTCATCGACCATTGGTTTTCTAATTTCGACTAACTGAAGATCAAACCCTTGCTCGAGCTCCATAATGGAAGCATTTGGCAGGCCGCTTGTTAAAACAGCAGCATCAATTTTACCACCACGAAGTGCATCAACTGCTTCGGAGAAACCTAAGTAATCCACGGTTAAATCGTTATAAGTAATACCATGACCTTGTAAGAGAGCACGCGCATTCATCTCTGTTCCAGAGTTAAGATCGCCGACAGCAACACGTTTACCTTTAAGATCATCCATTGTTTTAATACCAGACTTCTTAGAGGTGACGATTTGCACATAGTTAGGATAGAGCGCGGCGACTTGTACGACATTTTCAAGGGGTTTTGCAAAAGAACCCTCACCATTTACAGCTTGGCTTAATACATCACTCATCGTGAGTGCCATTTCAGCTTTACCCTGATCAACAAGATTGACGTTTTGGATTGAAGCGCCGGTTGATTGAGCTTTTGAATTCACATTATAGGTTTTAGAGTAGATCTGGCCGAGCGTTGTTCCGATAATATTGTAAGGACCTGATGACCCACCTGTTGCGATCGTTACAAAGCGCGTATCTAATCCATCACTACTATCGGCTGCGGTTTTGTTATCATCGCCACAAGCAACGAGTAACGTTGATAGGGTGGTGATCATTAATAATTTTTTCAAACTCAATGACTTCTTCATAATTTATTCTCCTCCAGAGATCGGTTTACTTTAATGATGCTTATACTGATGTTTATTAACGAATTTTAAGACTTTCTTATAGTTGTTATACTATTTATATAGCATTATATAGCATTTTTTTTCTAAAATAGCACTCTTTCACAATAATTGCATGCAACATGTTATTTGTTGTCAGTATTCAATATTATTAATATTCATTCAATCATAATAAGGATCAACATAGACCCTCAATTATGAAGCCGTGTATACTTAAGGCACCATTTTTCATTTTGAAGTCAGAGATTTACTATGCGATTAAATTCCTATGAAGTCATACCTGCGCTAAAACAGTATTCAGCGAGAATATCAGCACTGCTTGTTGCTGGGGATGAACCTTATTTGTCGTTGAATCTTGCGGATCAGGCGCGTGCTTTTTTTAGGGCGAATGGTTTTAATGAGCGTGACTTATTTGAAATTGATGGAAAATTTGATTGGAGCCTTTTTATGGGGGCGACACAATCTTTGTCGCTCTTTTCTGAGAAGAAGATTATTGAGCTACGTTTTAATAATGCGCCGGACAAAAAGGCACAAACTGCTATTGAAAATTATCTAGCAAATCCGCAGGAAGATCTTTTTCTCTTAATCTCAACGCCTCAATTAAAAGGTGCTCAGCAGAAAGCAAAATGGGTTCAAACAATCGAGAAAGCAGGTATTGTTTCGATTCTCTATCCTCCAAGAGTGCATGAATATCCAGGTTGGATCTTTAATGAAGCGAAGCAACGTCATCTGAAACTTCAAAAAGACGCGGTTGATTTACTGGCTCAGAATAACGAGGGGAATCTCTTTTCGGTGATTCAAGAGCTCGATTATCTTGCGCTCTATTATGGTGATAAGGTGATCTCTGCGGAAGATCTTCGAAGCGCTTTAACGCAGAGTTCGAAGTTTATTGCTTTTGATCTTAGCGATGCCATTTTAGAGGGTGATATTGATCGAATAAATCGAATTATTACGGCTTTCGAGGAAGATGGTGAACCCGCAACACTGGTGAATTTCTTGCTTCAAAAAGAGATTGCAACGCTCGGAGAAATGCTCTTTGAGATGAATCAGGGTAAGAATATGCAACAAGTGCTGAGTAAAGTTTGGCGCAATAAACAGCCTCTGTACCAAAAAGCATTGGGCCGATTAAATCTTCGCACTTGGAAAAATGTGATGAAGATGGTCGTTCAGATTGATAGTGCGATAAAGGGGCAATTAAAGGAGAATCCTTGGAATGCGATTCGACGAGTTGCTTTTGCTCTATCAGGGCAAAGATTACTCTCATTAAGTGCTGTTGCGATTACACGATAATCAAGCTCTCTATTGATCAACGAATGAGATAAAATAGCGGATTGTTAAATATCTTTATCAAGTTATTTATTAAAGCGATTTATTGTTAAATTATTAATCATCGAAAACATCACTGCTATGAATCATTACGAACAAGAATTAAAAGCGTTATTAGAAGCAATTTTAATGGCATCAGAAGTCCCTCTTTCGTTAAAAGAGATCTTAACAATCTTAGAGGGAGAGGATTATGCTGAGAGTGATATCATTCGTGCGCTCTTCGAGCTTGAAACTCATTATCGTGAAGCACAAGGCGGTATTGAGTTAGTTGAAGTCGCTTCAGGCTGGCGCTTTCAAGTACCGGATCGATTCTCTGAATGGGTTGGAAAGCTTTTTGAAGCGAAACAACAGCGCTATAGTACGGCATTTTTTGAGACGCTTGCACTGATAGCATATCAGCAACCTGTGACGCGTGGGGATATTGAAGCAGTACGCGGTGTTGCTGTGAGTAGTAATATCTTAAAGACTTTAGAAGATCGTGAATGGATTAAAGTCGTGGGTCGTAAAGAAGTACCTGGGCGCCCGATGCTCTATGCGACAACAGATCAATTTTTAGATGATTTAAACTTAAAATCCTTAAAAGAATTGCCGGCACTGCCTGAGCTTCAAACACTCTTTAATGAAATGACGGTTGAGGAAGAGACTGAGGCCTTGGTGATTTAAATGCTACTTCAGCATTGTTTAAAAATATTTGTGAGATGACTTCTGTTCTCATCTGTTTACAAATAGTGCAAAAAACTTGATAAAACACTTAAAGAGTATGCCTTTTCATTTATACTAATCTCCTTACTATTTAGAAAGTTGAGTCATTATGTTTAGACCTTTACCGCTTTTTATTGGCCTGCGTTATACGGCTGCTAAACGGAAAAATAATTTTATCTCGTTTATCTCATTTGTCTCGATCGGAGGAATCTCTCTTGGTGTGATGACGATGATTGTTGTACTCTCTGTCATGAATGGATTTCAAAAAGAGGTCGCAGAACGTAGTATTGCGATGGCTTTTCATAATCAGATCTTAAATGAACAAACAGGCAAGATCGAAAATTGGCAATCGCTCATGGAGATTGCCGATGGAGAGCAAAATGTTATTGGAAGTGCTCCATTTATAGAAGGGCAGGGACTTATAAACTCTTCCGGCACGATGCTACCTGTGCAAGTTTATGGGATAGATCCCGCATTAGAAGATCGCGTTTCTCCATTAACTGAATCGATTTCAACGATAAATCCTGAGACAGGAATGATGACTGAGGGGAACTTTGATCTACTGAATCAAACGCCTTTCGGCGTGATGATTAGCCGAGATATGGCAGGTCGATTAGGGGTTACAGTCGGGGATTATATCTCGCTTGTAACTTCTGATATTAATGTTACGGTTGCCGGCGTATCGCCAAGAATGAAGCGACTTAAGATCGTAGGCTTCTTTAGAGCAGGCGTTTATGAGTACGATATCAGTAATATCTTTGTGAATATGAAAGATGCCGCAACGCTCTATCGTATTCCTAAAGATTCAGTCACCGGCGTCCGTTTAAAACTTGAAGATCCAATGAAGGCGCGTGAGACAGCTTATCTTTTACAAATTAAACCAGAGATTGCCGAAAATTATGCGGTCTATACCTGGGTAAACCAATTTGCAGCCCTCTTTAAGATGATTGAGATTGAAAAAATCTCCATGTTCCTAATTATGAGCTTAATTGTTGCGGTGGCGGTATTTAACGTCGTTTCGATGTTAGTCATGGTCGTAACAGAGAAGCAATCTGAAATTGCAATATTAAGAACACTCGGGATGCCACCGCGTAAAATTATGGCGATCTTTATGGTTCAAGGAACCTTTATTGGTTTCTTTGGTGCTGTGATCGGGATTATTCTCGGCCTTTTAATTGCGCTTAATGTGGCGGATATTGTGAAATGGATCGAAGGGCTTGTTGGTAAAACACTCTTTGAGCCAAGTATTTATCCTATTTCAGAAATCCCTTCAATTGTACTCTTCTCTGATGTTGCAACTATTGCCGGCATTGCCTTTATTTTAGCGAGCGTTGCGACGCTTTACCCTGCGTGGAAGGCTTCTAGAACTCAACCTGCGGAGGCACTTCGTTATGAGTAATCATCAATCTTCAAATGCATTAGGTAACCAAGGTGCACCTGTTTTAGATGTGCGTAATATCTCGAAGTGTTTTATTGATCAAAAGCATGAGATCTCCATCTTTAAAGATTTGAGTTTTAAAATCTTTAAAGGGGATCGAATTGCGATTATCGGCTCATCAGGTGCCGGCAAAAGTACGTTAATGCATACAATCTCAGGGCTTGATAAACCAACGACAGGTGATATCTACTTAAACGGGCATCATTTCAATAAAGAATCTGAAGCAAAACGGGGATATTTACGTAATCAATACTTAGGGTTTATTTATCAGTTTCATCATTTATTGCCGGAATTTTCGGCACTCGAT
This sequence comes from uncultured Ignatzschineria sp., assembly GCA_964586665.1. Lineage (GTDB taxonomy): Bacteria > Pseudomonadota > Gammaproteobacteria > Cardiobacteriales > Wohlfahrtiimonadaceae > Ignatzschineria. The sequence continues at coordinate 12,823 of CAZPIQ010000014.1, read as the reverse complement.
AATGTGGCTTTACCTCTGATTATTGGTGGATCGAGTATTGGTCATGCGCGTAGTGAAGCTGAAAACTTATTAGCGCGGGTTGGGTTATCTCATCGTTTATCGCACAATCCAGGCAAGCTCTCCGGCGGTGAGCGTCAACGGGTTGCAATTGCGAGAGCGCTTGTGACTAAGCCTTCAGCAGTATTAGCAGATGAACCGACAGGAAATCTTGATGAAGAGAACGCACATGCGATCTTTGATTTGATGTGTGAGATTAATGATGAAGTGGGAACGGCATTAATTGTCGTGACGCATGATAATTCATTAGCGCGCAAGATGGATCAATGTTGGAGACTTCATGATCAGCAACTTAAGATATTAACAAAAGAAGAGATTTAATCTTGGTTCTAGCGCCCTCCCAATAATGTCTTGAGGGCGATTTTAATATGAATCTAAGAATAAACAATTCGAATGAGTTTAAAAATCAGTTTAAAATCAGCTTAAAAATCATTATTTTTCAACAGCACCCTTATAGAATCTTGAGGTAACAGATGGATTGGTTAATGCAGGCAGTAGATGTTTTTCTTCATGTGGATGACTATTTAGAAATCATCATTGCGCAATATGGTTATTGGATCTACGCGATCTTAATTTTAATCGTCTTCTGTGAGACAGGTTTAGTGGTCACGCCCTTCTTACCCGGCGATTCACTCCTTTTTGCAGCTGGCGCACTAGCTGCGGCAGGATTGATGAATATTTGGGTACTCTTTGGAACATTGCTTGTGGCCGCGATTGTGGGTGATGCTGTGAATTACCAAATTGGGAAACATCTTGGAGTGAAACCTTTTAAGCCCGATGCAAAAATTTTCAAGCTTAAGTATCTTGAAAAGACGCAAGCGTTCTATGAGCGTCATGGCGGTAAAACGATTATTTTAGCGAGATTTATTCCAATTGTTCGTACCTTTGCACCATTTGTCGCCGGCGCAAGTACGATGTGTTATCGTCGTTTTGGGTTTTATAATGTAACGGGGGCACTTCTTTGGACAATCAGTATGCTAGGTGCGGGTTTCCTTTTTGGGCAGACGAAAATCGTGCAAGAAAACTTCTCGTTAATCGTTCTTGGAATTGTCTTTGTATCAGCACTTCCGATTGGTATTGAGATTTTAAAAGCGATGATCATTAAATATCGAAATAAAGTTGCACAGCGTGAAGATAAAGCATAAACTCACGCTAATATGTATCTATCTACCCATTTCCATCGGTATGTGAAAGCAGTGAGGTAACTCAGTGAGCTTTTTAAGGGAATGCGGAGGCAATTAGCCTATATTTATCTACGATAAAAATCTTCTTATACATTCTAACGGTGTTTAGAATCCTTCCTTATACTTTTAATAAAATCAATCTATGAATTTAACAGACTTAAAACAAAAAACAGCTCAAGAGTTAGTGGATATTGCTGAGGAAATGAATATTCAAGGCTTAATGCGTGCTAAAAAACATGAGTTGATCTTCGCAATTTTGCAGGAACAAGCAGAGAAAGGTGGCGAAGTTATTGGTGATGGTGTTCTTGAAGTTTTAAATGATGGTTATGGGTTCCTTCGTGGTGTAGATAGCTCTTTCTTAGCGGGTCCTGATGATGTTTATATCAGTCCTTCGCAAATTAGACGCTTTAATCTTCGTACCGGCGACACAGTATCAGGCGTGATTCGTGCACCTAAAGATAACGAGAAGTATTTTGCACTTGTAAAGGTCAATGAGATTAACTACGAAGCCGTTGGAAAAAACCGCCGTAAAATCGCATTTGAAAACTTAACGCCGATTCATCCGAATGAGCCATTAAAAATGGAACTTGGTAATGGATCGAGTGAAGATATTACCGCAAGATTAATTGATATCGTTGCGCCAATTGGTAAAGGGCAACGTAGTATGATTGTGGCGCCACCGAAGGCTGGTAAAACGATTATGATGCAAAATATCGCGCAATCAATTGCGATTAACCATCCTGAAGCTTATTTGATTGTGCTTTTGATTGATGAGCGACCTGAAGAAGTGACAGAGATGCAGCGCCTTGTGAAAGGGGATGTTGTTGCATCAACCTTTGATGAGCCTGCGCTTCGTCATGTACAAGTGGCTGAGATGGTGATTGAAAAAGCACGCCGTCTTGTCGAGCATGGCCGTGATGTTGTGATTCTTTTAGACTCAATGACTCGTTTAGCGCGCGCTTATAATACTGTTGTGCCATCATCAGGGAAGGTCTTATCAGGAGGGGTTGATGCCAATGCGCTTCATCGTCCTAAACGTTTCTTTGGTGCTGCACGTAATATCGAAAATGGGGGAAGCCTTACTATTATCGCAACAGCAATGGTTGATACAGGTTCAAAAATGGATGAAGTGATCTTTGAAGAGTTCAAAGGAACGGGTAACTCAGAGATTCAGCTTGATCGCCGTATTGCGGAAAAACGCATCTTCCCGGCAATCAATGTGAACCGCTCAGGAACACGTCGTGAAGAGCTTCTTATGGGCCCTGAAGAGCTTCAAAAAATGTGGATTCTCCGTAAGCTTATTCATCCGATGGATGAGATTGAAGCGGCTGAGTTTATGCTTGAGCGCATGAGAGAAACCAAAACGAATGCAGAATTTTTCCAAATGATGAAGGGCTAGAGAAAGCCTGACATGCTGAAAAATTTGCAAAGAACGAGGGTTTGAAGTAAAATCCTCGTCTTGATTATTTTTTAATGCGATAATCTTCAGATTGACGAATCTCAAGAGCATTGAGAGATAGGCCAATAAACATTAATTAATGGATAAATTACTATGTCAAAAGAAAACACAATTAACTATCGTCCAGTTGTATTCCAAGATGCATCAAGTGACTTTGCAATCTTAACACGTTCTACAATTGCAGCTAAAGATACAATCAAATGGGAAGACGGTAACGAGTACCCATTAGTACGTATGGAAGTTACTTCTGCATCACACCCATTCTTCACAGGTCAACAAAATATTCTTGACGCTGAAGGTCGTGTTGATCGCTTCCGTAAAAAATACGGTCGTTAATTTTCGGCAACGAAATAGTTGTATTATGAAGAAGGCATCTCAATTAGAGATGCCTTTTTTCTGCGCGCGGACTTTTTATTATGATGATGTCTGATTAAGGACTACAATAGAGCCGAAATTTATTAATTTGGTATCCCATTGTCGATTATAAAAAATATTGCCTTCACACACTTTTATGAAGATTTGAAATTTATGCTTAAAACGATTATTCAAAATATTCTCTTTAAATTAGATCCAGAGCAGTCACACGGGCTCTCTTTTATGGGCATTAAGTTACTTAGTAAATTCCCATTTATTCAAAAGAGACTCATTGATCCGAAGGGAATATTGGAAGATCCGCGTTTAGCGCGAGAAGTTTTTGGGCTTAAATTTAAGCATCCCGTAGGTTTAGCCGCTGGATTTGATAAAGATGCAAAGCTCTATCAGGCACTGGGTGCGCTTGGTTTTTCATTTGTAGAGATTGGCACAGTTACGCCGAAGGGGCAGAGCGGTAATCCGAAGAAGCGCCTATTTAGACTTGTTGAAGACAAAGCTATCATTAATCGTATGGGGTTTAACAATGATGGCGTAGATGCTGCGAAAATGAGGCTTCTAAAGCGAGATCATAACCTCATCATTGGTGGGAATATCGGTAAAAATAAGATAACTCCCAATGAAAATGCTGTGGATGATTACCTTATTTGCTTTGAAACACTCTTTGATGTGGTGGATTATTTTGTGGTAAACGTGAGTTCGCCCAATACGCCGAATCTCCGAGATTTACAGGAGAAAGGTCCCTTGTTAGCACTATTAAAGGCGCTTCAAGAAAAAAACAGTACTTATCAAAAATCTAAACCTATCTTATTGAAAATTGCCCCTGACTTATCAGAAACACAGCTTAGAGAGATTGTAGAGATTGTTGATGAATCCCATATTGCCGGCATTATTGCGACAAATACAACGATCTCTAGGGAAGGTTTAACTTCAAAAGATCAAAATGAAGCGGGTGGATTAAGTGGCGCCCCCTTAACGAAAAAATCTTTAGAAGTGATTCGTTTTTTAGCAAAAGAGAGCCAAGGAAGATTCCCAATTATTGGTGTGGGTGGCATTATGTCTGCAAAAGATGCGTTAGATAAGCTAGATGCCGGCGCTTCATTAGTACAGTTATATAGTGGATTTATTTATGAAGGTCCGGAATTAATAGAAGAAATAAACCGGGCATTATTATCTCGATTAGAAAATTGAATCGCTCCCTAATAGGCTCAGCTATTTTAAAATAATCGTTTATGTACTAAGATGGTCGGATTACATTATTTATCTCAAGTTTGAGTTTTTTATTAAAATATGGCTGAAGTGGGCTTCCACGGAAGTGGAATGATCGCTGAGAGCTGGAGGAAATTAGTATGAGTACAAAAGATACTGTCACCTTTAAAAATAACAGAACAGGACATGAAGCTGAGTTTCCAATCTTAGATTCAGTGTACGGCAATTCTGTTATCGATATTGCAAAGCTAAACAACGAAATGTCAATGTTCAGCTATGACCCGGGTTATGTATCAACAGCAAGCTGTGAAAGTGCAATCACGTACCTTGATGGTGATAAAGGTGAGCTCCTTTATCGTGGTTACCCTATCGAGCAATTAGCTGAGAAAAAAGATTATCTTGATGTTGCATATCTTCTTTGGAATGGTGAGCTTCCAGACGCTGCTCAATCATCAGAGTTCAAAGAGATCATCATGACTCACTCATTAATGCATGAGAACATGAAGAGCTTCTTACAAGGCTTCCGTTATGACTCACATCCAATGGCGATGTTAGTAGGGTCGGTTGCATCTATGGCTGGTTTCTATCATGACAAAATGAATATTTATGATCCAGAACACCGCATGATTATTGCGCATCGTTTAATTTCAAAAATGCCAACAATCGCAGCTGCTGCTTATAAGCACGGTCAAGGTCAGCCAATCCGTTACCCACGCAATGATCTTTCATATGCAGGTAACTTCTTACAAATGATGTTCTCAACACCATGTGCTGATTATGAGATTGACCCAGTTGCAGAAAAAGCAATTGACGTTCTCTTCACGCTTCACGCAGACCATGAGCAAAATGCTTCAACGTCAACAGTCCGTTTAGCAGGTTCATCAGGCGCAGATCCATTTACGGCAATCGCATCAGGTATCGCGTCACTTTGGGGACCGTCACATGGTGGTGCTAACGAAGCTGTACTCGTGATGCTTGAAGAAATTGGTCACGTGAGCAATATCGATAAATATATCGCTAAAGCAAAAGACAAAAATGACCCATTCCGCTTAATGGGCTTCGGTCACCGTGTTTATAAAAACTTTGACCCACGTGCGAAAATCATCAAAGGTATCGCGGATCAGGTTCTTGCGAAATACGGTAATGATCCATTAATGGAAATCGCTGTAAAACTTGAAGAGATCGCATTGAAAGATGAGTACTTCGTACAACGTCGACTCTATCCGAACGTAGACTTCTACTCAGGTATTATCTACAAAGCATTAGGTATTCCTGTAGAAATGTTCACGCCAATGTTCGCAATTGCACGTACAAGTGGTTGGATTAGCCATTGGGCTGAGATGATTGGTGATCCTAACATGAAGATTGGTCGCCCACGTCAACGTTATATCGGACCTAAAGTTCGCGACATTAAATAACAATTAAGAAAATTGATTGTACTCTCAAGTTGATATTTGAGTGATTACGATAAATAATAGGGGGTGTAGCTATTTTGTAGTTACGCCCTTTTGCTTTTTTATTACATCTATTTGGAGAAATTTATGTCAGCAATTAACTCGATCATTGCACGAGAAATTCTTGATTCGCGCGGTAATCCAACCGTATGGGTAAAAGTCACTTTAGAGTCAGGTGTATCAGGTACAGCAGCTGTGCCAAGTGGTGCATCAACAGGTGCTAAAGAAGCGGTTGAACTTCGTGATGGTGATGCAAAGCGCTATGCTGGTAAAGGCGTTTTACGTGCATGTGAGAACGTCAATGGCGTAATCAGAAAAGCGCTTGAGGGCGTAGAAGTATCTGATCAAAAAAATATTGATGAGATCTTATTAAAATTAGATGGTACAGATAACAAATCAAACCTGGGTGCAAACGCACTTTTAGGTGTTTCTTTAGCTGTTGCACATGCTGCTGCTAATGAGAAAGGTTTACCACTTTATGCATATCTTGCAGATCGTGAAGTTTACACGCTTCCAGTACCAATGATGAATATCTTAAATGGTGGCGCACATGCTGATAACTCTGTAGACGTACAAGAGTTTATGATTCTCCCAGTAGGCGTACCGACATTTGCTGAAGCGATCCGCTGCGGCGCGCAGATCTTCCATGAGCTTCGTACTGTATTAACCGAGAAAAACCTCGCAACAGGTGTGGGTGATGAAGGTGGTTTTGCACCTAACTTAGGTTCAAATGAAGAAGCGTTAGAAGTGATCATGACAGCGATTAAACGTGCAGGTTATGAGCCAGGGAAAGATGTATTCTTAGGCCTTGATATCGCAGCATCTGAGTTCTTCAAGGATGGTAAATATGTGCTTGAGTCAGAGAATAAAGACTTCACATCAGCTGAATTTGCAGCATTCTTAGAAGATTGGGTTAACCGTTATCCTATTATCACTATCGAAGATGGTATGGATGAAGAAGATTGGGAAGGTTGGGCTGAGCTCACTAAGCGCATCGGTGACCGCGTTCAAATCGTTGGAGATGACTTGTTTGTAACGAATACAAAAATCCTACAAAGAGGAATCGACGAGAATATTGCGAACTCAATTTTAATTAAGCCAAACCAAATTGGTACGCTTACAGAAACAATTGATGCGATCAATATGGCTGATGCAGCAAACTATACATCTGTTGTATCGCACCGCTCAGGTGAAACAGAAGATACAACGATTGCGGATATTGCAGCAGCGACTGTGGCTACCCAAATCAAAACAGGTTCACTTTGTCGCTCAGACCGTGTTGCAAAATATAACCGTTTAATTTGTATCGAAGCAGAGTTAGGTGACAAAGCAGTATATGCAGGTAAAGATGCATTTAAGGCAGTGAAATTCTAATCATCTGTTTGATTGAATCTTCAGATTTTAAAGTTAATAAGTCTTGTTTCATCTTATAAAAAGGCTTATTAACAATGTTAAATCGCTGAGATTATCAAAACAAATTTGAATTAGGACTAATATAGTACTATATTAGTCCTATATTCATTTTTAGAGAGTCTTAACTTTGAGAATTACCCGAGAAACAGATTATGCTTTACTTGTTCTTACCAAGCTTGCAGTAAGAGAGGAGAGAATGAGCGCATCGACGTTAGCCGAGATCTGTGATCTAAATGTATCGCTTGTAGGCAAAGTGTTAAAGCTATTAGTGAAAGCTGAGCTCTTGACCTCTACAAGAGGTGTTTACGGTGGCTATCAACTACAGAAAGATCCTAATGATATTACACTTTTAGATGTTATTGAGGCGATTGAAGGCCCTGTAGCGATGAATGCCTGTAATGATTTAGAGAATCCTTGCGATAAAGCTGAAGGTTGTCAGCTCGCACCCCATTGGCATGTGATTAATCAAAAACTCTATAAGAGTTTTGCTGAGGTGACGTTGCAATCTCTTCTCGGTTCACCGAGTGATCTAAAAGCAGAAATGCGAGTGACAGGTCTCTTATAAACCAATTTTTAAAGATTATTATTAGAACGAACTATGACAGCAGAAATTACAGAAAAAGATAGAATTGAAGCGCTTGCGAGTGAAGAGTATAAGTATGGCTTCACAACAGATGTTGAGCAAGTAACCCTCCCACCCGGTCTTGATGAAGATGTGATTCGTAAAATCTCTGAGATCAAGAATGAACCTGAGTGGCTCCTTGAGTATCGTTTAACGGCATATAGAGCATGGCTTGAGATGGAATCCCCGGATTGGGCACATTTGAATATCGATCCTATCGATTATCAAGCGATCTCATACTATTCAGCGCCAAAATCAATGGCAGATGGTCCTAAAAGTTTAGATGAGGTTGATCCTGAGCTTCTCTATACCTATGAGCGTCTTGGTATTCCGCTTGAAGAGCAGAAAATTCTTGCCGGTGTTGCAGTTGATGCTGTCTTCGATTCAGTTTCTGTTGCGACAAGTTATAAAGGTCGTCTTCTTGAGCAGGGGATTATCTTCTGTTCATTTAGTGAAGCGGTACAAGAGTATCCTGAGCTTGTAAAAGAGTATTTAGGAACTGTTGTTCCACATGATGATAATTACTTTGCAGCATTAAATGCGGCAGTATTTACAGATGGATCATTCGTCTATATTCCAAAAGGCAAACGTTGCCCAATGGAACTTTCAACTTACTTCCGTATTAATGCATCAAATACAGGTCAGTTTGAGCGCACGCTTATTGTGGCAGATGAAGGTAGCTACGTATCATATCTTGAAGGCTGTACAGCACCACAACGTGATGAGAACCAACTTCACGCTGCGGTAGTTGAATTAGTTGCGAAAGAGAAGGCAACGATTAAGTACTCAACAGTGCAAAACTGGTACCCAGGTGATGAAGATGGAAAGGGCGGTATCTATAACTTCGTAACGAAGCGTGGTATTTGTGAAGGATTCCAATCTAAAATTACTTGGACGCAGGTTGAAACAGGTTCATCAATTACTTGGAAATACCCAAGCTGTATCTTAAAGGGTGATGAGTCAGTGGGAGAGTTCTACTCGGTTGCACTTGTGAAGGATCGTCAACAAGCAGATACCGGCACCAAAATGATCCATATTGGTAAGAATACACGCTCAACAATTATTTCAAAAGGTATTTCAGCGGGTTATTCAGAAAACTCATATCGCGGCCTAGTGCGTATAGGGCCAAATGCAACGGGTGCACACAACTATTCTCAGTGTGATTCGTTGCTAATGGGAGATAAGTGTGGCGCGCATACATTCCCTTATATTGATGTGCGCAATTCAAGCTCAACAGTTGAGCATGAAGCATCAACTTCTAAAATTTCAGAAGAGCAACTTTTCTATTGCCAACAGCGTGGGCTCTCCAGTGAAGATGCAATTAACTTAATCGTGAATGGTTACTGTAAAGAGATCTTCGATGAACTTCCTATGGAGTTTGCGGTTGAAGCACAGAAACTCATCGAGCTTCGTTTAGAAGGTAGTGTGGGTTAGTAGAGATCTTAGAAAAGATCTTTCATAAAATAATGAATGACGCGAGATGCTTGAATAAGCTCAGAATGAGATGCCAGCATTTCGCACCAAACAAATTACAAATTTAGATGAGAGTAGAATTATGTTAAGCATTAAAGATTTACATGTAGAAGTTGATGGTAATGAAATCCTTAAAGGTGTAACGCTTGATATTGAAGCGGGAAAAGTCCATGCAATCATGGGACCAAACGGTTCAGGAAAAAGTACATTAGCGAATATCATCGTTGGTAAAGACGGTTATGAGATCACACAAGGCGATATTCTTTTCGAAGGTAAAAGCATTCTTGAGATGGATCCTGATGAGCGTGCACAATTAGGAATATTCTTAGGTTTCCAATATCCAGCCGAGCTTCCAGGTGTGAATAACCATTACTTCTTAAGAAGTGCCCTCAATGCGATTCGCCGTTCACGTGGTGAAGAGCCTGTAGATGCGCTTGAGTTCTATGAACTTCTTCAGGAAAAAATGAAAACCGTTAAGATGGATTCATCATTTTTAAAGCGTGCAGTAAACGCAGGTTTCTCAGGTGGTGAGAAGAAGCGTAATGAAATTCTTCAAATGTTAGTGCTTGAACCAAAATTAGCTGTATTAGATGAAACAGACTCTGGTCTTGATATTGATGCGCTACGTGTTATTGCAGAAGGGATTAACTCACTTCGTAATCAAGAGAGAGGCTTTTTATTAATTACGCATTACCAACGTCTTCTTGATTACGTTCAACCAGACTTTGTACATGTTATGACAGACGGTAAGATTGTGAAGAGCGGTGGTAAAGAGTTAGCGCTTGAACTTGAAAAAGATGGATACGTAGCATTCCGCGGTGAAGAAGCGGGCGGCACACGTACACATAAATAAGGAGAGATCAATGCTAACAGTATATAAAGAGAGTGCTCGTAAAGAGCGCTTTAAAGACACCCCATTTCGTAAGCTCTTTTCAGTAGAGTGGAACGCACCTGTTTCACGTGAAACGTCAGCACCGATTAGTGAAACAATGCCGGAAAATGCAGTTGTACTTCCGATCTACAATGGTGCAGTGAGCGAACGTTGGATTAGTGATTTATCGTTACCTGAAGGTGTGCTTGTTCGTGGATCAAGCAATCTTTTGGAAATTCGTCTCGTTGAAGGCGTTAAAGTTGATCGTCCAATCGTGATTTACAACTTCACTGAAAGCGCAGATGCAAAAGTACAAATCGACTTTGATATCGTTTTAACTGTTGAGAAAAATGCAGAAGCATCTTTCCTCTTGATTGAAGCGGGTAATGGTCAGTACTTAAATCTAGGTCGTATGACTGTTGATGTTGCTGAAAGTGCAAAAGTTGAATTCGTTCGTGCTGGTTTAAATAGCGATGTAGGTTCTAGCCTCTTTGATTTTACATCAGAGCAAGCAGAGAAGAGTCATGTTCACTACATGAGCTATCAAACTAAAGGTGATTTAACTCGTTCAGATGTTCATCTGCATATTAATGGTGAAGATGCTTATACAGAATTGAATATTTTAAATATTGCTGAAGGTCGTGAGCATATCTCGCACGTGATCGACATGGATCACCGAGTGCCGAATTGTGAAAGTAATCAGCAAGTGAAAAACATCTTGAAAGATCGAGCAGAATCAATTTTCGATGCGCAGATTCATGTGTATCAAGATGCACAAAAGATCAATGCAGATCAGATGACGCGCTCACTCATTCTTGATGATGGTGCGAGAGCATTAACAATTCCACGTCTTTTAATCTATGCAGATGATGTTCGTTGTACCCATGGGGCAACCGTTGGATTTATCGATCCTGATCATATGTTCTATCTCAGAACCCGTGGTATTTCTGAAGTAGAAGCAAAAATGATGTTGATTCGTGCTTACGCAGCTGAAATTCTTGAATCGGTTCAGTCAGAATCTGTGCGTGAGTGGTTACATCATCAGTTAGATAAAGATATCGAAACACTCGCATAATATATTCGTATATAAATGCCGGCATCTTTTGATGTCTAAACAGGTATAGATCTGTATCTATCATTGAAATTTATCAATGTTAGAATTTCAGAGATATACCTGTTTTCAAATGAAGAACACTATTTATATAGAATATAGATGGTGATTCAACCAACCTATTCATCATCTATCCAATAATAGAGGCAGACTATGATTGCACTACCTAAAATTCGTCAGCAATTCCCTATTTTTAATGAAGAAGTGAAAGGACATAAAGTTGCCTTTTTAGATACCGGCGCTTCGGCACAGAAACCGCAAGTGGTGATTGATGCTGAACGTGAAGTTTATGAGAAGTACTATGCGAATATTCATCGTGGAGTGTATTACTTTAGTGAGAAATCGACACAAGAATATGAAGCTGTTCGCGAGATTGCAAAAGATTTCGTTGGCGCAGAAGATGCTCGCGAGATTATCTTTACAAAAGGAACGACTGAGAGTATTAACTTAGTTGCACAGACGTATGGTCGTATGGCGCTTAAGGAAGATGATGTAGTGATCATCTCTGAGATGGAGCATCACGCAAATATCGTTCCTTGGCAGATGATCTGTGAAGAGAAAAATGCAAAGCTTAAAATTATTCCGATTAATGATGAAGGTGAATTATTGCTTGATCAGTATGAAGCATTTTTAGCGGAGTTTAAAGATCGCGTAAAAATCGTTTCAGTTACACAAGTATCAAATGTGCTTGGAACGATTAATGATGTGAAATTCATTATTGAGAAAGCACATGCTGTAGGTGCAAAAGTGCTGATTGATGGTGCCCAAGGTGCAGTGCATCAGCCGTTGAATGTGATTGAGTTAGATGCTGACTTCTATACATTCTCAGCCCATAAACTTTATGGGCCAACCGGTGTTGGTATTCTTTATGGTAAGCGTGAGTTATTAGAAGCAATGCCTCCGTATCAAACGGGAGGTGATATGATTGACGTTGTGACCTTTGAAAAGACAACTTTTGCACCACTTCCCAATAAATTTGAAGCCGGCACGCCGAATATTGCGGGCGTGATTGGTTTTGGCGTCGCAATGAAGTGGGTTCAGGAAGTGGGCTTTGATACGATTATTCAGCATGAAGATGCATTATTAAAATATGCGATGGAAAAGTTGGCTGAGATTCCTGAAGTTAGAGTGATTGGTACCGCAAAAGAGAAAGCAGGCGTTATTTCTTTTGTTGTGAAGGGAATCCATCCGCATGATATCGGAACGCTCTTAGACCATGAAGGTGTTGCGGTAAGAGTGGGACATCACTGTGCACAGCCTCTAATGAAAAGAATGAAAGTACCAGCAACTGCTAGAATGTCATTTGGAGCTTATAGTACAAGTGAAGAGATTGATCGATTAGTCGCAGGGCTTAAAAAAATCATCGGACTTTTCGCCTAATAGCTAATCTTTTGCGAGTGGTTCAGTAAGCACATATCAAATAGAATTATAGTCAATAGAACAACAGCCTTATATATAAGTATATAAGGCTGTTAATTTAAATAGAGGCCCTCTTCGTAGGGTCTTTTTTATGTTGATATGGTTCGCGCCTTATACGAGAATAAAAAACATAGAACATAGAACATAGAACATAGAACATAGAACATAGAACATAGAACATA
>CAZPIQ010000013.1:18233-30390 GCA_964586665.1 uncultured Ignatzschineria sp. | reverse complement strand
GGCTTTAGCATGTGCTTATATTTGGTTAAAATTATGAATGTGCAACAGACCCTATTTTAAACTATATGAAATAATTGTTATTTTTTACTTATAGTATACTTACAGGGGTTCTTTCTCTCTAATCTGCATTCTCTGATCGATCGCCTAGCCCCGCAGCCCATGTTACTTTTTGGGTAATTTCAGGGCGCTCAGTACGCCATAAGAAGTCGAGTTCTTTTTGAAGAATATCCATGCCTTCTTGTGTGATTAAATTAACAGCCATATCGTAAACCTATATTGTATAGCGCTTTATAATGAAATGCCGGCAAGGGCAGAGTATGAAAGCGCCTTTTATTGAAAAGTCATTCGTAAAAGAAAAGCTAATATTGAATATTGCATCAATATTAGCTTTCGTATTAATTATAGGGATAAATGCCAAGCTTTCAACCATTATCAGATTCATGTTGAGAGAACCTGACTGTTTCGTTGCATTGCCGAATCATCTATCCCTAATTCGGGTCAAATCTGTATTTTACAGTCTAGGTATATATATGTTATATCCAACACTATATATACAATACTTATAAATTTTATATTCTATTTTAGATTCTATTTCTTGCGTCCACGAGGTCTTTGACGGTTGTTAGTGCGATTGTTACGGCGATTTTGTGACTGCGGATCAGAATTTTGGTTCGGATTTAATCCTTGCGTTAAATTCTGAATAAAGTTACCGCCGGATGATTGGCCTAATCCACCCGGAACGCCGGAGAAAGGATCACGTCCACGGCGACGATTTTCTCTTGCGATATTTGCTTCAAAAGAACCTGATTCAAATGGGAGGCGGTTTTTATTGACGATCTCATCATGATTATTGCTGAAGAAATCGCTTTGGCTATCGCCCATTTCATGGTGATCCGGTTGTTGATCCCCTCGATTACGGTGATTGTTACGAGGCTGATGATCACGTCTATCATTATTATTGCGTCGATTATGAGGCTCATTACTACGTTCATTACGATTTTGGCGCTGATTACGACGATTGTTATTGCGACGCCCACGTTGCTTCTCTTCAGATGTCTGCTGATTGTCAGTTGCTTGATCAGAAGTTGCATTTGACACTACTGAGCTTGTCTCAGAAGTATTTTCCGCATGAATATCTGTTTTGACATCCGCAGTATTATCGGCACTTGCTTCTGTTTCATCAGCTTTTGGATTTTGACGTCTATTTTTAGGATGACGTTTATTATCACGGCGATCTGCGTGACGTTTATCGTTGTCACGTTGATTATTATCAGGCTGATTTTTACGTTTTGGCGGTGTGATATCAACTTCTACGATAGGGAGATCGAGCGCTGGGTATTCTTCAAATAAGACTTGAACCCAAGCACGATCATTTTCAGAAGCAATTGCAATGAAATGTTGTGGCTTAAATGTATTTGCGACAAATTCTAAACGTTCCGCAAATTCGGCATAAACAGGTGGGAAATCTAAGAAAATGACGGCATCACAATTTTGAATCTTTGATGCAAAATCTTGGACAACGCGGTGCATTAAGATAAGTGCTGTAAATTGCCCATTGTTGTAGCGATCGAAAAGACTCGTTGCAGTATCATCATCAATTTTCTCATGAACAATTCGGCTACGAATACGAGCGCGGTAGAGATACTTTTCAAGAAGTCTTGCTGATTGTCTGTTATGCGTAACAATGAGGATATGCTCGAGATTATGTTCACGAATATAATCACGGATATATTGGCGCTGTAAATTGCGTGGCACCATCGCGATCAGTTTTTGGGGTTCGCTTTTCGCATCTTCTAACGTTAAAGTTTGGACTTTATCGTTTTTAACATCGTTTTTTGTATTCTTCGTTGATTGAACTTTCTTAGTAGAAGATTGATCGTTCGTATCACTTTTTACATCTGTATTTTCGACTTGTACAGTCGCTTTTTCTTCAGGACTTGCTTCAGATTTTGTCTTTAAAGAAATTTTAGCTGTTTTTGCAGCTGGCTTCTCAGTTGTTTCTTTAACTTGATCCGGAATATTTTTCGCAACTGTTTGGCAAAGTGTCTCAAAATCAGTTGTTAAAAACGAGATTTCTGCTTGTTCTTCTTCAGCGAATCGCGCAAGGTTATTATCTTGGTTTGTAAAGAAGAGATCGTGAATGTATTCACTTGAAATAGACTCATCAACCAAAATGGCTTTAAATTCTAAAAGATTTAAAGGTTGCTCACGCATCTTTTGCAGAGAAAAGAGCGGAAAAGGGGTAATTGTAATGACGCCTTCTTGAGGCGTAATTTCAAGCGAATCATAATGAGGGAGTACTAATTGTGTTTTTAAATCAGGATTTGCGACTTCAAAAATACTTTGTAAAAAAATCGCATCGCTGATGTGGCGCGTGATAATTAATCCATTATCAATTGCGGCTTGTGAAATAAGACGGGAAAGATCGCTTAAAAGGCTAAGGGATTCAGCTTGATTGTTTAACTTTAGAGGCTGTTTTTCACTTAATAAGGCCTTTGAAGCCATCGATAATTCATGCCAACGCGTTAATATCGTTTCTTTTGTCGAATTCATATAATCTTTTTTAGTTGTATAAGTATTAAATTATGAACCTGATTTCTTTTTCTTCTTCGGGTTCTATTACATAGCAAAGCAAAATCAGCCTCAAGTGTTCAAAAGGGTTTAGATCATCAGTACAGGTCAATATCGATATGTAAAACAAGGTCGATAGGATCTTACTCAGTCGATGCCATCAATTTACAGGATGAATCAACTATCTCTCTTTAGTCTGTTAATCTTTAGTCTGTTAAATTATGTTTGAACGTTGAGGGATTAGTGGGGGAGAGTGTAAGGTTATTAAATGAAATCTCTCTGTGATAATAAGGCTTCAACTACAGGAAGCAAGAAGATCATAGCCCACTAATATCAATCTTTGATAACGCTTTATAATTTAGCACGATAAGGGTAGAATGAAAAGCTCATAGTTATAATATATGCTACAGTAGCAATGATAATTTAAGGTGTTAAAAGGGAAAAGGGCAGAATTATATGAAGCGAATCTATTTTTGGATCAAGGTAGCGCTATCGGTACTTATTTTTGGAATAGTCTTTATGATTTTCTTTCAAAATAGAGAAACCCATATCACTTTCAATTATCTCATCGGTTCAAGTAGCCTGAATCTTTCGCTCTTTATTTTTATTATCTTTGTCGTAGGATCTGCGTTTACGGTAATGGCTTTGACATTGTTGAATATTTCAAAGACATTCCAGCACACGAACTTGAAGAGTACAGTGAAACGCCTTGAGAAAGAGAATGAGGAATTAAAACGGAAGACGCACGTTTTATAATGTAGTCTATTTATATATTTTGCAAAAATATACTTTGCATAATTTTATATTACCAAATCTATATCACTCTATATTTTGGACATATTAAAAGGCGATGACGTTTAAAATAATCATTCCATTCCAATTGCCTAATGTTGGTGATTTCGCGAATCGACATCCGCATCAGATGTGTAGAGCGACTCTTGGGTACTTAAACTAATGTTTGAGTATATATGGCTTTTATTACCTTTAGGTCTTCTGATCGGCTGGCTTGCCGCTAAGCGTGATAACGTTAAAAAGCAGAAGATGCTTCGTTATTTGAACTTGCGCTATTTTGTTGAAGAGAGCCAAGAGGTTGATGAATCGCTATTAACGCTCCCACCTGATTTTGATGTCGATAACCTTAACTTTAGCTTAATGCTCGGCGATGTTTTTAGAAAGCGTGGCGAGATCGATAAAGCGATCAATTTACATGAATATCTTATTAAAGAAGCGCCGACTAAAGCTCTCACGGAGAAGGTCTATCTCTCTTTAGCTGAGGATTATCTCGCTGCTGGTATGCTCGATCGAGGAGAACGCACACTTCGTCTTTTGTTAGAGTCGGATGAATATAAGATGATTGCGCTTCAAAAGCTTGCAAAAGTGTATAAGCAGCAACGTGAGTGGCTTCAAAGTATAGCGATGCTTGAACAAATTTCTCCTTCAACAGAGACGATTCAAGCTGAAATGGCGCATCTTTATTGCGAGCTTGCGGAAGAAGAGCTTTTTAATGTCGAGAGCCCGCAGTTTGATCGTTTAATGCTTTGGATTGATAAGGCATATGCTTCTGATAAAAGTTGTGTTCGAGCGACCTTGATTCGTGCGTATGCGCTCTATGCTAACGGACATTATGACACAGCGCTTGATACGTTATTAGAGATTGAAGCTCAAGACCTTGAATTGATTCCGATTATTATTCCAATGGTGTATGAACTTGCAACACTACTTGGAAAAAATGGCTTCTTCTTAGAGTGGCTTGATCGTAATATTTTGATTAATTCCCATATCTTATTAAAGATCTGGAAAACGCATTATCTGATCTTTAATCAATCCTTTGATGCCGGCATTACATATCTACAAAGTGCTTTAAAGCGCGATAGTAATCTCTTAGGATTGATGGTGCTGAATCAGCTTCAGAAATACCATTCAGAGCAGACAGATGCAGTATTAATTGAGAAAACCTTCAGAGAGATGCTTGATCGCTATGCGCAGTTCCAATGTGATTCTTGTGGCTATACAACTAAAGCTATGCAGTGGAGTTGTCCAAGTTGTTTTGAATGGAATCGCTCGATTCCTGTAAAAGATATCATCGCCTTAAAAGTGAAACATACGTAGCACTATATCTACTATACCCACTATATCGTGAACATCCTATATCTTTGATATTGTTAAATCGATTATTTGCATGATGATGGAATATTCAAATAGCCTATGAATTATTTCTTTATAGAAAGAGATCGAACGATTTTTTGCATAAATTTCAAGCGATTGATTTTCAGAGGTGTTTGAATCACTTATTCTTTTTCCTGGTGTCTTTAGCTAAAGATTATTTAAGTATATGAATTGTACGGCTCTTTTTGATAAGCGGTGTATAATATGCGCGTAATAGATGGGGCGTATTATATTTCGTGACATAAATTCTATTACAGATCTTTTTTTCCTACATCGAGATGTCATAAATTTGTGTTACAGGAAGTGCCTCACTAGACCTTTTCACTTGCCTAGGAAAAAAGCTCTCCATGAAAGACGATAATCTGCTGTACCATCTCGAAGATCGCCCTCCGTTTAGTATCTCCCTTCTATTAGCCGCGCAACATTTACTCGCTGCGCTTGGCGGTATTATCGCTGTTCCGCTTGTGATCGGAAGTGCACTAGGATTAACAGGCGCTGAGAAAGTTGCCCTTGTAAATTCCGCATTACTGGTATCAGGTGCCGTCACATTTGTGCAATCACGTGGTATTGGCCCAATAGGTTTGCGATTACCTGCGGTAATGGGAACGAGTTTTACCTTTGTTGCATCCGCAATTGCAATTGGTAATAGTGAATATGGCGTGGCTGGTATTTTAGGATCATCGTTAGTGGCTTCACTTGTGATGATTATAGGTAGCTTCTTTATGCCACAAATCCGTAAGCTTTTCCCGCCGGTAGTGACGGGAACAGTTGTGGCGATGATCGGTTTAAGTCTTTTACCGGTTGGTTTAGACTGGTTTGCTGGCGGTCAAGTAGGCAGTCCGCAATATGCATCAGCACCGAACCTTTTAGTTGCATTTTTCGTACTATTTGTGGTGATTGCTTTAACGCAGTGGGGCAAAGGGATTTTAGCTTCAGCATCGATCGTGATTGGTATGATTGTGGGTTATATCGCGGTCATTATTCTTGAGAAAGGTTTTGGCGTTGAACTGGGTCTTGTGAATTTCTCAGGCGTTGAAGAGGCGAAAGTATTTGCATTGCCGGCATTTTTTGAGCATGGTTTTGCGTTCCCGATCTCAGGAATCATCGGTATGAGTATTGCATATCTTGTTACGATTGTTGAATCAAGCGGTAACTTCTTAGCGCTCGGTGAAGCAACAAAAACGAAAGTGACTGGAAAGCGTATGAAAGCGGGGATTCTCTGTGAAGGTCTTGGTTCAGCATTAGCCGCATTAATGTCTACAACACCATTTTCAACTTTTGCGCAAAACATTGGCATTATCTCATTAACAGGAGTTGCAAGCCGTTTTGTGGTAGCAACAGCAGGAATCCTTTTAGTATTTGCCGGCATTTTCCCAATCTTTGGTGCATTAGTGGTATCGATACCGCTTCCGGTTTTAGGTGGTGCAGGTTTAATGATGTTCGCGATGATTATCGCAGCGGGTATTCAAGTATTGGGTCGTGTTGAAATCAATAAACGTAATGGTCTTGTGATCTCAGTATCGCTTGGTTTAGGTTTAATGGTAACGATGCGCCCAGAAGTATTAAATGCACTTCCAGAATTCGTACAAGTGATCTTCAAATCAGGTATCACGGTAGGTTCACTTTCAGCATTAATTCTGAACTTAATCCTACCAGGACGTGAAATTGTGAAGGATGATGAATAATCGAGATTGAGCCGATTAAATGATTCGAGTTGAGATAATGATAAGATCTCAAATTTAATGAGAAGCACTATAGATTAATTAATCAATAGTGCTTTTTTATCGCATAGACTTTCAAGATCCATGCGTAGCTGGGTCGAATGCATGCACACTTATCACAATCGCGCGCTAGCAGTTGAGAAGCATAGATGCTCCTCTCGCCCAAGCAGATCGGCTATGAACTTGCCAAAAAATGCCGGCAAGTGGGCTTAAAGAGAAAACAAGAACATTCTCCCCGGCGATGAGATAGCCTTGATAAGAACAACAAAAAAGCGAAAGTCCCATGAGTACTTTCGCTTTTAATCAACTAAGAAAGAATAGCAGAATTATGCTGGAAATGCCTTAGTATCAAAAATTAGCTCATCCATAATCACTGTCATAGATTCAGTGGTTTGATCATTCCACCCAAAGAACTCGCGCATTTTTTGAATAACCGCATCTTTCTCACGATAAACCGCCTCAATATTGAAGAAGAGGTTGCCGGTTCTACGAATAAGGAAGTCATCAGGGCGTACCACATTTTCATGATTCAGCGCATACCAAAGACGAAGTGCAGTAAGACGTGATAAACCTTCTTCATCTGCCATCGGATTCTCTTTAAAATGATTAAAGAGGATGTCGCAGTTTGTACCGTAGTAACTTGCGATAAAGGTTGCTTCATCCGCTGTTAAGCCTGCCTGAATCCCTCTTTCTGAAGCGCTTTTAACAAATGATGCATAGTGATCAGCGCCATTCATATTACCACCAGAAATCGGCTGATGCTTCGTTGCGCATGGTTTGTAATTGAGCTGATAGTCACGTTTTAAGACTTCCGCTACTTTATCGACAACTTCTTCCGCCATATGACGATAACCGGTTAATTTTCCACCCGCAATTGTGAGAAGGCCCGAATCAGATTCCCAAATCTCATCTTTACGTGAGATCTCAGAAGGATCTTTCCCCTCTTCCCAAATGAGAGGTCTAATACCTGCCCAAGAAGATTCGATCTTTTCAGGCGTCAAATGAATGGTCGGGAACATATAGTTCGCAGCCGCGATGATATAATCTCGATCTGCTTGAGAAGCAATCGGATGTGCTTTATCGGCTTCATAAACAGTATCAGTTGTTCCGATATAGGTTTTACCAGCACGAGGCACGGCAAAGATCATGCGCTTATCATTTTCAGTATCAAAATAGACCGCTTGCTTTAGCGGGAAATCTTTCTGATCAATGACAAGATGTATCCCTTTTGTTAAGCGAAGATGCTTATTATTTGCCGGCGCTTTGTCGCCTTTACGGACCTCATCTACCCAAGGACCTGTCGCATTGACGACTTTTTTAGCATGAATAGTGAAATCGGTATTTGAGATAAGATCAGTGACAGTAATACCATTTACATGATTTTTGTCATCATAGGTGAAGCTTGTCGCTTTAGCATAGTTGAGGACTGTCGCACCAAATTCAATGGCGCGCTTCATCACTTCGATCGTTAAGCGGGCATCATCGGTGCGATATTCTACATAAAAACCACCACCCATTAATCCTTCTTGTTTTACAAGTGGGGCTTTACGAATCGTTTCCTCACGGCTGAGCATCTTTTTGCGCTCATCACGTTTTACGCCGGCTAAAAAGTCATACACTCGAAGGCCGATCGAGGTTGTGAAAGGCCCAAAAGTACCGCCTTTATGCATTGGGAGAAGCATCCATTCAGGGCGAGTCACGTGCGGACCGTTTTCATAAACGATTGCTCGCTCAAGGCCTGAATGGCGCACAACGCCGACCTGAAGCTGTTTTAAGTAACGAAGTCCTCCATGAATAAGCTTTGTTGAACGGCTACTTGTGCCGGCCGCAAAGTCTTGCATCTCAACTAATGCAACTTTCATGCCCCGCTTAGAGGCATCAAGGGCAATCCCGGCGCCGGTAATGCCGCCGCCAATCACAACAACATCAAAATCGTGATTGCTAAGGTTAGAGATTGTTTGATTTCGGTTCAAGGCTGAAAAGGCCATTGAAGACTCCTTTGTTTTTGTCAGAAATGGATCTAGATCACGCTGTTAAAAACGATCAATCATGATCTGGATATTCATATATATATTCGTATATATTGTAACGCTATGAGTGAGAAAGGGTCGGTTATTTACGTGTTTTAGGTTTAAAAGCTTGTGCTGCTTTAATCGCGCAGAGCCAACCATCGTAAAGTTCTTCACGAGTCTCTTCATTCATCACGGGGTTATACTTTTGATCAAGGGACCAGATTTTGTCGATCTCAGCCATGGATTCCCAATAACCCGTTGCAAGCCCGGCAAGATATGCCGCACCAAGCGCCGTTGTTTCATTAATTTTCGGTCGATCAACTTCAACGCCTAAAATATCGCTCTGAAATTGCATCAGGAAGTTATTAAGAGAAGCGCCACCATCAACGCGAAGGGCAGTGAGGTCAAGACCGGCATCTTTTTCCATAGCATGGAGCACATCGCAAGTTTGATAAGCGATTGACTCTAAAGTTGCCCGAATAAAGTGCTCTTTTTGAGTGCCACGCGTTAGGCCAAAGACAGCGCCACGGGCATCAGGATCCCAGTAAGGTGTACCAAGACCGACAAATGCCGGCACGACATAAACGCCATCAGTTGAATCGATACGGCTGGCATATCCTTCAGAGAGATGTGCTTGTTGGAACATACGAAGTCCATCACGAAGCCATTGAATCGCAGAACCCGCAACAAAGATTGAGCCTTCGAGTGCATATTGCACCTTGCCATCAATTCCCCAAGCAAGTGTTGTTAAAAGACCCCTTTCAGAGCGCACTTTTTTATCGCCGGTATTCATGAGCATGAAGCAACCAGTGCCATAGGTATTTTTTGCCATCCCTTCTGAGAAACATGCTTGACCAAATAGCGCGGCTTGTTGATCGCCAGCCGCGCCTGAAATAGTGACTTCATGGCCTAAGAAGCTTTGTGCAGATGTCGTGCCGTATACTTCAGAAGAAGATGCAACACGTGGAAGCATTGCCATCGGCACATTGAGGATTTTTAAGAGTTCTTCATCCCATTTAAGATCGAAGATGTTATACATTAACGTACGACTTGCATTAGAGTAGTCAGTAACGTGAACTTCGCCCCCTGTGAGTTTCCAAATCAACCAAGAATCGATCGTACCAAAGAGGAGTTCTCCCTTCTCAGCACGGCTTCTCGCGCCTTCTACGTGATCTAAAATCCAAGAGACCTTTGTGCCGGAGAAGTAAGGATCTAAAAGAAGTCCTGTGTGCTCTCTAAAGAGAGGCTCATGGCCTTCTTTTTTAAGTTTTTCGCAGATCTTATCAGTCTGTCTTGATTGCCAAACAATCGCGTTATAGATCGGCAGTCCCGTCTCTTTATCCCAAACAACCGTTGTTTCGCGCTGATTGGTAATACCGATTGTCGCAATTTGTGAAGGTTCAATATTATTTTCAGTTAAGACTTCGGTAATGACAGAGAGTACAGAAGCCCAAATTTCGGTCGGATCATGCTCAACCCAGCCAGGATGAGGGAAGATTTGGCGGAACTCTTTTTGCGCAGAGCCTTTGATATTCCCCAATTTGTCAAAAATAATTGCGCGAGAGCTTGTAGTGCCTTGATCGATTGCCATGACATATTTTTGCATAGTAGATCCTTTCTCAGAGTTGTAAGACTTCGCTTACTGATAGGGTTGTAATTTGTTGATGATGGCATCAGTTTTATGAATGTTTTATGAAAGTTTTTGGATGCCTTGATTTTGGGATTGTTGATTAAGACGCTTGATTAATATTGATCAGGGCTTGCTTCAACCTTATGTTGAAGTGAGGCGCGTTTTTTCGCAAATTGAATCAGTGCAAACAGTGAGATTAATCCAATGATAAGCCAGATGATCGCACCCATCATGCTCATCGTATTGCCGGCACCTTCTCGATAGATAATGCCGTAGAGCGCAGAACCAATAATGGTGCCAACGAGTGGTCCTAATACCGGCACAAAGGCATAAGCCCAGTTAGAATCAGTTTTTCCAGGAATAGGGAGAAGCGCATGCATAATACGAGGCCCCAAATCGCGGGCAGGATTAATGGCATATCCGGTTGTTCCGCCTAAGCTCAAACCAATGGCCATGATTAGGAAACCGACAATTAGAGGTTGTAAACCGCCGGTAAATTCATTAATGCCGATAAAGAGAATCGCAAAGATTAAGATCGCTGTGCCAATCACTTCAGAAATGACGTTATTGGGGTAATCTTCAATCGCCGGCGTTGTACAGAAAATATCCCGTTTGGCGATAGCATTGTCAGTGACAGCAAAGTGAGGTTTAAAATGCCAAAAGACGATTAATGCGCCGAGCATTGCGCCGGCAATTTGCGAAAGGGCGTAGCCAATGACATGAATCCATGGGAATTTCCCTGTAATCGCAAGACCGAGTGTTACAGCAGGATTAAAGTGACCGCCACTATATTTTCCCACCGCATAAACAGCCAACATGACCGCAAATCCCCAGCCCATACTAATGACAATCCAGCCACCGCCGGTTGCTTTTGAGCGATTTAACACGACGTTAGCAACAACGCCTCCTCCAAACAAAATCATCACAGCAGTGCCGATAAACTCAGCGATATAACTAGGCATAGGAACCCCCTTTGGTCCATTGCGAAGTGAATTGACCCCTAAATGTGGTCTTGTTCAGCGATCTGTTATAGAGAACCTCAATATTGATATCGGTAAAATTGATGAAGTCGCAGAATAATAAAAGGTTGAAGTTAAGATTGTAATTAGGGTATTAGATGAATTTACAATAACAAAAAATGATAATGAGCTAAAGCTAAAATGTAAGTCACTGTTAACTTCAAAGGGGATTGATCTTTGTAAAATCGCTTATTTTGCCTAATTTATCGCCTAATTTATGATTTTTGATAATGACGAAATATTTATCGATTAATGGATTAAAACTGATCTAGAGATTCAGGCATCAACTGTTTTAGAAGTGGGTAAAAGATCATCAATCGCCACCGCTATTTCTCGCTCTAAAATAACCGGTCCTGATTTCTCTTCGCCGAGGAAATCATTTGGGTTACGAAGCGGACAACTCTCCATCGACAGGCAACCACAGCCGATACAGCTATCGAGCTCATCGCGAAGTCTTGAGAGATAGGTAATTCGTTGATCAAGATCCTCACGCCAGCGTGATGAAATACGTTGCCACTCATCTTTTGTGAGCTTGGTATCACTTGGGTATTCGCCGAGGGATTGCTTAATATCAGAGAGCGAAATGCCGGTCAGTTGTGCAATTTTAATAATAGCGATATAGCGCAAGACGTAGGAGCGAAATCGGCGATGATTGGCATTATTACGGGTGCTTTTGATCAGGCCTTTCTCCTCATAAAAGTGAATCGTTGAGATCGGCACACCGGATCGTTCAGCAACTTCACCAATCGTGAGAAGGCGATTAGGATCATATTGAGGCTTTGTCATTGTTCTAATTCTCTCTACTGATTATAAAGATGGCTTATGGGGTTTCTCTTGTACTGAGAGTAGTTACATTTTTTGGGGCATGCTTAGGTTTATTAATGGGGTTAATTCACGCCAATGATTTGACCTCAAGCTTACTTGAGGTTTTATACTTCGAAGCAATTTAAAAGTCAATGGTGCTTACTCAACTTGAGTAAGGCTAAGTCTATTTTGCTAGGAGAATGGAAGTATGAATCAAGATGAGAGAGCGATGCT
>CAZPIQ010000013.1:0-18133 GCA_964586665.1 uncultured Ignatzschineria sp. | reverse complement strand
TAAGTCTATTTTGCTAGGAGAATGGAAGTATGAATCAAGATGAGAGAGCGATGCTCATGGATAAAAGTCCGCCGGAGAACAATGATCAAAATCAAAAACGGCATATCTTGATGATTGTCCTATTTTTAGGGTTGATCTTCATCGTTGTTTTGTGTTTGAAGTATTTTTTTACGGAAGATGCCGGCAGTAACACCTATCCGCTGGCAAAAGTGGCGTTGTATGAAGCTGAATTTTACGATCTTCCGATTATTTATAGTGGCATCGGGGAGTTAGAAGCAGAGAGTGAAATCACGCTTGCATCAGAGGCTTCCGGCAGAATCGTTGCCATTTATTTTGAATCAGGCGAGTTCGTGCAAGAAGGGCAATTACTCCTTCAGCTCAATGATCAGAGAGAAATCAGCGATCGACAGCGTTTAATGGCTGATCAAGCCTTTTGGCAAAAGCAGGTAAATCGTTTTCGTGGGCTTGCTGAGGTGAAAGCAATTGAGCAGTCACAATATGATGAAGCGGTTTCTCGTTTAGCACAGATCGATGCGATGATTGCTGAGATTGAGGCGGTGATTGCGGAGAAACATATCCGCGCGCCATTTAGCGGTGTGGTGGGAATTAGAAAAGTACACTTAGGTGAGATGCTTCACGCCGGCGATGAGATCGTCACTCTGGTGGATGATCGCCAATTTAAAGCCAATTTTACACTTGATGAGAAATATGCCGGCTTAATTCAGCTTGGTCAACCCGTTACACTTTTGGTAAATCAGAATGCTTCCAATATTCCGCTTAAAATATCAGCAAGCATTAGTGCCATTGATCCAAAGATCAGTGATGCGCGTTTGATTGCGGTTCAAGCGAAGGTGCCAAATGATGAAGAATTGAATTCACAGGTACTAAAAAGTGGCATGTTCGTGAAAGCTTTGGTCATGGCGGAATCTAAACCGGCGTTAATGATTCCAGAAACATCTTTAACCTATACGATCTATGGAAGCTCGATCCTCATTGCGAAAGAGAATGAAGAAGAGATACTCCAGGCTCAAGCAGTGCGCGTTGAGATCGGGGAAAGGTATCAAGGATTTGTGGAGATTACAAAGGGATTAAAGTTGGGCGATAAGGTTGTTGTTTCGGGGCAACATAAGCTCAGTGATGGTGCATTAATCATCGAAGGCACAAGTGACACGCTCTCACAGAGTTTATCAATGCCCATAGACCTTGATTCGAAATAGGAGGTGCGTATGAAATTTACAGATCTCTTTATCGCAAGACCCATTTTATCACTCGCAATTACATTGATGATGGTGATGATCGGTGTATTTGCTTTTAACAAACTTCCTATTCGGCAATATCCGTTATTAGAAAGCTCGACTATCTCTGTTTCCACGAGTTATCCCGGCGCTTCTGCGGAGTTGATTCAAGGATTTATTACCCAGCCCATTTCACACGCGATTTCATCTGTCGAAGGGATTGATTACCTCACATCAAGCTCAACAGATGGCATGAGCGTTGTGACAGCAAGAATGCTTTTGAATCAGGATTCATCGACTGCTTTAACGGAAGCGATGGCAAAGGTCAATCAGATTCGTTATAAGCTTCCCAAAGAAGCATATGATCCTGTGATAGAACGAACTGCCGGCGATTCAACCGCGGTGGCGTATGTGGCATTTTCGGGAGAAGATATTCCCATTCCTGAGATGACTGAGTATATCTCGCGCGTTGTAGAGCCTCTCTTTTCCGGCATTCCCGGCGTTGCAAAATTAGTGGTTTATGGTGGGCAAGCACTCTCTATGCGAATTTGGGTAGATGCCGATCAGCTTGCCGGGCGAAATCTAACGGCAACCGATCTCTCTCAAGCGCTTTTAAAAAATAACTATCAAGCAACGCCGGGGAGAATTGATGGGGAATACGTGATTACTAATATTCGAGTGAATAGTGATTTAAGCTCTCTTCAAGAGTTTGAAGAATTAGTCATTGCCCAAAATAGTCGCGGTGAAAATACCGGTATTGTGCGCTTAAAGGATGTTGCAAAGGTCGAGTTAACAGCCTCCTCAACAGATACTAGCGCCTTTCATAATGGTACATCCGCAGTCTATCTAGGCTTTTTCCCAACGCCAAGCGCTAATCCGCTTGTGATTGTGGAGGGGATAAAAACGTTATTGCCAAGTATTGAAAAGACGCTTCCGCCGGGGGCTTCTGTAAATCTCTCTTTTGAAACTGCGCGTTTTATCGATGCTTCAATTGACGCCGTGATTCAGACACTCTTTGAAACGCTAGTGATTGTTATTTTAGTGATCTATCTCTGTTTAGGTTCTTTTAGGAGTGTCCTGATTCCGGTCGCCACGATTCCACTGTCGATGTTAGGTGCTGCTGGATTAATGTATCTGTTTGGTTTCTCGATTAATCTATTAACGCTCCTTGCGATGATTTTAGCCATTGGCTTAGTGGTTGATGATGCGATTGTCGTTGTAGAGAATATCCACCGGCATATTGATGAAGGAAAATCGCCTGTTACCGCCTCTATTATTGCCGCGCGAGAGGTGATTGGCCCAGTGATTGCGATGACGATTACGTTAGTGGCGGTTTATGCGCCGATAGGTTTTATGGGTGGCTTAACAGGGTCGCTCTTTAAAGAATTTGCTTTAACACTCGCAGGCTCAGTGTTGGTTTCGGGGGTTATTGCATTAACGCTATCGCCGGTAATGAGCTCTTATCTCCTTAAAGAGAGTCGTGATGCCGGCAAGATGGCAAAAATCGCGGATAGTTTCTTCAATCGTTTTGCCAATAGTTATGAGAAAGGATTACGAGGTTCTTTTAACTACTCATGGGTGACATTGGGCGTGATGATATTGGTGATAATCTCAATTCCCATTCTATATCAAAAGAGTGAAAAGGAGCTTGCGCCGATGGAAGATCAAGCGAATTTACTCACTGCGGTTAAAGGACCTCAGCATAGCAATTTAGCTTATACGGAGAAATTTAACCTGAAACTTGAGGCGATTTTTGCAACGATTCCTGAAACAGAGAGTAGTTGGATCATCAATGGTGGGACACTTCCTTCAAGTAGCATCGGTGGCATTATTCTTCATCGCTGGGGCGATCGAGCACGCACAGCTGAAGCGGTACAGGCAGAGCTTCAAGCGAAAGTTAATGAGGTTGAGGGCAGTTCTATTTTTGTCTTCCAACTTGCCGCATTACCAGGATCTTCAGGAGGATTGCCGGTACAACTTGTGCTGAGAACGCCAGATGATTATCTATCGCTCTATGAAGAGATTGAGAAATTAAAGACAAAAGCGTGGGAAAGCGGGTTATTTGTCGTTGTCGATAGCAATCTCTATTACAATAATCCCGTTGTGGAGATGGAGATCGATCGCTTAAAAGCAGCATCCCTAGGGGTTTCTCTTCAAGAAGTTGGCGATACACTTTCAATCTTAATGGGCGAGAATTATATTAATCGCTTTGGTATGGAAGGTCGCGCGTATGATGTGATTCCTCAAAGTCTGCCCTCTCAGCGCGATATTGTTGGTAAATTGAATCAACACTATGTGAGAACGATCACGGGGGATCTTGTACCACTTTCTACGCTTATTACGCTCGATGAGCGCATGGAGCCAAATCAACTGAATCAATTTAATCAGCAAAATGCGGCGACGCTTGAGGCGATTTTAGCACCGAATGTGACGATGGGAGAAGCTGTGAGCTATCTTGAAGGATTAATGAGCGAGCTTCCGGCATCTTTTAGTCATGATTGGCAATCAGATTCACGTCAATTTACAGAGGAAGGCAATGCGCTCTTTTATGCTTTTATGGCGGCCATTATGATGATTTTTCTAGTATTAGCTGCACAATACGAGTCGATTAAAGATGCCTGTATTATTCTCATGACGGTGCCACTCTCTATCTTTGGTGCGCTTTTGCCATTAGCGTTAGGGTTTGCGAGCCTCAATATCTATACGCAGATCGGGTTAGTGACCTTAATTGGTCTCATCAGTAAGCATGGGATTTTAATCGTAGAATTTGCCAACAACCTACAAAAAGAGGGGCTATCTAAGCAGGAAGCGATTATTGAATCCACCAAGATTCGTCTACGTCCGATCATTATGACAACGGCGGCGTTAGTTTTTGGTCTTATTCCGCTTCTTTTTGCCACAGGTGCCGGCGCTGTAAGCCGATCAGGATTAGGATTAGTCATTATTACCGGCATGCTAATCGGCACACTCTTCACGCTTTTTGTACTCCCGCTTATTTATCTCTGGCTAGGGCGGGATTTACAGAAAGGGGCTGTGAATCAGCGGATGTTAGAAATAGAAGAAGTAATATAGATCTTGAATTTCAAAGATAGGTATTAAATACAAAAGGGATGAGCATTCATCCCTTTTTCATCAATCAAAATTTTTACTAATTTTATTTAAAAATATTTACAATTAATTATATCAATATATTTATTGTTGTATTTATGTTATGTTGTATGGGGTTGGTTTGGTTTAATTGGCTTTTAAATCAATCATTTAAGTGATTATGTTTAAATGGCTAGAGGTCACTGATATCTCTTTAGATTAGGCAGTATTTCCTCTAATGTTCAACTTAACTATTGGAAATAATATGAAACTAAAAACAAATAAAACAAAATTGTCATTAGCATTATCTACATTATTATTAATGTCGTTAGCAGCAACAAGTTATGCTGGTGTATCAGGTGGAGAGCCTCTTTTCTATGATGGAAAAAATACGAGTTTATTAACGCAAGATAACAGTATTTACCCGATGAAAGATGGTCAATATATTACAAATAACAATCTAGTTATCGTTGATTTTGACCCTAATTCTCCGAACATTACAATTCCTAAATATATCTTTGGTGGCTACACCAAAGGTGATTCTGAGGTTGATGTGATTAATACATCAATAGAACTCATTAATGGTAGTAATACCGCTGAGGTTGTGGGTGCTGGTGTCGAATTTGATACGAATTTACACGGCGTTCCTGTGACGGTTGATGCAATCGGTTCGGTCATTGTTCGTGATGGAAGTTGGGGTGACATTTCTGGTGCGATGACTAGAGGTATTAATATCAATTATGACTTTAGTGGTTCTAAAATTACAGCAATTGGTAGTGTTCTAGTTGAAGGTGGTGAATTACGGAATACTTTGACAGGTGCAACGATATTGAGTCAGAGTCTCACAGCAGATACCTTTGCAAAGGGAAATCTTGTTATTAATGGCGGTAGTGTCGATAGTTTTGTTTATGGGGTTTATGCTCATGCAAAAACTACAGAAGCAGAAGGATATGTGGAAATTAATGATGGGCTTTTTACTTTTGACGTTTATGGTGTATTGACCGCTTATACCGATGAAAGCCGCATGAAAGGGCATGTAAAAATGACTGGTGGTGAAATAAAGGCGCGTTTACATGGCGTCTATAGCAATAATAAAACGACAAGTGTTTCGATCGCTGATAGTCAAATGGATATTTCAGGAGGTTTGGTTGAGGGGGATGCTTGGGCTTCTGTTGCTTATATTAATGAAAAAGGAACGAATCGTGATAGCTATGCTCAGGCTAAAGGTACACTGAACATGAGTGGTGGCACAGTTAAAGGGAGCTTACAATCTGCTTGGGCATCTGGCATGAAAAGCGCTGATGCAATAGGTAAAATGACTTTAACCGGGGGGGAGTTTAAAGGAAAACAAATTTTTGTCTCTCGTGCAAGAATCGATCATTTTCCTGGGCAAACAGAAAACTATGGAACGATTTCGACAACTCACTCGTATCTGAAAATTGGTGAAAATGCGACATTATCTAATCCTAACTTAAGCATTTGGGGAGGGTTTATTTCAGGGAATGTTATTACGAAAGATGCAGTCACGGGTAACGTTTTTGATTTTCATGGAAAGCCTCTTCAAGTAGATCAGCTTGGTAACTTTGCAGAATATAATCTCTATGTCAATGATAGCAACAGCAATTTAATCAATGCTGATACAGCGATGATTACTGTTAAAAAAGAGCTTCATAGTGAAGATACATGGGCGATCGATGGAGCAACCGGTCAAAAAATCGTTACAAAAAATCATCCATCAATTCTCTTAAAGGGGATTTCGGGTGAAAAGATGATGCGTGTCGGAGACCAAATCCACCTTCTCTCAGCTGATGGCGCTGTTGTTTCGATGGGAGATCGTAATGTTGCTAGTGGTTCTTTGGTTGAGATAGAGAATTTATCAGAGTTTTTCGCACCAGGTGAAACTCATGAGCTTCAAATGGGGCTCGCCAACGTTATCGAAGTTGAATATGAGATAGATGATGAAACGAACATGGTAACAGCGAAAGTTGTTTCTGAAAAAGAAATTGATGAAGAACTCGTCGAAGCCAACGTTCAGCCTATGGTCGCAGATCGATTAGCAGCACTGATGAACATCACCCGTAAACATGGTTTACAAGACCCAGCGATGCATGATTTAGTGCATGGTAAGGTAACGCCATTTGTATTGATGCAAGGTGGGCGTGATCGTTATCAGCTCGATTCTCATATTACCGCAGATACTTTTGATGCATTAATTGGTGCGGGTTATAAGCAAAATGCGCTCTCGATCGCAGGTTATATCTCATATGGTTATGATGATTATAAGAGCTACAACAATACCACATTAGGGCAAGTTAAAGGGAAAGGGCATAATAGTAGTTATGGCATCGGCTTCTCCGGGATTTACGAGTTTAACGAAGCACTTTATGCGGACTTTGGCGCACAAGTCGGACGTATTAAAACCACTTATTCATCGAACGATATCTTAACGGGTGGCGGAACATTCGCAAACTACAATAGTAAGTCCACGTATTTTAGTGGTTATGTTGGTGGCGGTTATGTCTATCCCTTTAATGAAACAAGTCGCTTAGATACTTCACTACGTTATATGTACAGCCATATCGGCTCAGATACCGTAACGATTGATGGCGATACGATTGATTTTGGTGGATTAACCTCATCGATTGCGGAGATCAAAACTCGTTATGAAGTAAACGTCACTGATGAATCCACCTTTAATGCATCATTTGGCTATCAATACGAATTTGATGCCAAAGGGGATGCAAGGATTGCTGGCATTGCCGTGAATGCACCTGGCTTAAAAGGCTCAACAGGCGTTGTGGGGATTGGGTACGAGTATCAGCCCTATAGTGAAAACGAAGATAGCTTCTTAAACAGAAGTAAAATTAATATCGATGCCCAAGGTTACTTTGGCAAACGCCGAGGCGGGAATATAGCAATCACTTATCGTTATATGTTCGACTAAAAGATTGTTATTTTGAATAGATTTTATTAGCTGTTACAAATAGTTTATTTTATAAAAATGCCGAGAGGATGAAAATCCCTCGGCATTTTTCTGTCTACTTTTAGTTGATGGATTGAATGAGAAATATGGTTTGAAATAGCTGAAGCTTGTATTTAGAAATTGCATTGATGATAAAATCATTTTCCCCATTTGAGTTGCAATATAATGGGGGATCAAGAACGAGCGCATGATAAAGGATTAACTCATGGCGATAACAAAAGAGATGTATGAAGGGAATACAATGTGGGTTAGTACTTCTCGGATGAGTGATGCATTGTCAATCATGTTTTACCGAATTGAAAAAGAAGTCCCGGCATATGAAATTGAAATCTATAGTCCAGCAACGCGTTCAGAGACTGAAGAGATCAATTGGCGAGATTATGATGCGGATTATCAATGCGGTGATGTGGGTTCTTCTGCTTTTCTTGTAATTGATCAGGTAGAAGAAGTCAAAGTTCCTAGTGATTGCTATTATAGCGATGGCACTATTGTATTTCATGCACAGATCGATCGGGATCTGATCGAGTTTATTAAGGTGGCACAAGGACTACAGATTAAGATTTTAATACCAGGATTAAAGATATTTGATGGGAATAATTTATTGATATTGATGCCTAACATGCTTAGGGAATGGCAGAAAATATTGTTATGAAATAAAATTCAACAGCAATAAGGAAATATATTCGGATATATATTTTTTGTTTAAATAACTAATTTGTTAAATTTGTTAATAGTTATAATTATAGTAGTATAAATGTGTATTTTTAAGGATATACATAAAATGACAATACCAATGACAACCATCCCCTTGACGCTACCCATAATAATAGCTGCACTTTTTGTACTCTTAATGATTGGCGTAGGGCTAAAATTTTTAGATGATCACTGTGAGGATGAGTTTGGTTATCGATTTTTAACAATACCATTATTAGCAGGATCGGGTATTGCGGGTGCGCTATTTTTGTGGGGAATGATTATGTTTGAAAATTCAACATTAAATGTAGGGTATGAGGGATGGATTGGGATTAGTATGGCGGTCCTTGGGGGCATTATCTATATTGGGATAGTGATTAACAATATCATTGAGACGGATTTTTTGTATGGAAGTTTTGGAAGCTTAATTCAGCTTCCAATTTTGACAGTAGGTGCATATCTTGCGCTTGTTCTAGCAATGGGGATTGGCTTAATACTAATGATGTTTGCTACAATGGGAAATGATGATTGACGATCATACTGAATATTGACTATATGGGGTATGTAAATAGAAAAGCCGAAATGAAAAAATCATTTCGGCTTTTACTATGTTTGTTATTACGAATACTCAATATAGTAATGATAACAAGTTACTCAACTGTTAAAGACTTCGCAAGGTTGCGAGGTTTGTCAATATCTTCGCCACGAGCAAGCGCTGCGTAATAAGCGACTAATTGCACAGGAATTGTAAGTAGAATAGGGCTAAGTGCATCGCAGACTTCCGGTACTTGCATGATGTGGGCGCCTTTTAAATCATCGAGTGCAACTTGGCTATCTGTGATGATAAAGAGTTTGCCTTTACGGGCTAATACTTCATGAAGATTCGCACGAACTTTTTCAAAGAGCGCATCATGCGGTAGTAGGGCAATGATCGGCATCTGTTCATCGACAAGTGCGAGTGGACCATGTTTTAATTCGCCGGCAGGGTAGGATTCGGCATGAATATAACTGATCTCTTTGAGTTTTAGCGCGCCTTCTGCCGCAATCGGGAAGTGGATACCACGGCCGAGATAGAGCGCACTTTTAGCTTCAAGGAGAAGTGTTCCCCATTGGCTTGCGAGTTCTTGGCAGTTAAAGCTCTGAATGATCATTGCCGGCAATTCGCGCAGTCTTTGCACATTTTTAGAAAGCGCTTCAGCCTTAAGAATACCTCGTGCTTTAGCAATGCTATTCGCTAGTATAAAGAGCGCTGCTAATTGGGTTGTGAATGCTTTAGTAGAGGCAACACCGACTTCAATGCCGGCTTCAGTGTAGAATCGGCAATCGCTTGTGCGCGGTAAGACGCTCTCTTTGACATTACAGATCGCAAGCGATGCAAATACGCCATTTTCAAGCGCATGCTTCATTGCTTCAATGGTATCTAGGGTTTCCCCAGACTGGGAGATCGTCACGATCATGGTACCCTCTTCCATGAGGACATCACGATAGCGATATTCACTAGAGATCTCAACGAATGTCGGGACTTTAGCAATACTCTCTAACCAATATTTCGCAGTTAAGCCGGCAAAGTAAGATGTTCCACAAGCAAGGACCTGAATACGTTTCACTTGTGGGAAAATAGTCGCAGCTTTGTCGCCAAAGAGACTTGCATCAAATTCATTTTGGAGTGCTTTTTCAGCTGTCTTTTCGATCACGAAAGGTTGCTCAAAAATCTCTTTAAGCATGAAGTGCTTATAATGACCAATATCGAGCTTTTCAAGTGAGAGATCAGAGATCTTCACTTTGGCTTCTAATTCCGCTTGGCTATATGTGTGACCCGCTTGATTGGTGAAAAGACCAAGATTACCGGCATTCATGACCACTAAATCCCCTTTCTCAAGATAGAGAAGGCGGTTGGTTTCAGAGATAATTGCCGCAACATCAGAGGCAATATAAGTCGCATTCTCTTTTAAACCCAAAATCAGCGGACAACCTTGCATAGTTGCTACGATTTGTGAGGGATCATTTTGATCTAGCACTAAAAGTGCATAGTTACCGGTGACGCTTTTGATAACATGATTAACCGCATCGACAAGATTAGAATGAGTGAGCGTAGCTTCATGTAAAAGATGTGCTAATACTTCGGTATCCGTTTCAGATTCGAAAGTATAACCGATGCTCATTAAACGTTTCTTGTGCTCTTCATAGGCGTCAATAATGCCGTTATGCGCGATCATGAGATGATGAGATTGATGGGGATGTGCATTTGAAACGGAAACACCACCATGGGTTGCCCAGCGTGTATGGCCAATACCAATAGCGCTTTTGTGGCCTTCAGCATCAGCTAGAAGATTCTGAACACGGCCAACGGCACGGATACGTTCGAGTTTTTCATCTTCTAAGAATGCAATACCGACGGAATCATACCCGCGATATTCGAGTCTCTCTAACCCTTTTAAGAGGGTAGGAAGGATGTTCTGTTCTTGACTAACGATTCCGAAGATTCCACACATGGTTATTAAGCCCTTTTGATGACCGTAAAGAGAGTAATTTTAAGGCTAAATGTACAAAATATCTAATGAAAGTTATAAAACAAGCGCAAAAATAGTATTCAAGAATTGCTTTAAAGCTCGCTTTAAAAAAATCGAATTGAAGAGGTGGAGAATTCTTTGAAAAATGAGAGGGTAGTGTGTAAATCAATTGACTATGTGTGTATTACGGAAATCTTTTGCAGAATCTTTGCAAAAATGACTAAAAATCTCTATTATATTGAGATGTTATATGATGTTTAAAGCTTGATATTATCAATGCTTTACGATGTATAAACATCCATTTTGATGATCAAATTGAAGAGAGCTTAAGAAAATTATGGAACTCATAAAATACAGTACACTTGTTGAAGAGCCGTGGAAAAATGGATTAGGCACTACGCGTCAAATCGTGATTTGGCCGTTAGATGCGACTCTAGAGAATTTTGAATGGCGCGTGAGTGCAGCTGCGATTATTTTCCCAGGGCATTTTGCGCATCACCCAGGCGTTTCTAGAAGCTTAAGCGTTCTTTCAGGTAAAAGTGCAGAGCTAAAGCTTGGTGATGAACAGAAAACACTTGCTTACCAAGGACCTGTTGTGAAATTTGATGGTGGCGAGCATGCGGAAATTTTAAGCGCAGATGGCCCTGTTTTAGATTATAACGTGATGAGCCGTGATTCAGCTGTTGAGCATGAGCTTAAATGTGTGACTTTAGGCAAAGAAGAAGTCTATAGCCGTAAAGGTGATTACACACTTGTGACTGTATTTTCAGGTTGCCGATTAGTCCTTGGTGGTGATGCGGTTCGTCTTGCTGAGTATGATTCTGTATTAATTAAAGAACGTGATGATGTTGATTTCATTGTTGAGTCAGAAGAGCCGACGACGTGTATGTTGGTGACAGAAGTTTGGAAAAAATAGAAAAAAATAGAAAAAATAGTATTTATTTTCCTCTAGAA
Organism: uncultured Ignatzschineria sp.; assembly: GCA_964586665.1. Lineage (GTDB taxonomy): Bacteria > Pseudomonadota > Gammaproteobacteria > Cardiobacteriales > Wohlfahrtiimonadaceae > Ignatzschineria. Next base: position 6,671 of record CAZPIQ010000013.1, on the reverse strand, counting down.
ATGATTCGGTAAACCAATCGATTGAAAGCGCCACACTTGTAAAGTTGTGGCGCTTTTTGTTGAGGATTTCATATAAAAACTTCAAAAACATCTCAAGATAAGAAACATCTCAAGATAAGGATGATCAAGAATATTACGAATAGCGTTGACTCGTTTTAATATCAAGGCTCCGCCCTTTTTTGCGAGTCGGTTTGTTGGGTTGAGTATTGGCACGCGGTTTGGGTTGATTCGGCTGAATGTGGTTGATCATTTCTCCGAGGCGTTTGCGATCAATTAAAATGACATCAAGCTTAATTGATGCTTCAATTGCCGCTTTCGTAAAACCACTATTGGTAATCACCACGATTTTATCGAGATCATAGAGATCTTTTGCAGTATAGATCTCTTGTACGGCTGACAAGGGGATATTTTTCGCCCAACGTTTACATTGAAAACCATAACGAAGCTTTTCATGTTCGGCATAAACATCTAATCCCTTATCATTGCTATAAGTTGATACTTTGATTTTTTTAAATTGATAGATATGCAGAAGATTGGCAACATAATGCTCGAAAGTCTCCCCGTCCATCTGATCGATATCTTCTAATGCATAGGTGCTTGCGTGACGATCTTTTTCAAATTCACTTTTAAAAGGGCGTAGTGCAAAAAGCTTACGGCTGAGTTTTAAGAATCGATCTCCGATAGCTTTGAAGGTCGGTATAATCGGCACAAGTGCCATAATACTTGGATAGAACGGGTTCACATGACGAAAGAATAGAAGATAGAGAATAAATCCAATCCAGGCCAGGGTAATCATAAAAGCTTCAGATGTTGAGAGATAGAGCCATCTGCTGATGTTAATAAGGGGCAGAAGTAGTAATAGGATAAAGTAGAGAATGCCGAGATAAACGACCCAGAGATTTTCCGAATGGACGAGCGAAAGCCCCATTAGGGTCAAAGCCGAAATGGTAATAAGGGGCATCGTGATGTATCCGAAAAAATATTTCGATATGGTAAACGCGCAATTCATGTCTGTAACTTTTTTTATCTATCTGCGCAAAGCTCGATGAAATCTATCCTAAGAGCAACATGATACCATTTATTCCTGCTCGTATGCCTAAAATTAAGAGAATAATCAAGATCATTCTCACAAAAAAGATCTTTGAGACATATTGGCGGCAACGAATACCGATGAAAAGTGCGACTATTGATATCACTGTAAGAAGTAGTAAAAAGAGTAAGCTTGATGAAGGCAGTGCAAAAATGGCCGATTTTAGCATCCAAAATTGCACGATTTTGCCGGTTAGGTAGGCAAGATTGCCGGCTTTAATAATCTCTTGAGTGCTTTTATCTGTTGAGAGCAAGTAGATCATTAGAAGCGGTGCCATGGCATTCGTTGCATTCCCGATAATGCCGGCGATTAAGCCAAATAAAATCAGCGTGATAGGATTGCTGGGAATTCGCCAGCGAATACCCATGAAAGTGCTCGTAACATAAAAGAGAATGACAAAGGAGAGGAGTAAATAGAGATAAACTACTTCAAGTATCAGCAATAACTTTACACCTAAATACCCGCCGATAATCGTGGCTGCGATTAATAACCAGTAGTGCTTTAAGTAATATTTTAGCTCTTGCAGAATGGGTCTCTCATTTTGCGAGACCAACATAATAATATTGATGATGAGCGATGGTAGGAGCGCCATAATAATCGCATTTTCAAATGAAATAATATTAGCAAGTACGCTAGTTGTGATCATCGGGAAGCCTAATCCCGTTAATCCATGCAAAATTGCCGCAAGGATAAAGGTCACAGTGATAATGATATGAGTGATTGTCATGAATAGATTGAGAGAAAGCATTAAGGGTGGGAAAGTATCTATAACTACAAGCTAACACAATCTAAAGGTATTGCTAATAAGTGGCGAAATTAATACGTGGTTTTAGGAGTGTTGCTTGTTAAATCAAAGAGTTGTATTGATGTTGTCATCGCTAACTTCTCACGCCTTTTAGCAGATTTTTTAGAGATCGTTCTAAATAACTAGATGATTCCCATTTCTTCAAAAAAATTAGGTACATAACAATATTTCACTATGCTATGCTTAGAAAAAATAGCAGAAACTAGGGAATGACATGACACTTTATGAAAAAATAGCGAATGAGATTCGAGATCTTATTCGTGCCGGCGTTATCAAGCATACTGATAAACTCCCTTCTATTCGTAAAGCGAGTAAAATGTTTAACGTAAGCCCTGCAACGATTCAGCAGGCTTACTATCTTTTAGAAACGCAAGGGATTATTTTTGCGAAAGAGCGATCAGGTTTTTACGTTAAGCCCGCATTTTCAAAGCTTTCTGATGGAAGTGCGCATGTGGCAAGTAGTGGTCAGGCGCGAGAGCGAGAAGTTGAAGTCAGTGATTTTATATTCTCAGTATTAACAGCTCATAAAGATAATACTAATGTGCCCTTTGGTTCGGCATTTCCAAGTCCTGAGCTTTTTCCCATTAATCATTTAACAGAGAGTATGGCAAAGGGATTAAATGCGCTTGCCTCAACGCCTTATGAGCTTGTGACGGATATGGCCGGCGGTTGCCCTGAATTAAAGCGTCAGATCGAACTACGCTATCTGCTCAATGGGCTGAAAATTAGTGAAGATGAGATCGTGATTACCAGTGGCGCTATGGAAGCCTTAAGCCTTTCGCTTCAAGCGACGACAAAGCCCGGCGATTTGGTGGCGATAGAATCCCCTTGTTTTTATGCAATATTACAGATTTTGGAAAGACTTCAACTGAAAGCTATTGAAATACCAATGGCTTTGAGTGTGGGAATGGATATCGATTATTTAGAAGAGATGTTGGAGCAGTTTGATATTAAGGCTGTTGTCTTAATGACAAAGTTTCAAAACCCGACAGGATGCACTATACCTCTTGGAAATTTAAAGAAACTTTATCAACTGATTAGTCATTACCAAATCCCGGCGATTGTGGATGATGTCTATTCTGAAATCTATTATGGGACAAAACTCCCTCACTATCTAAAATCATTGGATACGGAGGGATTAGTACTTCATTGTGATTCATTTTGTAAATCTCTCGCGCCGGGATTTCGGGTGGGTTGGGTGTCAGCTGGGCGTTATGCCAATGCCATTGAGCGCTTAAAGCTCATGACAACGATCTCTCCGTCGGTGCCATCACAATTAGCAATTAGCCACTATCTTAAACATCGTCATTATGATCGCCATCTCACAAAACTTCGTGCGGAATTACAGCATTCTCAAAAGCGGATGTTATCAGCAGTAGAGAAGAGCTTTCCAAAAGAGATTCGTTTAGAAGTCCCTCATGGCGGTTATTTTCTTTGGATAGAATTGCCCAAGTCCATTGATGCACTTGAGCTATATCGACAAGCTTTAAGTTATAAAATCAGCATTGCACCTGGGCCGATTTTTTCAGCATCACAGCAATATGAGCATCATATTCGTCTTAATTATGGAATGCGTTGGCATCATAAGTTAGATGATGCAGTGGCTGTTTTGGGGCGACTAATTCGTGAATTAATGTCAGAATCTGAATAAAAGCTAATCAATGGCACAAAAACAATCTTTCTTAAAAGCATTATTGTGCTGATTATTTGGGCTTTTTTTGCAAAATATTTTGCCAAAAACCATAACAGATTACCTATTTTGAGTTAAATCTGTGCTAAATATGGAAACTGTACTGCTTTTATTGGCTAAACTGCCCCTATGTTTTGACTTAGATCATCGTTAAAGTGTCACACTAATTATAATAGTTTCACTTAAATTTAGGAGATCTAAATGTTTGGGATTGAAGCGCTGGATTTAGCGCGCATACAGTTTGCCTTTACTGTGTCATTTCATATTATTTTTCCAGCAATTACGATAGGTCTTGCCTCGTATCTCGCTGTGATTCATTTTCTTTGGCTACGTTCTGGGAAAGACAAGTACCGTAATATCTATAAGTTCTGGAGTAATATTTTCGCGGTCAACTTCGGAATGGGAGTTGTATCGGGCGTTGTAATGGCTTTCCAGTTCGGAACCCATTGGAGTGAGTTTTCTCGCTTTGCCGGCGGTATTACAGGTCCGCTTTTAACGTATGAAGTAACGACAGCCTTCTTCCTTGAGGCAGGATTCTTAGGTGTAATGCTCTTTGGTGAAGGGCGCGTAGGGAAGAAAACACACTTCTTTGCAACGTGTATGGTGGCACTTGGAACATTCTTATCAATGTTCTGGATCCTCTCTTCAAACAGCTGGATGCAAACGCCAGCAGGTTACGAGATTATTGATAACCGCGTTGTACCAACGGATTGGTTCGCAGTGGTTTTCAATCCCTCATTCCTTTATCGCTTAGTGCATATGGGATTGGCTGTATTTGTAACAACCGCACTATTTGTTGGCGCAGTTTCAGCATGGCATCTTCGTAAAGGTCATCAAGGTGCTGAGTATAAAAAGATGTTTTCAATGTCGATGTGGTTCTTGGTAATAACCATTCCCCTTCAAATTATTGCCGGCGACTTCCATGGTTTAAATACATTAGAGCATCAGCCAATGAAAATTGCCGCAATGGAAGGACATTGGACGAATGAAGGTGATGAAGCAACGCCACTCGTACTTTTTGCGATTCCCGATATGGATGCTGAGAAGAATCATTTTGAGATCGCAATTCCGGCATTAGGTTCGATCATCTTAACGCATAGTTTAACAAAACAAGTACCGGCATTAGATGAGGTCGATAAAGCAGATCGCCCCAATGTTCCCGTTGTCTTCTTTGCCTTTAGAATCATGGTCGCACTTGGTGGATTGATGTTGCTCGCAGCGCTAATTAGTCTCTATCAGCGTAAAAAAGGCACTTTCTATACAAATAAACGTTGGTTAACTTTTATGGTTTGGATGGGTCCTACAGGGCTACTTGCGATTCTAGCGGGTTGGTTTGTTACAGAAGTCGGACGTCAACCTTGGGTTGTACAAGGGTTATTACGTACAGCGGATGCAGTATCAAGTCATACGGTTCTTCATATGAGCCTGAGCTTAATAGGATTTATCGTTGTCTATACCTTAGTATTCGTGACGGGTTATCTCTACATGATTCGCCTTATGAGAAAAGGCGTGACAGTTGAACAAGTATCTACTAAAGATCATAAAGGAGAATAATGATGAGTATTGATTTATCGCTCGTCTGGGCATTGATAATTTTAGTCGGCATTGCGGTTTATATTGTCGCGGATGGTTTTGATTTAGGTGTTGGTATTTTATTGCCCTTTGTGAAGCAAGAGGCGACAAAAGATGAATTTGTAGATTCGATCGCACCCGTTTGGGATGGTAATGAAACTTGGCTGATTTTAGGAGGTGCTGCGTTAATGGGTGCTTTCCCCTTAGCCTATGCAGTGATCCTTGAAGCCTTTACTGTACCTATCGTGATTATGTTATTTGCGCTGATTCTTCGCGGGGTTGCCTTTGAGTTTCGTGTGCACTGTGCTGAAGGGCACAAAAAGATTTGGACGCTCTCTTTCATTGTTGGGTCTTATGGTGCTGCGCTCATGCAGGGTATGATGGCAGGTGCATTCTTAGAAGGTTTTATTTTTACAGTAACGCCGGAAGGAACTCACTTTTCAGGAACTTCGATTGATTGGATCTCCCCATTCTCAATTTTAACGGGTGTTGGTTTAATCGTGATGTTTGCGCTCTTAGGGAATTTCTGGGGCAAGATGAAAGGGAATGCAGATCTTAAAGGTCAGCTTGCCTCAAAAGTAAAACCAACGATTATTGCTCTTGTATTCGTTTTAGTTGCAATCTTAGTTGCGATGTTCTTATCAAATAAACTGATGCCACTTTTAACCGGTATTAGACTCTATTTAGTATTGGCATCTATGATTGTGATCGGCTTAGTGCTCGTAACACTCTTCCTAAAAGGCAATATGCGTGATGGTACACGCTTTAGTTTGACAGTTTTTATAATGGTATGTGGCATGATAGGGTACACCTCGCTATTTTTCCCCTATATTATCCCACCAAGTATTACGCTAGAAATGGCCTCCTCCGCAAGCTCTAGTCAGATGTTTGGATTAGTGGGGACGCTTATCATGCTACCTATCATTATTTTTTATTTAGGTTGGACCTACTATATCTTCCGTGGCAAAGTGCAAGCAGGGCATGGATATTAGCATTAGGATCAATATAAGATCCCGGCATTTGCCGGGATTTTCACTATAGTTCTAGAGTACGCTGTTACCGATTTGAGCTAAATGTTCAATACTCAATACAGAGCGTTTATAGATTTTATGATGATTAATCATTGACTGAAGAATGATAGGAGATTAAATCATGGAAATACCTGTAAAATTAAAACAGATGGGCTGGTTGGTTCTTTTATGGGCAGGTGGCGTGTTATCTTTATTTGTACTTGCCTATATTATTCGCATCGTAATGACGATGGCAGGCCTTAAAAGCTAAGTATCGGAAGAGAATTTAAATTTGTAACTTATTGATTATCAGGGTGTGAAGTAACACGATCAAAAAATACGGATTAAATAATGATCAAATGGAAAGATAGTGTTGACACTAAGGGCGATAAAATATAGAATTCTCTTCTAGTTCAGGACATGTAGCTCAGTTGGTTAGAGCACAGCACTCATAATGCTGGGGTCGGTGGTTCGAATCCACCCATGTCCACCATATATAAGTTT
>CAZPIQ010000012.1:25963-31323 GCA_964586665.1 uncultured Ignatzschineria sp. | reverse complement strand
TAGTATCAATAGATGCATTTTTTATCATTATTTATTTTTAATAACTATAATATTTGCATTGTATGTTTTTGAATATGGGGGAGATAGCATATTTAAAAATATGGTTTAAATGAAAATGGGATGTTTGTAATTAGATCTATGATGAATACTTTATGGCTTCTGCTTAAAAAGCCGATAACTAAAAGGTTCTACCATTTTCGTTAATAATCGTGTTTGCATTGTCCGCATCCAGCTTGTGGATAACCCTGGGGATTTCATTAGAACAATTGTGCGATCAATATTGAAAGGCTCATTAAATGCGATGTTTAGAGCTTCTTTTACGGAAAGTATAGAAAGCCTTGTTAATAACTTGAGTTGTGCACAAGGTTCCACATTCCCTTCTTTGATAACGCGATAGAGCCAACCGCATCGGGTTGATGTTTGCATTTTAAGGGAGAAGTCTTCAGCGTTGAGGTGGTAATTTAGTTTGTAACAAGGGGATCTTGGTTGAGTGATTTGGATAATCGCTTCCCCTAATTGGTAGATATCGCCCATAAAGGCATTCTCTTCAGTGAGTCCAATGGTGGAGATGTTCTCGCCAAATGCCGGCGTTACGAATAGATCTTTGGCTTTAGGGTATTCAGTGAGCCAATATTCATAATGGTCAAAAGGGTAATGGCAGAGTGCACGATCAATGCCACCATGAAAACGCTTTTCATATTGCTCATCACTTTCGAATCCAAGAGTTGTTAATAACGTGGTTGCTTTGAGAGGTGATTTGGCAATTGCGCTTGGTTCGTGGTCTTGATAGTTTTTTGTTTTGCCAGCAAAGAGGCCGATTGTAGTGATGGGATTGTCGTTAGTCATAGATTTCTCCTTGGGGTATTTGTTTTATTGTTCTTTTAATACTTTTAATACTTTTAAAGCTTTCTCAAAGCTGGGGTGAATGTTTGTATGCTTTTATGGATCTTGCGCCAGCGGATGAAAGACATGGCGCCTTTCGTTGTTTTCATTGTTTTCATTCAGTTTTATGAACATATCAAGGTTAGTTTCTAAGTTTAGAGTTGAATCCTGATGAAAGTTCTTTCAGCATTATTTTGAATGCTTGAATGCTTGAATGCTTGAATGCTTGAATGCTTGAATGCTTGAATGCTTTTATGAATCTTGCACCAGCAGTATGTTTATTTGGCTTTCCTAATGTCGGCGCGTCAGTTATGAGATGAGCATAGAATTGTCTAGCCGACATCAAATGCCCCTTTTCTCGCTATTACCCCTTCTGAAGGACGATAAAAAAGCGCTAATTGGATATTAGCGCTTTTAGGTTAGAAGCTAAAGAGTTCAAGTCATCTGTACTGCTTGAAGTCCTGAATTTTAGTCTAATAATGATTCTAACGTTATTTGTGAGAAATGAATTTTTATCGAAAATATTTAATTAGTTTAATAATTACAGTGATTTAAGAGTTGTGATCATTTCATTAACGGTTTTTTGAGCATCACCGTAAACCATATCTGTATTGTCTAAGTAGAAGAGATGATTCTCAATACCTGAGAAACCAGCGCCTTGTCCACGTTTTAAGACGAATACCTGCTTTGCTTGGTCAGCATTCAGAATCGGCATACCGTAGATAGGGCTTGATTTATCTGTACGAGCGACAGGGTTTACTACGTCATTCGCACCGATTACAAGTACTGCATCTGTATCTTTAAACTCGCCATTGATCTCATCAAGGTCAAAGATGCTCTCGTATGGAATTCCTGATTCCGCTAAGAGAACGTTCATGTGTCCTGGCATTCTTCCGGCAACAGGGTGAATCGCAAAGCGCACATCAACACCACGGCTTTCAAGAATCTTCACAAGCTCAGCAACTTTGTGCTGTGCTTGCGCAGCGGCTAAACCATATCCAGGAACGATAATGACGCGATCTGCAAATGCCATTGTCATCGCCGCATTCGCTGCATCTGTTTCTGTCATTGATCCTTCAATCTCAGTGTTTTCGCTTGAAGCTTCGCCGAAGTTAGAGAAGAGAACATTACTCAATGAACGGTTCATCGCTTTTGCCATCAGGAGCGTGAGGAGTGTACCAGCAGCACCCACGACTGTACCCGCAATAATCAAGCCACCGTTATCAAGTGCAATCCCTTCAAATGCAACCGCAATACCGGTTAATGCGTTAAAGAGTGAGATAATCACAGGCATATCCGCGCCGCCAATTGGAATAGCGATTAAAGCGCCTAATGCAAGCGTGATTGCGAAGAAGATAAAGAGCATGAAGTAGTGTGGTTCAGACTCAGAAGCAAGCAGGATTGAAAGCAGAATCGCGAAGCTAAAGAGGAATAGATTAACGATGTTACGGTTTTTGTAACGAATCGTTTTATTCATTCTGCCATCAAGTTTTGCCCAAGCAATGATCGAACCTGTGAATGAGACGGCTCCAATGAAGCCACCTAATGCTGCTAAAAGCAGAACACGTGAATCACTGTTTGAATCCGGCATGCCGATTTGTAATAGTGCGATTGCGCCAATAATCGCAGCCGCACCACCGCCGACACCGTTGTAGATCGCAATCATCTGCGGCATATCCGTCATTTCGACTTTAAGCGCAGAACGTTTAGCGATGACAAAGCCAATTGCAATCGCGACAACAATTAAGAAAACATTAGTGAAGAACGCATGATGAGTAATCGCCGGATGGAAAATCGTAATAACGACCGCAAGAATCATTGCGATACCACCGTAATGAATGCCTTTACGAGCAGTCGATGGATGACTCATGCTTTTGAGTGAGTAGATAAAGACAATGGCAGCAATGAAGTAGCCAATATTAACTAAGAGAGATCCCATGAATTATTTCTCCTCTTTTTTGTTAGATTTGAACATTTCAAGCATTCTGTCAGTGACGTAATAACCGCCGACAGCGTTAATCGCACCAAAGACAACGGCGATAAATGCAAGGGACGTTTGGAAGAAACCATCTGCGTGGCCAAGTGCGATCATCGCACCGACTAAGACGATTCCATGAATAAAGTTAGAACCTGACATTAAAGGTGTGTGAAGAATCGCCGGCACGCGGGAGATCACTTCGAAACCCAAAATTGCGGAAAGGACAACGATATAGAGCGCTGCAAATCCTGTAATCATAAAAATTCTCCTTGAGCGTTATGCTGAAATAAGGGCTTTAATACGTTCAGAAACGATCTCGCCGTTGTAAGTAATAAGAGAGTCTTTTACAACTTCATCTTCAAGGTTGAGTTCAAGGCCCGTTTCAGTGATGAATGGACTTAATAGGTTGTAGATATTCTGTGAGAACATCTCAGAAGCATGAATCGCAACTGTTGAAGGAAGATTTAAAGGCCCAGCAATTGTCACAGCACCGACTTTTAGTGTATCTCCTGACTTGGTTGCTTCGCAGTTACCGCCTGTTTCAGCTGCCATATCAACTATCACAGCGCCAGGTAACATGCCATCGACCATCTCTTGTGTCACAATAATGGGGGCGCGTTTACCTGGTATTGCCGCCGTTGTAATTACAACGTGTGCTTCTTTCACATGTTTTGCCAGTGCTTCAGCTTGTTGCGCTTTTTCCTCTTCGGTGAGTTCGCGTGCATAGCCACCTTCTCCAGCAGCATTGACGCCAGTGTCGACAAGTTTTGCACCTAAAGATTCTACCTGTTCTTTCGCATCAGGACGGATATCATATGCTTCAACTTGCGCGCCTAATCTACGCGCTGTTGCGATTGCTTGAAGACCCGCAACGCCGGCACCAATGACTAATACTTTCGCGGGGCGAATGGTTCCTGCCGCCGTTGTTAACATCGGGAAGAATCTTGGTGAAAGATCCGCGCCAATGAGAACGCTTTGATAGCCAGAGATAGTTGCTTGGGATGAGAGGACATCCATGCTCTGTGCACGGGTGATTCTAGGAATAAACTCTAGTGCCATTGAATCAATTTGATTCTTCGTCAACGTTTCAATTAGAGAGAGATTATTATAAGGATCTAGAAGTGAGATCGATAATGATCCTGCCTTAAACTTTTGGCTAATCGTCTTAGTCGGAGAATTAATGGAGACGATGATCGCAGGCTCATCAAAAGTAGGTGTTTCGACAACTGCGCCAGCCTCAATATAGGCAGCATCATTAAAATAAGCGCTTGCGCCAGCATCAGGTGTTATGATCACTTTAAAGCCAGCTTTTACAAAGCGAGCCACATTTTTAGGATCAAGAGCCACTCGTTTTTCGCGAGGATGCGACTCTTTAAGGACGATGATGGTATTTATCATTGTTTTTAGTGCTCCTTGTTATGAATTTACAGATGAAATTGCGTCAACTAAATAAGCTTTCATCATATGAATTTATAGTAACACGAGTTCATGATTTATACATTGATGGAGTACAGGAAAAGAAATCATGCCTCATTTGATTTGAAAAGGGATCTAATCAGGGGTTTTTATCTTACTGATTAAATTTCTTTTAATGCCGATAAGGCAAGATTTGTTATACTGATCAACTCATAAATAAGAGAACCTTGATTACTTTTTGGATAAAGGGTTACCGTGACCAACACCGATCAATTTAAAAAACCTTCTCCGAACAAGCCAAATAAGCCTCGCTTTCTTTTTTTTAAGAGACTTATTAGCTATAAATATTTCACAAATTTAGCAAAGAAGATCATCCCTTGGGCATTTATCCTGAGTGCGGTTTTTGCGGTGATTGGCCTTTATTATGGCCTTTTTGATTCGCCACGCGATTACCAACAAGGTGATACCGTGCGCATTATGTATATTCATGTGCCGGCGGCAATTCTCTCATCAGGGCTTTATATGTTTATGGCCTTTATGAGCGTTATGTATCTTATTTTTAGAATTAAGTTATTCCCCGTGATTGCAAGAGCAGCTGCTGTTTTAGGAGCTGTATATACGCTCATTACATTAGTGACAGGCGCAATTTGGGGTGCGCCGACTTGGGGAACTTGGTGGGTTTGGGATGTTCGTTTAACGTCCGTCTTGATTCTCTTTTTCCTCTATTTAGGCTATATCGGCCTTGATGGTGCCTTTGAGGATCGAGAGAAAGCGAATATGGCGACTTCGATTTTAGCGATTATTGGTGTCACGATCGTACCGATTATTAAGGTATCTGTATATCTTTTTGCAACCCTTCATCAAAAGAGCACGATCTTTGCTTCAGGCGGGCCTAGCTTAGATCCGGCGATGTTCAGACCACTTCTTTTAATGATGATTGCCTATGTGTGCTTTACGGTCGGTTATATATTGATTAAAAGCGTTCATCTTATTTATAAAGAGCAGTTGTTACAGGTTTATACAAGAAACTAAGCAAGCTAAAAAATCTAAGAAATCAAAAATCGCAGTAGCGATGATGTAGAAG
>CAZPIQ010000012.1:0-25863 GCA_964586665.1 uncultured Ignatzschineria sp. | reverse complement strand
TAAGCAAGCTAAAAAATCTAAGAAATCAAAAATCGCAGTAGCGATGATGTAGAAGAACATCAATAAGGCTTGAGAAAGCCTTCAAAAAAGTTTTAAAAGTTGAATTTTAATTATTGAGGTTATTGAAATGGCTGAGTTTTTAAGTCTACTAGATATGGGAAAGCACACGGTCTATGTTTGGGCATGTTATGGCTTTGTCGCGATCTGCTTATTAGGAGTAGTAGTATCGTTAGTGGTGGAAGGTAAAGGCTTAAAACGCGCTATGGTAACGGAGGGTTTAATCAAATGAGTCAGATGAAAGCAAATGCGAGAAAGCAGGGCAGTATTATGTCACCAAGACAGAAGCAGAGAATGTATGTGGTGATTGCTGTAATTGTGGCAATGTTAGTGATTATCGGATTTGCAATGTATGCATCTCGCGATAACTTAAACCTCTATTATTCACCTGAACAAGTGCACAATGGCGAAGCGCCTCTTGATAAAACCATTCGTGTCGGTGGCTTAGTTGTGCCGGGTACCTTAAATAAGGGCGCTGATACCTTAGCGGTTGAATTTGCGTTAGTCGATGGATCTTCTGAACAAATTGTCGTGAGCTATGAGGGTATTTTGCCAGATCTCTTTAGAGAAGGGCAGGGGATTATTGCGCGTGGTACGTTGATTGAGGGTAATCAGTTTGTTGCCGAAGAGATCTTAGCAAAACATGATGAAGAGTATATGCCACCTGAAGTTGCCGCGACTCTCGAATCACAAGGTCATCCTTTCAAAGAGAAAGATATTTAAGACGATCTCACCATTAACTAAATAAGGGTTAATCATTATTATGCTTCCGTTAGGTCAGCTCGCGCTCTATATTGCGTTTGGTGTTTCTATAGCACTCTTTGTTCTGCCGCTCATTGGCGTTAAACTTCGTAGTCCACAATTGATGTATAGTGCAAGGCCATTAACAGTATGGCTTTTTGCACTTGTGGCGTTTTCATTTATCTATCTCACTTATCTCTTTTGGATTAGTGACTTTAGTTATGCCTATGTTTTCCAAAATTCCAATACTAAATTGCCGGGAATGTATAAGATCACGGCTGTTTGGGGCGGACATGAAGGATCGATGCTTCTGTGGGTATTAACGCTTACAGTTTGGATGCTAGCAGTTGTTTTCTTTACTCGTAAGATGCCTCTTGAGCTCTCATCGTCCACACTTGCGGTGTTAGGCGGTATCACGGTTGGTTTTATCGCATTCTTAATCTTCACATCAGATCCTTTTGGTCGTAACTTATCACTTGATCTTTATGATGGTCGTGATTTAAATCCGCTTCTTCAAGACGTTGGTTTGATTATTCATCCGCCGCTTCTTTATATGGGCTATGTCGGATTTGCAGTGCCCTATGCCTTCATGTGCGCCATCTTAATGACAGGGCATATTGATAGACTCTCGATTCGCTGGGTACGTCCTTGGGCATTAGCGGCTTGGGGCTTTTTAACGCTCGGTATTACGGTGGGTAGCTGGTGGGCTTATTATGAGCTTGGCTGGGGCGGTTGGTGGTTCTGGGATCCGGTTGAAAACGCATCGCTTATTCCATGGATCTTAGGTGCTGCGCTTATTCACTCATTAGCCGCGACAGAAAAACGTAAAGCATTTACGCTCTGGACGGTGATTATTGCGATCTTAACGTTCTGCTTAAGTGTATTAGGAACGTTCTTAGTTCGTTCTGGTGTTTTAACTTCGGTTCACTCATTCGCAGCAGATCCTTCAAGAGGACAATTTATCCTTGTATTACTTGCGATTATTACCCTTTTTGGTTTCTTACTGCTCCTCTTTAGATCCCATAAAATTCGTCAAGAATCTCATTTGAGCTTTGTATCAAAAGAGTCAGGGATCTTATTTAATAATATCTTCTTATCGGTGGCGTGTTTCGTTGTTCTTCTTGGAACACTCTACCCACTGATTGTGGATATTTTACAGATTGGGAAAATTTCGGTAGGGGAGGGTTACTTTAATGAGTATTTAGTACCTATCTCGCTTTTAATCTTAATTGTACTGGGTTTTACGCCGCTCCTTCGCTTTAAACAAGATAGCTTTACACGTTTGAAGAAACCTCTTCTGATTATGGGTGGACTTTCGATTGTATTAGGCTTTGCCACTAACTACTTCTATGTTGGCCGCCTTGATCCACTAGTTGTCATTAGCTTAATCTTAAGTTTCTGGGTCTTCTTCGGTATTTTAGTGGAGATCAAATGGAACGGGCGTAAGAGTGATAACTATTTCCAAGCTCTTAAAAATCAAACAATGTCCCGTTGGGGTATGAATCTCGGGCATTTAGGCTTAGTTGTGACGATTGTCGGTATTACCTTAACGTCACATTACAGTGATGAACAAGACCGATTAGTCCGCGTAGGCGAAACGGTACAAGTGCGTCAGTATGGTTTTGAGTTATTAGCACTTGAGGATGTTCAAGGATCTAACTATGTGGGTACGAAAGGCACGATTCAAGTCTATAAAAACGATAAACCACTTCGCATGATGTATCCTGAAAAACGTACCTATACAGTGAGCGGGATGCCGATTAGTGAAGTTGCATTAAGACCTTCATTAATTGATGATCTTTACGTAGCAATGGCCGAAGAGCGCGCAGAGAATGCATGGGCTATTCGCCTCTATGTAAAACCATTTGTAAGATGGATTTGGTTAGGCGGGCTTATTATCTCATTTGCAGCGCTTCTTTCGATCTTAGATAGACGTTACCGCATTGGTCGTAAGCAACTTGATACGACTCAAATGGCTACGCAGACAGGAAAAGGAGAATAATTATGGCAAGTAAGCAAGGGAATAATACGTTAAAGATTATTGTTGCCGCTATTGTGATTGTGATTGTCGGTTTCTTAGGATTTCTCTTCACGACGCTGGAAAATGATGCGAGTAAGCTCCCATCGGTCCTAGTGGGGAAGCCACTTCCTTCCTTTAGTGCCTATGAAGTCGCAGGGCCAGGTGAAACAGCGCGTATTTTAACGGATGAAGATATTAAAGGTCCGGCACTTTTAAATATCTGGGCAACTTGGTGTCCGACCTGTGAGGCGGAGCATGATGCATTAAAAGAGATTGGTGCAACAGGAGTTCCGATTTATGGGGTTGATTATAAAGATGAAACGCAGCTTGCTTATGAATGGCTTCGTGATCTTGGTAATCCTTATATTTTCACAGTAGCGGATGAGAGTGGCAAGATTGGCTTAAACTTAGGTGTATATGGTGCGCCGGAGACTTATTTCTTAGATGAAAATAACAATATCATTTATCGCCATGTAGGTGAGATGACGGTGGAGCTTTGGGAAAACGAGCTGAAAGAGGTATTTGAGTCAGGTTTTAAAAATACTGGCACTTCGACAAGTAGTAAAGTAGCTGAGGGAGGATCGCAATAATGAGAATCTTTTTAAGTAGTCTTTTACTCGCGATGACACTCTTTACGCAACAATCATTTGCTTCAGTGAATCTTTACGAATTTAAAAATCCTGTGGATGAGCGACGCTTTCAGAGTTTAACAAGAGAGCTTCGTTGTCCTAAGTGTCAAAATCAAAATATTGCAGATTCAGATGCACCACTTGCACAAGATATGCGCGACCTGACTTATGACATGATTATCGATGGACAAGCAGATGCACAGATTATTACCTTTATGGTCGATCGCTATGGTGATTTCGTGATGTATAACCCACCGGTGAAACCTGTGACATGGCTTTTATGGTTTAGCCCATTTGTATTGTTGGTGGGTATTTTAGGGATTGTCTTTTTAGTTAAAGGCCGTAAGAAAAAGCCAACGCCGATTGCTCCGACTGCGTTAAGTGCAGAAGATGAAGCGAGATTACAAGAAATTTTACAGAGAAAAGATAATTAACAATGACGACTGAAATGACGACGTACGGAATCGTGATGATCCTTCTATTTGTTCTCATCACACTCATTATCCTAGCGATCTCGTTCTGGGGCAAAGGCTCGGCGAAGTTCACTCGCTTACAAGATGTCTATCGTGATAAGTATCTCGATGAAGCAGAAACGTTAGATGATGACCTCAAGCGCGGAAAAATTGATGAAGCCACTTATGAGGCAACGAAAGCAGAGCTTGCGCATGATTTATTAGCGGTAGCTCATAAAGATCGCTCTTTGAGTAATGGCACCAAAGCTATTTCGGTAATGTTTGGCTCTGCGATTGTCCTATTCTCAGGCGCTTATTTTTGGCTTGATGGTTATAGCGAAGATGCTAAAAACTTAGATGCCCAAAGATATATTGCAAAACCTTATGTTGAGAATTGGCTTGCATCAATCACAGTTGAAGATCTTCAAAGAGCGCAGAACTTAATGGATTTAAATCCACCTGAGCCTCTTCAAAATAATTTACTAGGCACGCTTGCAACACTGAATATGATGAGTGCAAGGGATCATCATACAGATCCTAAAGAGCTCAATCTACTTGGAAAAGTTTATCTCAACCTTGATCAGCTAGATCTTGCTGAGAGAACTTATTTAGATCTTTATCGCTTAGATCCTAATAATACCAATACGTACTATACACTTCTGAATGTCCAGCTTGCGAAGAATGAGTATAAGCTTGATCAACGCTTAGAAGCGCTTTTTGATCAGTTTGTAATGAAGAATCCGGAAAATGAAGGATTGCTCCTCTACTATGCAACGGTATTATTTGAGAATCAGAAGATGGATAAAGCGCTTCACTATTTCTCAATTTTAGCGGACCTCTATCCTGAAGGTTCTGAAAATCGTAAAGTCATTACTAATATGGTGGCAGGATTAGCGGCGCAGCAGAATATGAATGTTGATCAAAATGCAGGTAATGTTACAAACAACGATACAAACAGTAATGATGTAGATCAGGAAGCAGTCACAACGTCGAATGCCGGCATTCCTGTGACGGTTAATTTAGCGGGTGTAGATCTCAGATCATTACCCCAAGAAGCGATTCTCTTTATCTTTGTGAGAAATGCTGAAGTGGGTCCGCCACTTGCGGCGAAGAGAATTTCTATTGCCGGTATTGAAGGATTCCCGCTTTCAATTGCATTGACAGATGCAGATCTATTAATGCCGGGAAGTGCATCACTTACAGATAGTGATAACTTATCCATCTCCGCAAAAATCAGTTTAAATGGTGATCCGATTACAAAAGCGGGGGATATTGAAGCGACGGACGTGCAAATCGTTGGAACCGAGGAAGGTAATATCGATATCCTTCTAGATAAGGTTGTGGAGTAGGTACCTATGAGCTCGAAGTTTCAGCTAATTGTGGAAGATTTAGGGGTCACCCGAAATTATCGACCAATCTTTAATCCAATTTCAATGAGCCTTACGAATGGAGAGTCACTCTATTTAAAAGGACGAAATGGGGCAGGAAAGACGACGTCACTTCGAGTGTTAGCTGGTGCGAGTCAGAGTTATCAAGGTAAGATTTATCTTAATGATGCAGAACGTAAAGAATTACTTCATTACTACACAAGAGAGATTACCTATATCGGGCATCAACTGAGTCTGAATCTGGATCTTACCGCATTTGAAAATCTAACATTTATGCTCTCGCTTCGAGGTTTAAAGGTTTCGCGTGAGAAATTGACGCAGGTATTTAAGCTTTTAGGGTTGCCACTTGAAGATCGCCCTGTTCGATTTTTCTCAGCAGGGCAAAAGAGACGCGTAGCGCTCTCAAGGCTTTGGCTTGAGGATTCTGCGATTTGGATACTTGATGAACCTTTTACGGCCTTAGATATTGATTCAATAGCATTATTAGAAGAGAAGATGCATTACCATTGTCAAAATGGTGGCGGAATTATCTTCACTTCACATCAAGCGCCAAGTGATTGGGTTATTACCAAAGAATTAACGATTGAGAGGTTTGAACGCAATGTTTAATACAGTATCTGCGATCATTCGTCGCGATCTTAAAATCGGTATGCGTAATCGCTCAGAGATCTTTATGCCTCTGATTTTTTTCTTAATTATTATCTCTCTCTTTCCGCTAGGGCTTGGGCTTGAGAATCAGAAACTTTTAAAAGCAGCCGCGCCGGCAATTTTATGGGTTGCGGCATTATTATCGACGATCTTAGTATTAGATCGTGTTTTTAAAAATGATTTTGAAGATGGCTCTCTTGAGCAGATGGCGATTAGTGGCGTATCGCTTTATGGTATTGTTTTAGGGAAAATGCTTTCGCATTGGCTCTTAACAGGATTACCTCTTGTGATTTTTTCGCCAGTCCTTGCAGTCATGCTTGGTTTTACCGCAGAAGAATCGCTCTATGTTGCACTGATTTTATTGGTAGGCACGCCACTTTTAAGTTTTGTGGGTGCAATGTGCGTTGCATTATTAGTGGGGCTTCGTCAGGCGGGCTTACTATTAAGCGTGATTACACTCCCGCTTTATGTGCCTATTTTATTAGTAGGTGTTCAGCTCTTATCGAGATTACAAGAAGGGCACTCTTTAACAAGTCTACTATTAATATTGGTGGGAGCTGATATTGCGGCGCTGATCATCACTCCGATCGTTACCGCTTTTGCGATTAAGATGAGTCTGGACTAAGGGTAGTGATTAGATCGCAATGTAAACCGGCATTTAAACCTCTAACTTAGCTCTCTAAGCGAGAGAATATGAACAGGAATAAATAGTTATAACCACTTGTTAATCTTCAAGTGGTTTTTTTATGTAATGATGTGTAAAAACAGGGTGTTTTAGTAATATTTAATTGACAACAATGTTGTCAAGACTTACTATTTACACTCGAATAATCTTTGCCAATTTTATTGAGAACTTATGCTTCAGAAAAATGGAATACCTGAAAAAGAGGTTTTTGCGGATATGTTTCAAGAGATGTTTACGCTCTTGTCTAAAATTCACCGCATTAGTGAAGACCTTTTAATCAAAGCGAATTGTGAGATGACCCATTCATGTTGGATCATCCTTTGTATTATTAGTGGGGAGCCTGAGTGCTTAACAGTCCCGCAAATTGCAGAATTGCGTTCAACATCAAGACAAGCTGTGCAAAGGCAGATAACGTTATTGCTCGAACAAGGCTTTATTGAGACGGTCGACAATCCCAAAAATAAGCGTTCTCCCCTTTACCGCATTACAGCGGAAGGGAAGCAGTATGAATCATCCGTTAGTGAAGAGGTATATGGAGAATGGTTAGAAGAACTTGGGCTAAAAATGGGCATCAAGGAGGGGGAGCGCTTATTAGAATCGCTAAAAAGGCTCTCCTCAACGATTAACAATATTTCGGTAAAGTAGATCTGATCTCCTTACAGTTATCAAGAGATATTGATTGAGGGAATGGTTTAAAGATTTATAGGTTTATAGATTCAAATAGTTTATTTGTAATTTCAATCAATAAGTTTGTATCGGGAATCAAATAATATTAAATTAGAGTTAGTATTCAATATAGATAGGGTATGAAAGAAAATATGGAAAAGATCAATTATCTGAAGCACCTACGTCGAGCTTCAAGTGTTCTTTGTGTAAGCTTGATTCTAGCAGCTTGTGGTGGTGATGAAGCGCCACAAGGGCAGATGATGGCGCCAAGAGCAGTCGTCCAACCGGTTGAGCGTCAAAATATTACCATTGAGGCCGAGCTTCCAGGAAGAACAGAGGCTTCTGTGATTGCTGAAGTAAGACCGCAAGTTGGTGGAATTATCCTATCTCAGAACTTTACTGAAGGGAGTATGGTAAAAGAAGGTGAACAACTTTACCAAATTGATCCAGCGACATTTAAGGCGACGTTATTGCAAGCTGAGGCGGGTCTTGCGCGTGCAAAGGCGAATCAAAAGGCTGCAGAGCTTAAATCGAATCGTTTAAATGCGCTTCGAAATTCAAAAGCTGTGAGTCAACAAGATATCGATGATGCAACGGCTGCGCTCTTACAAGCAAATGCTGAAGTTTTAGGTGCTGAAGCACAAGTGACAGCAGCGCAAATTAGTCTTGAGTATACGAAAATGAACGCGCCTATTACGGGCCAAATTGGTCGTAGTAACTTTACACAAGGTGCGCTAGTTTCTCCTGGGCAAACGAAAGAGATGGCGGTAATTCAAAATCTTAATCCGATGAAAGTCAATATCACTTATTCAGCAGCTGAGTTTGCAGATATCCAGAAGAAAATTGCTTCAGGTATCTATAGTGAGACGATGGTGAAAAATCCACAAACAGGAGAGATGGAGCCAGGGCATGCAGTTCGTGTATATCTTGATGACGGCACGCTTTATGATGAGCCTGGTTACATTAAATTCTCAGATTTAACAGTTAACCCAACAACTGGTTCTATCTTCTTACAAGCACAGTTTGAAAATGATGGTTCTTTATTGCCGGGAATGTACCTTAAAACGGTTGTAGAACAAGGTATTGAAGAGGGCGCTTTAGTGATTCCTCAAAAAGCGATTACGCAAGGACCAGGCGGTGTAAGTATGGTTGTTGTCATTGATGAAAATGGTGTTGCGAGTATGAGACCTGTTGAAATTTCACGTGCACATGGTCAAAACTGGGTGATTGCTGGTGGTTTACAGGAAGGCGAACAAGTGGTTGTGAAAGGACTGCAAGCGGTTCAATCTGCCCTTCAAAGAAGTGGTGGACAAGATGTGAAAGTTGATCTAATCGCGGATGATCTCTTTATTCAGTAAGCGTTTCAGGAAGTATCATTACAAAATAGATTATTGATGAAGGAATAATTGTATATGGCACGATTTTTTATTGATCGCCCGATCTTTGCATGGGTTTTGGCGATTCTAACAATGTTTATGGGACTCTTAGTAGTCAATAACATGCCAGTCGCACAATATCCTGAGATCGCTCCTCCAAAGATTTCAATCTCTGGGGTTTATCCGGGAGCGAGTGCTGCCACGGTTGAAGAGAGTGTGACGCAGGTTATTGAGCAGAGTATTTCTGGGCTTGATGGCTTTAGATATATGGATGCTGTGAGCTCGAGTGCGGGCGTATTTAGTATTAACGTTACATTTGAGCAGGGTGTCGACCCTGATATGGCGCAGGTTCAGGTTCAAAATAAGATTCAGCAATCGATTACAAAGTTACCACAACAAGTTCAGCAACAAGGGGTAACTGTTGCTAAATCTAGTGGTTCATTCTTAATGGTTGTTGCTTTCTATTCGCCTGATGGCTCGATGAGTTCAGGAGATATAGGGGACTATATCGCCTCGAATCTTCAGGATCAGATTACACGTTTACCAGGGGTTGGGGATGTTCAGTTCTTCGGATCTAGTTATGCGATGAACGTCTGGGTTGACCCGATGAAGCTTCACAAGTACAACATGACAACAATTGATGTGATGAATGCTATTCGTGAACAAAACTCTCAGGCAACTTTAGGAAACCTCGGTGCGCTTCCAGCAAATCATGATCAGTTGATTCGTTATACAGTGACATCACAGTCACTTTTAACAAATGCGGAAGAGTTCAAAGGAATTCAGTTACGCGTTAATGAAGATGGTAGTGAGGTTCTGCTTTCAGATGTCGCGCGTATAGAGTTATCACCTCAAGATGAGAACTTTACTGTTCGTTATAATGGATTAGATGCATCAGGGATTGGTATTAATCTAGCATCAGGCGCTAACGCACTTGATACTTCTAGCGCAATTAAAACATTCCTTGAAAAAGAGAAGCATAATCTTCCATCAGGAATGGATTATACATTCCCATATGATACAACGCCATTCGTTGAAAGATCTATCGAAGGGGTTGTTACAACATTGATTGATGCGATTATCTTAGTATTTATCGTAATGTTCCTCTTCTTAAAGAATATTCGTGCAACTATTATTCCGCTTTTAGCAATTCCATATGTACTTGCTGGAACGATGTTGATTCTGAATTTCTTTGGATTTAACCTTAATACACTTACGTTATTTGCCTTGGTACTTGCGATAGGGCTATTAGTAGATGATGCGATCGTTGTCGTTGAGAACGTAGAGCGTTTGATGGAAGAGGAAGGGCTTTCTCCATTAGAAGCAACACGTAAGTCGATGGATCAGATTACAGGCGCCTTAATTGGTATTGGTGTTGTACTATCAGCGGTATTCGTGCCAATGGCATTCTTAGGTGGCGCATCCGGTGTTATCTATCGTCAATTCTCGATAACCATTATTACCGCAATGTTGTTATCTGTTGTTGTTGCGATTATCTTTACGCCTGCATTGAGTGCAACGATTCTTCGTCGCCCTGATGATCACTCAGAACCAACAAGTATTGTTGGCCGTGTTCTTACAAAAATTTTCTCGCCTCTCGTGAAGATTATCGATGCGATTGTTAAATACTTTAACATTGGTTTTGATAAGTTAAGTGGCGGTTATAGTGTTGTTATTCGTAAGGTTTTAAAACATCCGATTATTTACGTTGTTATTTTAGTCGCGATTTTAGGCGGAATTGGGCACCAATTTATGAAATTGCCTAAGAGCTTCTTACCGGATGAAGACCAAGGTATTCTCATTGGGATGGGGATTAACCCGAATGGAACATCTCTGCTTCAAACGGATATTCCACTTGAGAAGATCACTCAATATGTACTTGAGCATGAGCAGGATACCGTTGAGTCAATCATGACAGTTGGTGGCTTTAGCTTTGCGGGTCAAGGAAGTGAGCAGTCAATCTTCTTCTTAAAATTAAAGCCTTGGGAAGATCGTACAACTGAAGAAGAACAGTTAGCCGCGTTAACAGCAAGGATTTATCAGTTCTTTGGAGAGATTCCAGAAGCACAAATGTTCGTATTCAGTCCACCACCTATTATTGAATTAGGAAATGCGACAGGTGTGAGTTTTGTACTTCAAGATACGCTTGGCTTAGGTCACGATACGCTGATGAATTCAGTGCAGACCTTCATTGGTCATGCGGCAGGTTCAGAGGATGTCAGTATTGCAACGCTTCGTCCTGGCGGTCAGTTTGACTCAGGGCAGTATCACATCGATATTGATCGTGAGAAAGCACAAGCACTTCAAGTATCAGTGGGAGATATTAACCAATCTCTCTCTATTGCATGGGGTGGGATGTACGTGAATGACTTTATTGATAGAGGTCGCGTTAAGCATGTTCAGATTCAAGCTGATGCACCCTTTAGAATGATGCCGGAGGACTTTAATCGTTGGTATGTTCGAAATGCTAAAGGTGAAATGGTGCCATTTAGTGCCTTTGCTGAAGGACGTTGGAGCTATGGTCCGCCACAGTTAAACCGTTTTAACGGTTTCCCATCATTCCCGCTCTCGATTGAAGCAGCGCCAGGAAAGAGTACAGGTGATGCAATGGCTGCGATTGAAGCAATTGTTGCAGAGCATTTACCACAAGGGATTAATGTTTCATGGACAGATACTTCGTTCGAAGAGCGTCAAGCAGGTGATACTCAGACAGCATTACTCTTGATCTCAGTATTCATTATCTTCTTAAGCTTGGCGGCGCTTTATGAGTCATGGAAAGTGCCAATTTCAGTACTTCTAACGATTCCTGTAGGTATTGTTGGTGCAGTAATTACAGCAAGATTAGTCGGTATTGAGAATGATGTTTACTTCCAGGTTGGTCTTTTAACAACGATAGGATTGACATCGAAGAATGCTATCTTAATTGTTGAATTCGCAAGAGACTTAGTGAGAAGTGGTATGACGACTGTTGAAGCAACGATTCAGGCAGCGCAAGAACGTCTACGTCCGATTATGATGACATCACTTGCATTTGGTATCGGTGTTCTTCCGCTTGCATTCTCATCGGGTGCAGGATCTGGTGCGCAGAACGTTGTAGGTCAGATCGTTGTGGGCGGTATGATTGGCGGTACGTTGCTTGTTCTAATTTATACGCCGGTCTTCTTTATTCTTCTTAATAAAGATAAAAAAATCGCACAAGAGAATGGATCAAACTCAGGTGTGACAAAGAAAGATGAGGCTCTAAAATTAGAGGACAATACACCGACTTCTGCTTCGTAATGATTGATATAATTGAATGAAGTAGATTTCTTCTAAAATAGATACCCTAGTACATATCTGTGCTAGGGTGTTTTTTTATGGGATTATGGGATTATGGGGCCAGTTATCAGACATAAAAAAAGACGGTCTTACCGTCTTTTTTGATTGAATACAGAAGTATCTATTTTGATGAGCTTATTAGCTTTCTTTGCGATAAGCAATTGCTTCAATTTCAACAAGCGCACCCATTGGAAGCGCACCTACCTCGAAGCATGAACGAGCGGGTGCATTTTCTGTACCAAAGAAGTCAGTATAAACTTCATTAAAGTCCGCAAAGTCATTGATATCGTCAAGATAGCAAGTCACTTTAAGTACAGTTGAAAAATCAGCATCAGCTGCTTCTAAAATTGCTTTTAAGTTTTCAAGCGCTTGAGCGGCTTGCTCTTTGATACCACCTTCTGGGAATTTCATCGTTTCAGGATTTAAAGGAAGCTGTCCTGATGTAAAAACGAGATTACCAAAAGCATTCCCTTGTGAGTATGGACCTACAGCCGCAGGAGCATGAGCGGTATTAATAATTTTTTTCATGATTTTATCTGTTTCTATCTTAAATGAATAAAACACTGAGCAAGGCTGTTCAGTGTTAGAAGATGTTAGCAGTTTTAGCGCTAACATCCTAGCTTTTTGCAAATAGGGACGTTGATCTTAAATCCCTAAGCAAATATTAGTATCTTTCATCGTTTGGATGAGCGGATGATCTACTGGAATTAAACGAGGATGCCCTGCCACTTTTTCAAGTGGAACAGGCACAAGTACGCGTCCTTGATCAGCGACCATTACACCAAAACGCCCCTCTTTGATAAATTCAATCGCTTTAGTGCCACATTGCGTCGCAAAAATACGGTCAGCTGCTGTTGGGGAGCCACCACGGCTCACATAACCGAGGGTGGTTAGACGAGATTGCATTCCGGTAAGCTCGGGGATACTATCGACGAGTTTTACAGCTTCTGCGTGCTTTTTCGGTGTTAGTCCTAGTTTATGGCTTTCCTGTGAGATCGCACCTTCAGCGATCACAAGGAGGGCTGAGCGGCGATTTTTAATATTCTCACGCACATATTTTACAACTGCCTCTAATGAGTAAGGAATCTCAGGAATTAAGCAGATATCTGCAGATCCTGCGAGTGCAGCACCTGCAGCTAACCAACCGGCATCACGGCCCATCACTTCCAAAATCATTAATCGGTGATGTGAATCTGCGGTGGTGCGAAGTCGATCAAGCGCCATAACAGAGACTTGAACCGCGGTATCATAACCAAAAGTAACATCGGTATGCGCGATATCATTGTCGATAGTTTTCGGGAGTGTTACAACAGGAATACCTTGCTCATGCAGGTAGGATGCAAAACGCTGTGTACCATCTCCGCCTAAGCAGATTAATGCATCAAGTCCGATCGCATTAAAGCTTTCAACGCAAGCGGCGACGGCTTCTTCAGTATTGCGAGCCTTACCACCACCGCGACCGGTTCCTAAAATGGTGCCGCCGACGCCAGCGATATCATAAACGTCTTTGAAGGTGAGTTCATCGAAGGACATATCAGCAAGTCCTAAGAAACCATCATGAATGCCGGTAACTTTCCAGCCTTCATTCAATGCTGCAAGCGTGACGCCACGAAGTGCTGCATTAAGGCCTTGACAGTCACCACCAGCAGTTAAAATTCCGATATGTTTTTGACTCATAATTGATAGGCTCCTTGGGTTATTCAGTTTCTTCTTCATGCCACACTTTAATCAGTGTGACATCATTATTGATTTTTAAAGGACTCTTTTCGTGTTCTAGACGTATCACAGCAAGTGCTTGGTGATCTTCAGCATAAACAATTGTGCCAGCATCTTTACCATCTTCAGTTAAAAGTGTTGCATTAATAGTAAGATCATTAGGATCTTTAGCTTCTACGAGTGCAAGTCGTCTTTTATGTTTTCCAAGATATTGCATTCTTGCGATGATCTCTTGGCCGGTATAACATCCCTTTTTAAAGTTAATTGCCTCAAGTAAGTCAAGGCTTAACATCTGCGCAACATACTCTTCGCTATTTTGCGCGGTAATCCATGGAATGACGAAACCCTTTGGTAAAGTGGCAAGATCTTCTTCACTTGGAGAATCAAGATTAATCGTCACTTTTGAGCGGAAGATAAAGATCTGTAGGTGTTTTTGGATCTTTTCAGCAATACAGCTTGGCATTAGCAGATGAAATGTTTCATCATCAATCTTAATGGCCCAAAAGATTGCCATTACTCGACCTTGTCGATTACAGATTGCGGACAACCCTGATTGATGATTATTCTCTTGTTGGATAAAGGCTAGTTTTTTGATATCAGCCGTGATTTGTCCTTGTAAGAGCGTTGCCGCATCTTTGCCGGCAACAACGAGGCGACTAAGCTTTATAGACATGAAATAGACCTCCATAATGTAAATATTAAGATTGATTTAGAGTAGTAATAATATCCAGTGAACCGGATCAATCTGATTAGCCACTAAAATCCCAGAAACTTGTAGCAAGATCGGTTCAAAATACTTGTATACAGTATATCTGATGTATTCTTTTGCGGGTTATTTTATAAAGAGACTTAATGAAGGTTTTAAGTTGGTAATGGATGTTTTCTTAAAAAATCATTATAAGGGTAGTTGGAATCTTGTTAAAACTTTGTATAATCGCCTAGCTTTTCGTTCCTTATGATAGACTGAAGGGAGACTATAAACGATATTAAATGCCTTAAATAGGGCATTTATCAGCGTTAAAAAGATACCCTTCGATAAGTAAGGGCGTTGATTTTATAAAAATATTAAAATGAAATATGATCTGCGTTGGAGGTCAATATGAGTTATCAAGTTGTTGGTTATCCTTTTTGCCCGTTTGTACAGAGAGTCTTAATCACCTTAAATGAGAAAGCGATTGATTTTGAGTCAATCTGGCTTGATCCGCACGCTGATTTACCTGAGTGGTTTAAAGAGTGGTCGCCACTTGGAAAAGTGCCGGTAATGAAAGTCACCACAGGTGAAGTGCTATTTGAATCAATGGCGATTGTTGAATATATTGAAGAGCTTCATAAAGTCCCCTCAATTTATGCAAAATTGCCGGCAAAAAGAGCGATTCAACGTGCTTGGGCGGGTGTCGCAGGTGATCTTTATGGTCCACAATATATGTGTATGGGCGCAAAGAGTGCTGAAGAAGTGACGAAATACTATGATGCTATGAAGGGCACTTTAAAGGTTCTTGAAGAGAAATGTGGGCGTGCTTATTTCAGTGGTGAATCCATGACAGCGGTAGATGTTGTTCTTGCACCGATGTTTATCCGTTTTGATGTGATGCTTTCGCTTGGTGCAGAAGATATTTTGGCAGACTTCCCAAAACTTCAAACTCTCAGTAATAAATTATTAACCCATCATGCTGTATTGCAAATAGTCGCAGGTGATTGGACTGAGCGTTTCATTGAGATTCAAAAGTCACGTGGTGGCATTATTTTTAATCAGTAACGAGTACTCATAGAAATTAAAAGTTCGGAAGTTTTGGTCGAAAACTGATTCGGTAGTACAATTACGAACAGTAAAATTATAATTAAGAGAGAAGAGATTAGCGGACATCATTCATTGGAATGAGGGATTGTATGCTAATCTTTTTTCGCATGGATAATCATGACTAAAACCCCTTTTAGATAACGAATATGACTGCTATTTTCGAAGTTTTAAAAGGCAAATGAGGATATTTATGAGACCACTTATCGCCTATTTTTCAGAATCTGCTTTAGATAACAACTTAAATGTTTTAAAGCAAAAGGCATCTGATAGCCAGTATTGTGCTGTCATTAAAGCAAATGCTTATGGGCATCGTGTTGAGAATTTAATTCCAATCTTAAATCGTTCAGTTGATTATATGGCGGTTGCGATGAGAGAAGAGGCGGATGATATCCGCGAGAAGGGCGGAAAGCTCCCTATTCTTTTATTAGAAGGTGTATTTGATAAAGATGAGTATCAAATCGCTAGCCGTAATAATTATATGGTGGCAATTGGTAATGAACATCAACTTGAAATGCTCCAAACAACACCTCTTGAGAAGCCCATTGAAGTGTTTGTGAAGGTCGATACAGGTATGCACCGCTTAGGATTTACGCCTGAGAGAGCACCTGAGATTGTTTTAGCATTAGAGAAACTACCATCAGTGGCATCGATCACGTTGATGACGCATTTTGCAACTTCAGATGAAAAGTTCTCCCCGCTGTTTAATACTCAGGTAGAGCGCATGGCGACACTTGATACATTAGGGCTTCGTCAATCACTTGCGAATTCAGCGGCAATTTTAACAGCGCCTCAAACGCATCAAAATATTGTCCGTATGGGAATCTCTCTTTATGGTGTTTCACCGATGGATAATACGACAGGTGCTGATTTTGGTTTGAAACCACTTTTAACACTTGAGTCAAAGATTATTCATACAGCTGAGATCGAAGCGGGCGAAAGTGTTGGTTATGGTGCTAAATTTGTTGCCCCTGAGAAGATGCCGATTGGTGTGATTGCTTGTGGTTATGCAGATGGATATCCGCGAGAGATTAACGAAGATGCTTATATTTTAGTGGGAGAGCATAAGGCACCGATTATTGGGCGCCCAGCAATGGATATGATGATGATAGATCTTCGTGAAGTGCCGCGTAAAGATTGGGGTGAACCTTGCGAGATCTTTGGAGAGCGTTTGCCGATTGAGTATGTCGCAAATTGGTCAGGAACGATTCCTTATACAATTTTGACGCATCTTGCAAAGAGAGTCTATTTTAGAGCGAGATAAGAATATATTTTATATTTTTATATCTTCATAATTCCCAACTATTTCTGAGATAGAACCAAATAGGTGAATGCACTAAAAATAGAGTCATGAAAAAGGAGATCTAACAGGATCTCCTTTTTTGTCATTTGAACATTATTGATTTTGAATGAATGACGATTTATGCCTTTGGCAAATGATTCACAAAATTCTGATAACAAAAACCCGCAATCTCTTCATCACTATAATGCGCCTTGAGTGCTGTAATGAGATTCGGGAACATCGAAGCATCGCTTAAACCTTCAATTTTCGATTCAATGCCATCAAAGTCAGAGCCAAATCCGATATTGTGGATGCCTCCGAGTGCGACAATATGATGAATTTGAGAAAGCACATCTTCAATTGATACAGTTGATTCAAAGCTATTGCCCCCTTTTTTGACAAAGGGTGGGCAAAAGACGATATGAATCATCGCATCGCGTTCGATCATTGCTTTGATCTGATCATCGGTTAAGTTTCGGCGATGATCACAAATCGCTGTTGCATTTGAGTGGCTCGCGATCGGATATTTTGCAAGTTCCATCACATCCCAAAAGCCACTTGGGTGAAGGTGGGAGACATCAACAAAAACATCATGCTGATTACACCACTCCACAAGGCGTTTACCAAAATGACTAAGACCAGCACCGCGGGATTCAGCAACGCCATCAGCCGCTAAGTTACCACTATTCCAAGTGAGCCCAATAGAGCGAACCCCCAACTCATATAAAATGGTAAGTTGATGAAGATCATTACCAATAGGATCAACGCCCTCAAGCGTTAAAATCGCCCCAATCTCATGCTCTTTAAGTTCTGAGAATTCAGACCATTTGCGAATCAGCTTCATTTCAGGGTTTTTCCCTAAAACTTCCGTGTAGAAGTAATGAATTTGATCGAGCACTTCTTGGAACTGATTCGTAGATGCGAGTGATGGGTAGACGAAGATCGCAAAAGCTTGAAGCTTAATCCCCCCTTTTTGCATTTTCTCAAGGTTGACATCAAGTTCAGGCGCGTCTTTAAAGCAGAGTTTCCCCTTTGCATCTGAAAGCTTCATGAGTGCATCGCAGTGGAGGTCGATAATTTTCATAGAGTCTCTTTGAATAATTGATTGGAATAACATTGATTAAACGATTCATTATACGCCCATCATAGAGATAGAACGTCTATTTATCGCCTTTGTAGACCGTTAAGCCGGCAAAGGTTTGCATTGTGGGCATAATCTCAATGCGGTTAATATTGACATGTTTTGGCTGTGTAGTGAGCCAGTAGAGAATATCGGCAATCTCTTTACCTGTCACCGCTTCCACATCTGCATAAACAGACTCTGCGCGGGCATCATCGCCTTTAAAGCGAGTGTTCGAGAATTCAGTATCGCTACAAAGCCCAGGCTCTACATTTGAAACGCGAATCTTTTTACCGATAAGATCGGCGCGAAGGTTTTGCGAGAAACTAGTGACAAAGGCTTTCGTAGGCCCGTAGACATTTGAGCCATAATAAGGATAAGTACCGGCAGTAGAGCTGACATTGATGATATAGCCATCATTGCGTTCGACCATTTGCGGTAAAATTAGGTGTGTGATGTAGCTAAGTCCACGAACATTTACATCAATCATCGTTTGCCAATCAGCAAAATCCACATCAAATGCCGGATTCAAGTTGAGCGCAAGGCCGGCATTATTAATCAACACATCGATCTGATCAAAAGGTTCCGGCAGATTCTCAATCCCTTCTTTGATCGATTGAAGATCTTGCATATCCGCTGTGAGTGGATAGAAGTTCTCCCCTAAAGCTTCGCCAAAACTCTCCTTGATTTCCATCAGCTTGCCATGACGGCGCGCAAGTCCGACAACGGTATGGCC
This sequence comes from uncultured Ignatzschineria sp., assembly GCA_964586665.1. Classification (GTDB taxonomy): domain Bacteria; phylum Pseudomonadota; class Gammaproteobacteria; order Cardiobacteriales; family Wohlfahrtiimonadaceae; genus Ignatzschineria. The sequence goes on along the minus strand of CAZPIQ010000012.1, from coordinate 7,234 downwards.
ATTTTCAATAAAGAGTTTTGTTGCTTCAAGCCCAAAGCCAGAAGATGCACCTGTAATTAAGATATTCATAAAGACCTCATAAAATAGGGAATTAATTGTGTAGATTATGTGTGAATAGAATCACAGAATGACCGCTAAAATAATGAATTAAAGAGAATGGGGTGGGGCGTTAATGATTTCATTTGCCATAAAAATAGGCGAAAATTCATACTAGCATGCAAAGCGCTTTATGGGAATCTTATCAATGAATAGCGCTCTTTATGTTGTTGCGAGTGCATTATTGCTTGTAGAGAGAGCCTACAGATTTCAGATCCAGAACACTAAAGTATGATCGATAATCGCTAAGAAGCAGAGTGCCATAATAATGAGAAGCGAATTTAAAAACTGCTTTTTTCCCCAAGTCGATTCTTCGAGGGAGATGGGTTTCATCGCGCTAGCGAGCCAGTAAACCATCACAATTACCGCTAAAACTTTTGTGATGATAAAGAAGAAGCTATTAAAGATCAGAAGCACAACCGCAATGAGCATTATTAAGATATAAAATATTACGCGTTTTTGCGCAGATTCTAACGACATAAAAAGTGGAGGCATCGGGATTTTAGCTTTCTTATAGTCCGCTTTTCGGTAGAGCGCGATTGCATATGAATGTGCAATTTGCCATGAAGAGAAGATGATAAAGAGATAGAGCACATTGAGATCAAGCTGATCTGTCACAGCGACGTAACCCACAAGCGGTGGCACAGCGCCGGAGATACTGCCTACTAGAATGCTAAGTGTTGATTGTCGTTTGAAGATGAGTGAATAGAGAATGACATAATCAATAAAGCCAATCAGGGCAAGATTCCCTGCCAATGTATTCACTTGAAAATAGAGTAGGTAAAAACCTAAAATCGCAAAGAGAACCGCGAGAATGCCGGCAGTAATAAGCGAGATATCGCCATTTACGAGTGGACGATCTTGTGTGCGTGCCATTAATCGATCAATGTCGCGGTCAATAATATTATTAGTAATGGTTGCACTCGCAATCACTAAGATGATGCCGATGAGCGTATAGAGCAGTATCTGAAAGCTTGAGGTCGTTGTTAATGTTAATGCCAAGAAAAATCCGGCAAAAACAGGTACAAGATTACCGAGGATAATCCCATGTTTTATTAATTTTAAAAATGGTCGAAAGCTTCTCTTTATCACTATAACGGCCTAATTGATGAAAATTGAATGGGTGTTTGCTTAAATTAACAAACTGATTTTGGTCTACGATTGATAGGTGGGTATGATGCACCTAAATAGAGAATTAGGAAGAGGGATTAATCCTATGAGTAATCCCTCTTTCACTTGTTATGATCGATAAATCAATCAATTATCGACTTTCATTTAGAGCGGAAGCTCTGGCATCATATTCATATGGAGATAGAACATGACCCAACCTGATCCGCCAATCACCATTAAGAGAATAATGCCGGTAAAGAGAAGAGATGCAATATTCCAGCCATCGTTATCGCCTTTTCTAATGTGAAGGAAGTAGACTACTTGCACGATGACCTGCGTTATAGCACTAACGGCTAATACGCCGGCAAGGACACCAATCGAGACTTTGTCACGAAGATATACCACCATGCCAAATGAGATTAAGGTTAAAACGATCGAGAAGATGTAACCGATAAAGTAATCCGCTAATTCGCGTTTACAGGATTTCTCTTCTGGTGTGACGCCTGCCACACTATTTGTGTTCACATTGACGGTCATAGTGAAACCCCCATTAAGTAGACAATCGAGAAGATACAGATCCAAATAATATCGAGGAAGTGCCAGAAGAGGCTAAAGAGCTTCATTCGTGTGCGCGTCTCGAGCGTTGAACCTTTAAATCCTAATTGGAACATCATCACAAGCATCCATACCATTCCGATGGAAAGATGAACCCCATGAAGGCCCACAAGTGAGAAGAATCCTGAGAGGAATCCACTACTTTGTGGAGTTGCGCCAATTTCGATAAAGCCGATAAACTCGTTGATCTCAAGCGTTAGGAAGACACCGCCTAAAATAAAGGTCACAATTAAGAGCCAAATGGTTCTTGCAATATGTCCTTGTTTAAGTGCAAGCATTGCTAAACCGCAGGTTAAGCTACTTGTTAAAAGTGCCATCGTCTCAATAAATGCATTGTTGAGATCAAAGAGGGAGGCAGGCGTATGTCCGCCTGTGGTATTTTTCATCAGGACAACGAAGACTGCGAAGAATGTACCGAAGATAATGGCATCTGCCATTAGGTAGATCCAAAATCCGAAGATTTTGTTATCGGCATTCTCTTCGTCTTGACGAAGTTTAATGTCAGAACTACTGAAGGTTTGTGCCATTAGTGTTCTCCTTGTGCAAGTTTATACTGTTTAACACGTTCTAAGAATGCTTCGTCTTCAGCTTTGACTTCGCTTGCCGGAACACAAATTTCTTCATGCTCTCTAAAGCTTTCGATAATCCACCAAGTGATCGCAGCACCAAAGAAGATAATGGCAAGCCACCAGATACTCCATACAAGCGTAAAGGAGAGAAGTCCTGCTAATACACCGCCTGATACGAAACCAAGTGCGGTATGTCTTGGAATATAGATATCTTCATAGTTCCGATTAGGGTCATAAGCTTTTCCTTCTTCCTTAAGCTTCCAGAACATATCAATATCATCGACTTGCGGTAAAACAGCATAGTTATAAACAGGTGGCGGTGATGGGATTGACCATTCAAGAGAACGAGCATTCCAGAGATCGCCTGTAACATCTTTGAGTTTTTCACGCTGTTTGATACTCACAAAGAGTTGAACCAAGATTGCGATAATCCCCGCAAAGATGAGTACCGCTCCGAACCATGCAACCACTAAGTAAGGGCCATATTTAGGATCGATATTTTGGCTAATACGGCGTGGCATACCATCAAAACCGGCTAAGTATAGTGGCATGAAGGCAAGTAAGAAGCCGATGAACCAGAGCCAGAAGGTCGCATAACCCCAACCTTTGTGTAGTCTAAAGCCAAATGCTTTCGGGAACCAGAAGTTATATCCAGCAAGCACACCAAACACAACCCCACCAATAATCGTATTATGGAAGTGAGCAACAACGAACTCAGTATTATGAACAGAGTAGTTGACGCCAGGGATTGCAAGCATCACGCCAGTCATACCGCCGATCACAAAGAGAATGAGGAAGCCAACAGCATATAGCATTGGAACATCCATCTTCACTTGCCCTCGGTAGATCGTAAAGAGCCAGTTAAAGACTTTCACCCCCGTTGGAATTGCGATAAACATCGTTGTAACACCGAAGAAAGCATTGACGTTAACACCTGCGCCCATTGTAAAGAAGTGGTGGAGCCAAACGGTAAGTGACATGAAGAGAATAGCAATAATTGCCCATACAAGTGCTTTATAGCCAAAGAGATATTTACGGCTAAAGGCAGAAACGACTTCAGAGAAGATTCCAAATGCCGGCAATATTAGGATATAAACTTCAGGATGCCCCCAAGCCCAGATCAGGTTCACATACATCATTTGGCTTCCGCCGCCTAATGTATTGGTGAAGATCTCAAAACCAAGATAACGGTCAAGAGCCAGGAGAATCATGGTTGCCGTTAAGATAGGGAATACCGCTAAGATGAGAATTGAAGTACAGAAAGTTGACCAAGTGAAAAGGGGCATCTGGAACATCTTCATGCCAGGTGCTCGCATTTTGATGATGGTTACAAACATATTTAAGGCCGCGAGCGTTGTTCCTAACCCTGATACCTGAATACTCCAGATATAGTAATCAACTCCTGAGCTTGGGCTATAGAGCTTCTCAGAAAGAGGCGCGTATGCAACCCAACCTGTTTTAGCAAATTCCCCAATTCCAAGCGATAGGTTAATCAGGATTGCTCCCGCAACCGTTAACCATACACTCACTGCGTTAAGCGTTGGGAAAGCAACATCTCGGCGTCCGAGCTGAAGCGGAACAACGACGTTCATTAATCCAATGATAAAAGGCGTTGCCATGAAGAAGATCATGATGACGCCATGGGCTGAGAATATCTGATCATAATGTTCAGGTGGAAGATAGCCCACTTGATCTCCGGTTGATGCAAGTGCCATTTGGGTTCGCATCATGATCGCATCGGCAAATCCACGCAGTAACATGACAATCGCAACGATGATATAGATAATCCCGATGCGTTTATGATCCGTAGTTGTCAACCAGTTAGTCCAAAGCCATCTCCAGCGTCCCATAAATGTAATGGTCGCAAGCACAGCGAGGATGATGAATATGACAAATCCGAATGCCGCAAGCGGAATGGGATGTCCCCATGGAATACTATCCATGGTCAATGTTCCAAACATAGTCATTTCCTTTATTGTTGAGTAGCAAGAATGCTAGAAGATTGAGTGTGGTGTTGCCCGATTTGAGGTTTCATTGCAGCTTTATGAACGCTATGCATCATATGTTCTTGGACTTCTTTTAGATCTAAGAATTGCGAGATCACACGAAGGTAGAGGCCTTTTTCAACCGGATGGAAGTATTGTGCTGGTGCTTTAATCGGCTGTTCTTTCACAAATGCCTGGTACTTCGCCCAATCGAGTGGATTATCAGCCGATTGTTGTTTTGCAACCCATTGGTCAAAGTCTTCTTCAGATACCGCTGTTACTTCAAACTTCATATCAGAGTAACCACCGCCACTAAAGCCATAAGAAGCGCCTTGATAAGTGCCGGCTTCATTGACGATTAAATGGAGAATATTTTCCATGCCACTCATGACATCAAGTTGTGTGCCAATTTGCGGGATAAAGAATGCATTCATTACCGTTTGTGAAGTGAGCTTAAATTTAAGTGGACGATCTACGGGTAAGTAGAGTGAATTAATGGTTGCAATATTTTCTTCAGGGTAGATAAAGAGCCATTGCCAATCCATTGATACGACTTCCACCACGAGCTCTTTTTTATCAGACTCAATCGGTTTTTTCGGATTTAAATCAATCGTACTTTGAATGGTAATGAAGGTTAGGATTGCGATAATCGCAATCGGCACGCCCCACATAAACTTCTCAAGAGTTTTCGATTCTTGCCATTCAGGCTTATAAGTCGCTTTTTTGTTCGACTCTCTAAACCACCAAGGGAAAACAATGGCCATAATAATGCAAGGGATAATGACGATGAGCATAAGGCCGGCACTAATGATTAAGAGCCATTTCTCATACTCAGCAATTTCCCCTTTAGGGTTGAAAATCGCTAGATCACAGCCTGATAGAATAAACAGGGCCGTGATAATTGTACCTATTCGTAGCGCTTTCAAGTAGGTTCTATTCATGTTAAATCACCTATATCGTGAACTGCGTGAAGAGAGAAAATATCCGCAAAAGAAGATCCTTTATCGAAAATGTTTTGTTGTAATAAAACAAGATAAAGGATCATTTTAGATATCTTCTTATAAATTTATACGATCTTAAATAAATCATTGTAATAATATCAAAATATTCATATAAAAGCGTTAACTCTTATAAGTTCAATGCTTATTAAAGCCCTTGGTCTTTTAAGATTTCTTTCACTTCTTCTGTTGAAACAGGTAATCCTTGGTTGCCCCAACTCGTTCTAATAAATGTGGCAAGCTCGGCTACATCTGCTTCACTCAATCTTTTATTGAAAAGATCCGGCATGACAAACGTTGTTGCCGCATTTTGCGTACCGTGAAGCGTGCTACCATGGGCAATAATCTGTATTGCATTCGCCGGATTCGGTGCTTGAATCGCAGGATTTCCTGCTAATGCTGGAATAAATTGCGGGTAACCTTCTCCTGTAGTTCTATGGCAAGCAGCACAGTTATCAATATAAAGCGCGGCACCCGTTGCGGAATCATCGCCTGATTTAAGTGCTGTATGCGTTGCTTCATTATAGATAAACGGTGGATTTTTAGGATTCACAGGTGGCAATGTTTTGAGATACTTCGCCATTGCCGAGATATCTTCTTTTGTTGCGTATTGTAGTGAGTTATCAACCACTTCTCGCATACCACCAAAGACCGCATTATGTTCACTTCGACCTGACCAAAGTAGCATTGTGAGATCCTCTGTAGAGATTGTGCCAAGCCCGGTGAGATCATCTCCTCGAAGATTAATCGGCATCCAACCATCGACAGGGGCATTGCTACCTGTTAAGAATTTAGGGCTTGATTCATTATATCCCTCTTCATTGAGCGCAATTCCGCGAGGTGTATGACAGCTACTACAGTGGCCTAGACCCTGTACGAGGTAGGCACCACGCGCAACTTCGGGATCTTGATAGTGCGAGCCATCAAATGCTTTTGGCGTTGGCGCATAGAGTAATCGCCAAGCAGTGAGAGGCCAACGCATTGATAGTGGCCAAACAATGGTTTCAGGCGTACGTTCTACCGCTTCTGCTTTGACGCCATGCATGAAATAGGCATAGAGCGCTGTGATATCTTCCTCTGTAATTACCGCATAATCAGGGAATGGCATCGCAGGATAGAGTGATTTCCCATCTTTACGAATACCGTATCGAACCGCATTATCAAAATCTTCTAAAGAATAGTTACCAATACCATACTCTTTATCAGGTGTAATATTCGGCGCAAAGACAGTTCCAATAGGGAGATCAAAAGGAACGCCACCCGCAAAGGGTTCTGCGTTATTACTAGTATGACACGATGTACAATCACCAAGACGTGCAAGATACTCCCCTTGATCGATGAGTGCTTGTGATGGATTTGCATCTGCGACCGGCATTTTTGAAGTAGGGCCTTTATAGAAGTTGAGTCCAACAGCACCGATGACACCAAGGCCAATAACTGTCAGTACAATGCGAGAAATAATTGATTTAGATTTCATGGTTTCTCCTTATTTGACGAGTGGGCCAGGGTTAGCAAGGTAGCGATCTTTAATCTCTTTCACAGAGAAGTAAGTGAGCGCACCAATTAAGCCCGTCGGGTTATATGACATGTTTTGTGGGAAAGCACATGCACCATAAACAAAGAGATTGGGTACATCCCATGATTGTAGGTATTTGTTAACAACACTATTTGTCGGGCTATCGCCAGTAATCGCGCCACCTGTGATGTGGGTTGATTGATATTCGCGTGTATCCCAGTTGCCCTCTGTTTTGCTAATTGAGTAAGACTCAACACCTTCCATTGCATCACAGATCCTTTCGAGCTGTTTTGCAATATAGTCGCCTTGTCGATATTCATTGTCATGCCAATCAAAGGTCATGCG
>CAZPIQ010000011.1:18054-35693 GCA_964586665.1 uncultured Ignatzschineria sp. | reverse complement strand
TACAATGCTTTAACTTCTATTAGAGCTGAAACGCGACAACTGCGAGAACTGAAGGATCTCCTCAATTGCCGGCATGCAGACTCATGACTTCGCGATCATGTTCCCAGCAATGAATCAGATTTTATACAGATAGAAGAGAACAATTAGAGTTCTTTATATTTGATCATTTTGACTTAATTCTCAATACTGAATACCTTAGTAATTAAATCACTTAATATAAGGAGATAGCAGATGCCACACAAATACTTCAAAAAAGCCGTAAAAATCACATTAGAAAATATAGAATCAGGTGGAAGACCCTTTGGTGCTGTGATAGTTAAGGATGGTGAAATTATTGCTGAAGCAGTTAATACAATGTTAGATGATCATGATCCGACTGCCCATGCGGAGATGACTGCTATTCGAAAAGCAGGAAAAGCATTGAAGAGTATCGATCTTACGGGCTGTATTGTTTACGCTACCGGCGAGCCGTGTCCGATGTGTCAGGCTGCGATCTATATGTCTGGTATTCGAGAGGTTCACTATCTCTTTTCAAATGAAGATGGGGCGCCTTATAATTTATCAACGGCGGATATTGCAAAAGAGATGATGAAATTACCGGCAGAGCGAGTTGGATTTATTTTTAAAGTCGCTAAGCCCAAAGTTAAAGCTGAGTTTATCGATCTGTATCAATTTTGGCATATAGAGAATGAGCGATAAAACCAATATAATAATTAATATTCATTTGATATTCATCATCAGGAAGAATGTTGGAGATCGAATTTAATATCGAATTGAATATCGGAAATGACAAAAAGCCCATTCACTTCATATAGTTTGAATGGGCTTTTGATTGATCTCGTCAATGCTATTGAATATCACTCAATAGTGATTGAGTTTATTGATCAAGTGCTTTAGTTAAAATATCGAGACCTTTTTGTAACTCTTCATCTGTGATTGTAAGTGGTGCTAAGAAACGAACCACGTTACTATTAATTCCTGCTGAGATTAAGAGAAGACCATTTTCATTCGCATATTTTGTAATAGCAGATGTTCTAGCAGCATCAGGTGCACGGCTTGCTGGATCTTTCACGATTTCAGCTGCGACCATTGCACCAAGGCGGCGGATATCACCGATGAAAGCATGTTTCTTCTGCGCATCGATAAGATATGCTTCAAGTGCAGCGCCGAGCTTTTCAGCTTTCTCGTTAAGATTCTCTTCTTCAACGATATCCATCACTGCAAGTGCTGCTGCACATGCAAGTGGGCTACCTGAGAATGTACCACCAAGCTCACCAGGATTTGGCGCATTCACGATCTCAGCGCGACCTACAACAGCGCTTAAAGGAACGCCGGCTGCGAGTGATTTAGAGGTTGTCATAAGGTCAGGAACGATTCCAAAGTGTTCCATCGCAAAGAGTTTACCTGTACGTGAGAAACCTGCTTGGATTTCATCCGCAACAAAGACAATGCCATGTTTTTGACAGAAGTTATAAACGTGTTGAACAAAACGCTTAGGTGGAACGATGAAACCACCTTCACCTTGGATAGGCTCCATCACTAAACATGCAATTGTTTCAGGCGATGCTGTTGCTTTGAAGAACTCATCAAACTGTGCAATCGTGAGATCTAAATACTCTTCTTCAGAAAGATGAACAGGGCGTTGATACGTATATGGGAATGGCGCTTGATAGATTTCTGATGCAAACGGACCAAAACCAACTTTGTATGGGTTTACTTTACTGGTCATCCCCATTGTGAGGTTTGTACGACCATGGAATGCACGGTAGAACGATACAACGCCTGTACGACCTGTAAATTTACGCGCAATTTTAACGGCATTTTCAACAGCTTCAGCACCCGTGTTAAAGAGGATTGCTTTCTTATCATGATCACCATCTGTGATCTCGCAAAGACGTTTACATACTTCAAGATAGCTATCGTACATCATCACGTTAAAGCCAGGATGTGTGAAATGATCTAATTGATCTTTGATTGCTTGTACAACTTTAGGGTGGCTATGACCGACGTTCATGACGCCAATTGCGCCGGCGAAATCGATGAACTCTTCACCTTTTTCAGTGATGATTGTGGCATTTTTTGCAGATCTTGCAATATTGAGGTTACCGTTACTAACGCCACGTGCAACGTATTTTTGGCGAATATCTTGGAGTTCAGCTGTATTGTACGACATGTTTAATTCCTTCTTTATTATGGTTAAGTTGTTTTTCCTCGCACCTAAAGTCCATTTGATTTCGGAGATCTTAGGTGCTGGTTTTATAATCTATTTTTACAACGAATAGTATACTTGATTGAATACGTTATTTAGTTTTAAGTTTTGCTGTCTTAAATGCTTGCTCTCGCACGGGATCTCTGTGCATGAAGAGGAAGTAAGCACCGATTAAGTACCAGCCAATTACAAGGCTCCACTCAATTGGGAAGCTGAGCTCTGCCGGCATTCCAGGAAGGTAGAGTGATAGGAACCCTACACTTAAGATCACTGCTAACCAGCCAATCGTTTTTGGCCATTTCACCGCATATGGACGTTCTAAATTTGGCTCAATTTTGCGAAGTTGTAAGAAAGCAAGTGTAACGACTAAGTAACCTAATACAACCCCGATACTACCAGCATTGACTAACCAGTTAAGCGCCTGACGACCTAAAAGAGGTGCTAAGAAAGCAAGAACTGTTAAGAAGATAATCGCATTTGAAGGAGTGTGGTATTTTGGATGCATTTTTGCAAACCAGTTAGGAAGCATGCCACGAATTGCCATTGCATACATAATACGGCTACCACCAATCACAAAAGCGTTCCAGCTTGTAATAATGCCGGCAATCCCACCGATAACTAATACTTTTCCTAAGAATGCACTATTAAAGAGATTTGACATCGCATCCGCTGTTGCGAGCTTAGATGTTAATAGTTCAGCGTGTGGTAGACCGATGGATACACCATAAATGATGAGAATATAGAATAAAAGCGCTGATAAGATAGAGATAACTAGCATTTTACCGAGTGATTTAGTCGCTTTTACTTCTGATGCGATTTGGGGAATCACATCGAATCCTACGAACATAAATGGCACCATGATCAATACTTGCATCATGCCATCAAAACCCCCAGAGAAGTAAGGTTTTAAGTTTTCACTATCACCGAAGTATCCTGCGCCAAAGATTAAGAGGAAACCCACCGCGATAATGGCGATCGTGAATACTGTTTGGAAAATTGTTGCTGAACGGATACCACGGTAGTTAAGCGCGCCTAAGAAGAGAGCGCCCCCTGAACCAATGAGAGCCCATGTTAAATAGACATCAGAACCTGCGATATTCCATAGATGGATTTGATGTTGAACAGGGGAGATATAGTCAATAACCGTCGGAAGTGCAACGGCCTCAAAGGCTATTACAGACATGTATCCAAAAAGAACTGACCAACCCGCAACGAAAGCTAGGGGTGTATTAAAAGCTCTTTGAACAAAAGCAACGCCACCTCCTGTTTCAGGAATGGCTGTTGCAAGCTCTGCGTAGGTTAAGCCAATTAAGATGATTAAAAGGCCACCGCCGGCAAAGGCAATCGTTGCACCTAAAAAGCCCGCTGTTGCGACCCATTCTCCAGAGAGGATAACCCATCCCCAGCCGAGCATCGCGCCCATAGCGAGGAATAGAACATCCACGGATGATATTTTTTTGTTACTCATAAGTCTCCCTTCACCCCTTTGGCAAATTGAAGTGATCTCTGAAATGAATGCCGGAGATTTACTTAAATTTGTCAAAACATGTGAGTAGTTTCACTACCAATGATTGATTATTATAGATTTTTTTATTATTTAATTTCATTCAACTGACGTGTTGCATGCAATTGATGTTCTCTATTTATTGCATAGCTAGTTTTGTTTTGCAACAAATTTGCATATCCAATATTGAATGATTTTTGTAATGCATTGAACTAAAGTCTTACTCTCTATCATTTTCTTGAAGTGTTTTATTGTTAGAGAAAGTATTTTTCGATGCTTTAATAGAGAGCTTATTCAATTGTGATTTTCTGGTTTTGATCATCGCTTTGACCTCCATCGAGTTTAAAGTATATTTTCAGATATACTATCCTAAAAGAATAGGGTTGTTCGATGGGCTTTTATTTGAAGCGCATGATTTAAACTCGCTAAAGAACAGATAATACGGTCATAAATTCATCGTCAATCATGTGATTGAAATAACAAGTAGAGAAATTGCCCACAAGGATAGGATATGAACAAATTAACACTCTCGCTCATGTTAAGTAGTGTATTAGCACTTTCATCGGTGCCACTATTAGCAGATACCACAGAAGGCTATACAGCGCTTATCAATGGGGAAGAGAGTTATGCTTATAATCTCTTTTTAGAAGAAGCTGAAACTGACGCAACTGCTGCCTATGTTGTCGCGATGATGAACTATGAAGGGCAGGGTGTTGAGAAGAACCTTTTAGAAGCTGAAAAGTGGTTAGGGTTTGCGGCCGCAAGAGGTAATCAGGCTGCGCGTTACAATCTTGGGTTCTTAAGAAATAAAGGGATATTTGAGGATCACAATGAGGATCCGCTTGGTCTTTCATCATTGCTTGAGGCATCGGATGACGGTAATAGTGAGGCTACTTTATTGGCGGTGATGACGTTGTTAGAGTCTGAGGATGAGAAAGTCCCCTCTTTTTTCACTGAAGAGCGAATCAATCCTCTATTAAAAAATTTAGAAGGTGATTTTAACAAGGGCAATATGTTTGCGGCTTTTGCGCTTGCCTCTTATTGGATGAGCGCTGATGATTATGGTGGGAAAGCGGATGCTAAAAAAGCCGTTCAATATCTAGAGCGCGCTTATAATAAAGGCTTTAAACCGGCATTGATCGGTTTAACTGCGATCTATCGCGATGGCGGTGCTAATCTTCCTGCGAATCCTGAAAAGGCACAAAAATATGAAGCAGAGCTGATGGAGAACTTCGCAATGCTCTTAACATTCGAAGAGCCGAATCCTCAATTAGTAACCCTCTATGATGGAATGACCAAATCTCAGCAGAAAGCTGCAATTAAAGGGCTTGAGAAAAAAGCGAAAGCCGGCGATATTAAGGCGATCGCAGATATTACTAATCGTTATGAGAATGGACTTGGGGTTTCGCAAGACTCGAAAAAGGCAGGGGAGTATCTGCTTTCGCTACTCGATCTTGGCGATGAGGGGAAATTCACTTACGGCACGATTTTAATCGATCGTAATAATACGGCAGGGCATGTTTATATCTTAGAGGCTGCAGATAATGATTATCTACCGGCGATTCATTGGATTATTGATCCTCGGAACTTTTATGCATGGGATGGTGATAAAGAAGATATCATGCTCTATGAACAAAAAGGGGCGGATCTGAAAGATCCTGTTTCGCTTAATGCCGTGATTGATCGACTCATTGCCGAGAAGAATAATCGCCAATGGTGGGATGATGAGCAGCGGCCAGATAAGGTTATTGATCAAGAAATTTATCAGTGGGCGATTCAACTATTAGAGGCCCTGCCAAATGATGCCGATACATACTATTTAATGGGAGAGATCTATCGTAATGGTGTCGGGGTTGATAGTGATTTAGTACAAGCTTATCAAAGTTACGAGCAAGCACTGACTTTAGATCCTGCGCATTTAGAGGCGTTATTAAAGCTCGGACGTTTTTCAATAGATGGTCGAGGTACAACGCGATCTTATGAGAAGGCGGCTGAATACTACTTAACGGCGTGGAATGAAACGACGAATATCGATGCGATTGATGGGTTGATTGCGGTATCGATCTTAACGAATCAGTTTGAATCATTGCCGGCGATCAAATCCCAAATTATTGGGGATTCATTTAAACGGACAAGTGCTGAAGTCGCTGAATCCAATGATATTTCTGAAATACTCCTTAATGAATTAGCGCAAAAGTTGGCGGATACTGAGTTTGTCTCCTATTATGCTTATTTGATTGCTGATCGTTATTTAGAAAAATATTTAGCGAGCGAGGATCAGAATCAGCACCAAGCGCAAACTCAAGAAACAGCTGACAATAAAAGCACTGAATATTTACAACAAGCACTCGATTATTATGAACAATCTTATCGTTATAGCGAGCAAGGAAAACTTCATTATATTAATGCACTCTTGACGTTGAATGAAACGGAAGAAAATGAAGAGAAAAAATTAGCGCAGCAAACACTCGCAGTTGATCTGATGATGGCACTCAACTCATTGATTGTGAATGCCGAGTATCGTCATTCAGAGCCTTATCTCGCCTCTGAGCGAAATTTAACGGAAGCTGAGAAAGCGACTGCGCTCAATATTATTTTTAATCAGATTGAAGAGAATGAAACGCTTCAAACCTGGGTGGGTGAAAAATTAATTCATGATAATCCCGCAGTCATTGAAACATTAGAATCATTTGCGAGCCAAAATCCGCCGAAAGCATTTGCACAATATTATCTCGGCATGAATTTACTGAAAACAGGCGATAAGAATGCCGGCTATCTATTGATTGAAAAAGCCGGCAATGGCGGGTATTTACCCGCAATTTACACACTTGCGGAAAACTATCTGAAAGAAGATTCCGATATTCAATCTGTTCTCGGTGGATCTCCTCAAAATGCGCTCATTTGGTATGAAAAAGGTGTAGCATTAAAAGATGATGAATCGATCTATCAGCTTGCTGAAATCTATTTTGATCGAAAAATAGCCCTCGGCTTAAAGCCTGGTGAATCTGATAAGAAGGCGCTCTACTACTATGATCAATTATCGGATCCTGATTATCGTTTTGCGAATTTCCACCGCCCAGATGCGCTTGAACGTGTAGAAGAATATCGCGCGATTGAGGTGGGCGCCGCAGCAAAAGAGCCCGATGCGATTTATCAGCAAGCATCGATCTATTTAAATGGTCGTTATGGCGCAACGATTGATGAGGCAAAGGGGGAAGCATTATTGCAAGAAGCGGCTGATTTAGGATCGATTCGTGCGATGAAGCAGTTCTTTGATCGAGATAAGGACAATCCGATGCTAGAAGGCGCAGCGCTTGATCGCTTTAATCGTTACCATATTGCAATTGCCGAGAGTGGTGATGATTGGGAGATGGAACGCTTAGGGGATCGATATCTTCAAGGAGAGCGCATCGAGATGGATCGTGCGAAGGCGCGTGAATGGTATCAACGTTCAGGTCGCTCATCTTATGAGCTTGGGTATATGCATCAATTTGATGTGAATTTACCACTTGCCGAAAAAGGTAATGCCGAGGCGATGCTTAAAGTTGGGCGCGCATATGAGCATGGTAATGGGATTCAGAAAGATCATTTGAAAGGATACGAGTGGCAGAAAAAAGCCGCCGAAGCCGGCAATAGCGATGCAGCATTTTACTTTGGGACTTATGCACAAGAAGGCGTTGTCGGGCGTGATGGCGAGATGTTAATAGAACCAGATTGGCCATTAGCCATTGAGTGGTATGCAAAAGTGTCTCCACGATTTAAAGGAACAGTGGAAGGGCGCTTAGAGGATTACCACGACATCTACTTGCCGGCAACAGAAAGAGATGTGACGGCGATGATTCAGCAAGCTAAAAAGATGTTTGATCGTTATGAATATCAAAAGAGTCCTTACTATTTAGAAAAGGCTAAAGAGTGGGCACAAAAGAGTATTGATGCCGGCAATGTGAATGGCTATATCGTGATGATGGGCTTCTTGCCAGAATCTGAGCAGAAAGCTTATCTGACATCACTCTTAGCACAAAAAGGCGATGCACAGTATCAATATGATATTGCGGTGATGATACTCGATAACATGCCGGCAATCACAGTAGATGATGTAGCGATTGCCGTTGAAAACTTGAAAGCTATTTTAAATGCCGGCGATAGCGATGAAGCGCTGAAAACCCAAGCGATAGAACGACTCATCAAGATTTATCAAAAAGGACATGATGATCAAGATCGAAATGAGATCACAGCGCCGGATCTTCAGTCCTTTGAAGCGTTATATCAAACCTATGGAGAACAGTTCCCGGTACTTTTAACCAGTTATGGGCGTTATCTTTTAGCGCAAGGCACTGAAGATTCGGATCAATCAATGGCCGGCATCTCGTTATTAGAAACAGCATTTGAACGTGGCAATACGGAAGCTGCTTTGGCGCTTTATGAATTTTATTCGCCGGGGTATTACGAGGATATTTCCCTCTCACAACTTGAGAATATGGAAATATGGGGCGATCGCTTTATTGTGGCAGGATTAGCCGATTCGCAAAGAGAAGCAGAATTACAGCAATTACAAAGCCTCTATGCATTTGGTGTTTATGTGGATACTGCTCAGGAATATGCGATAGCGTCTAATTTGGGAGAATATTGGAATGGTAATGGGATTGATTTTGTGAAAGATCCACAAAAAGCAGAAGCATGGTATTTACGCGCTTTTGAGATTATGTCTACCAAAGAAATCGCTGAGAAATTGCAAAAACTCGCAGAAGCGAAATATACCTCTAGTCCAAATACCGAAACTTTAGCAGAGATCTATCTCTATGCAAGTTTGGCGAAAAATGTATCAAATCTTGATTATCCTTTTATGGATCTCCCTGCGAATCAGCGCGATGAGATTCATGCCAAAGTGGTAGAATTAGAAGATGATCGAGAGTTTGGTGTATATAAAAGCTATGTGAGTGACCTTCAATCGAAAGCATCTTCCGGCGATAAAAATGCCGCAAATCGCTTAGCCCGTATTTATGAAAATGGCCGTGAGGCTCGCCGAAATATGGATACCGCTATTGAATATTATGAACTTGCCGGCAGTCTTGGAGATGCGAATGCTTATAATCGCTTAGGCAATCTCTTCCGTAAAGATGAAGAGAATATTACGCCAGATTATGTAAGAGCAGTCTCTTATTTCGAAAAAGGCGCTGAACTCGGCGATAGTAATACCGCTCATCTTGCCGGCGATATGTATTATTTTGGAGAAGGCGATCTTCCTAAAAATTATGAAAAGGCCGCCCAGTATTATGATATGACGGAGCTAAAGCAGGGCAATCATCATGCGCTTGCGAAGTTTAAATTGGCAGAGATCTATTATCAAGGATTGATCCAGCCGGCGACAACTGCGGATTATCAGAAGGCATATGCGCTCTTACTGCTCGCTAAAGATTATGGTGAAACGCGTGCAAGTGATGCTTTAGAAAACTGGGATTTTTCGATGTTAACGGATCAACAGAAACAAACAGACTCATTAAAGTAATTCATTTATCTTTACAGGGTTCTTTAATGTGAATGGTTATCATTAAAAAAGCATAAATTATGATAGGATAAGCAGATTGAAGAATAGAATGATTTTAATCTATCTTCAATCTGCTTTTATTTTTAGTCCTTGTTTTTGAATATTTCTTTGAGTATTTTTTGAATATATATTGAATATATATTCAATATTATTGAATGTTTTTTTGAAACCCAATTATATCGAGAACCATTGTGAACTACCGACTTTTACTCGTAGCCTTAACGCTACTGCCGATGATTTTTTACTACATCAAACTCAGTTTTGCGCCCAAACAGATGGCGACTTTTTTTGTCTTTGGTATGCCGAGCTCCATTTTTTTCGGAGTTTTAGTGATGGCATGGGGCGTATTAATGGCGATCATCTATGTGTGGATTCGTCAAATGCAAATGACAAAACAAACTTTGCGTAAGGATCCGTAAATCATGAGCCAAATTCATCAAAATAGTGCGCAATATTTCTTAGCAGGGCGTTCAATCGGCAGTACGCAAAATGCATTGGCGCTTGCCGGCGATTATCTTTCGGCTGCGGCATTTTTAGGATCGATAGCCATGTATTTCAGTCAAGGGATGGATTCGCTCTTTTATGCGGTCGCAACCTTAATCGGCTGGACCTTACTACTTGTCTTATTCTCCGATAAATTACGGGAGACAGAAGCCTTCACATTTTCAGATGTGATTAACCGTGGTTTTAATAGCCAGCGTTTAAAAGCACTGAGTGCATCTACAAGTATATTGATTTCAATCTTCTATCTATTAGTACAATTAATGGGGGCGGGAACGCTCTTATCGCTCCTTTTTGGGATTGATTACACGATCTCGCTTCTCTGTATTGGCGGATTAACAGGATTATTGGTGTTAATTGGCGGGATGAAAGCGACCACAATGGTACAGAGTATTAAGGCATTACTGCTCTTTATCTTTGCCGGCACCATGACTTATTTAGTGTTAACGAAGTTCAATTTCTCGCTTTCAGAGCTCTTTATTCGCGCCGCGAGCCTTTCGAGTTTTGATGCGTTAATGCCAAGCCCGGCGATTAGTTCCGGCATTGAGCAGATCTCTCTGATCTTAGGGTTGGTATTGGGTTTACTAGGCTTGCCTCATATCTTAATGCGTTTCTTCACAGTTAAAGATGAAAAAACTGCGCTCTATTCAGCGGCCGGCACCACGTTCTTAATTGCGCTCTTTTTTACGCTGAATCTGATTATTGGCTTTGGCGCATTTGTACTCTTAAATGGTGTATCTTTAGAAGGTGGGAGTAACATGGCACTCCTTCATTTAGCTGAGCTTTTAGGCGGCTCTAACTTTAAATGGATCTTAGCTGTTTTAGTCTTCATTACTGTATTAGCGGTTATCGCCGGATTAGTGATGGCAGCAAGCGCGAGTATTACCCATGATCTGATTCCTATTCTAATGCCAAAGCATGCTGGCAATATGACCATTGCGCGTCTATCTGTTGTGATTGTATTTTTAGCCGGCGTTGGACTTGCTTATCTCTTTAAAGGGATGAATCTCGCTTTTCTCTTTGGGATTGCATTCGCTTGGGTTGCAAGTGCACATTTCCCGGTCATGTTCGCAAGATTTTATCTGAAAGGATTTAATGAGCGTGGCGCATTCTATTCATTATTAGTGGGCGCGCTTGGAAGTTTACTCTTCATCATCACAAGTAATACTGTATGGGTTAATATCTTCCATCTTGAGTCGCTTCATCCTTACCGAAGCCCGACACTTTTTGTTTTACCCTTAAGCTTCCTTGTTCTCTTTATCCTTCGGGATCGAAAAGTGCGCAAAGCATAAGCGATAAGCATTCTGATCGCTTCCAAAATAGCTACTCGGCGTGATGCTCATAGAGTATTGATCAAAACGGTCTTCAATACTTTTATGAGAAATCTGCGCCGAGTTTTTGGTTGCATAGAGATGAAATCCCCCTAAAGGCTTCTCAAATTGTAATAGATCAGAGAAGTGTGTGGTTAACCAGTGCTGAAGATTTTCACATCGTGCTTTTAAGGATTCTTGCAAGAATTTTTCATGTTTATCCGCATAATCATTGAAATATACCTCCGCCATAAATTGTGGGAGTGAACTCAAACCAGAATCGACTTGTTGCCGGATGCTTGCGATATGTTCAATCATTGCTTTCGGGGCAATCATCCAGCCGATACGCACAGATCGGCCAAGATATTTAGATAGAGATCCTAAGTAGATCGAGTTATCTTTATGGTCAAGTTTTTTGAGAGGTGTATTATCAATATGCGCATGGAAAGGTAAACGACTATAGGCATCATCTTCAATAATGAAGATATTTTTCTTCTCACAGTAAGTTAATAGTGCCTTTTTGCGAAGCTCTGACATCACATTGCCGGTTGGATTATGAAAAATCGGATTAATAAAGACCATCTTAATAGATTGCTTACGCACAAGCTCATCAAGCTTATCGATCATAATGCCATCTCTATCCATCGGAATGCCATAGATTCGAATTCCGTGGGCTTGAAAGATGGAGAGAGAGTAGAAGTAAGAAGGGTTTTCAATAGCAATCGAATCTCCAGATTTTAAAAGCCCTACGGTAATCAGTGAGATCGCCTGCTGAGTGCCGGATGTAATCAGGATCTCATCAAGATCTACTTGCCAATCATAGCTTTTAAGGAGATGCTTCTGAATCGATTGGCGAAGTCCTAGTAGTCCAATCTTCATCACTTTGTGCTCTTGTTCTGCATCGAGAAGCACTTGCCAATCAATTGCCGGCAATTGTAATTTTGGATAGAGCTCTATGGGAAGATCCCCATTCATTAAATTATATTGTGATGTTTTTTGGAATGAGGTTTCAATTGAAAGCTTATTCCAACGAACTCGCTGTTCTGAGAATAATCCCCATTTTTGAGAATTGACATAGGTTCCTGACCCTACTTTTCGAATCACGATATTACGATCATGAAGTTCATCCATTGCCCGTACAATTGTCGAGCGATTCACACCAAAGAGTTCCCCCATATTTCGCTCTGAGGGGAGTTTTTCACCCGGCAATAACTGCCCATCAACAATGGCTTGCTCAATTTGGTTAATAATTTGTTGATATAGCGGCGTAGGATGGTTTTTATCAAGACGAATGAGCATGGTGTTAATCAATTCTAAGAGTGGAGAGAGGGATCATAAAGCACTTAGAATTTAACACAGAATGACATACATATAAAATGGATGGGTAAAATACCATCCAAATGGCTCTTTTGAGAGTGGGAGGTCTTCTGTATTGTGAGATGTCATGAGGGTATGAATTTACAAAATTGATACTGAGGAGTTTCAGTGATGCTCTCAAAAAATGGATATATATCTATATAAATAAGTGTATTAAACAGAATCATCAATCATAGAGGAAGAAAATTATAATGACAAATTTTATCGAAATGCCTAAACGTGGCGTTATCATGGATGTAGTGAATGTTGAAGAAGCTTTAATTGCAGAAGCCGCAGGTGCATGCGCTGTCATGGCACTTGAGCGTGTTCCTTCTGATATACGTAAAGAGGGCGGAGTTGCGCGTACTACAGATCCAGCATTGATCGAAGCGATTCAAAATGCCGTATCAATTCCAGTAATGGCAAAGGTTCGTATTGGTCATATTGCTGAGGCGCGTATTTTAGAAGCAATGAATATTGATTATATCGATGAGAGTGAAGTATTAACGCCGGCAGATGATGTTTATCATCTTCTAAAAAGTGATTTTAAAGCGCCGTTTGTTTGCGGTTGTCGTAACCTTGGCGAAGCTCTTCGCCGTATTGGAGAAGGCGCTGCGATGCTTCGCACTAAAGGTGAACCAGGAACCGGGAATATCGTCGAAGCGGTTCGCCATATGCGTGAAGTGAATGCCGAGATTCGTCAGCTTGTGAACATGTCTGATGATGAGTTAATGGTATTTGCAAGAGATCATCAAGCACCTTATGAGCTTGTCAAACAAGTAAAAACACTTGGCCGATTACCGGTTGTGAACTATGCCGCGGGCGGTGTTGCAACACCTGCTGATGCCGTATTAATGATGCTTTTAGGTGCTGATGGCGTATTCGTAGGTTCAGGGATCTTTAAATCAGAAAACCCTGAAAAATTCGCTCGTGCGATTGTAGAAGCGACTAAAAACTATGAAGATTTTGAATTGCTTGCAAAACTTTCAAAAAATCTTGGAAGTCCTATGAGCGGACTTGAGATCTCAAAAATCCCTGCTGATGAGATTATGGCGGGACGTTAGCCGGAAGTTGATATAATTAGAGTTTATAAGTAAAAGAAAAATAACAAAATGGCGTCAAAGGGATTTAGGTTACTTTGACGCTTTTTTACGGCTTATTAAACACTGAAGTGAATAAAAATTAATCAAGTGTAAATATCTTAATGTTTAATATTGTTGTCATAAATCATAGTTAAGCTAGATCTAAACAAATACAGGCCTTGATTAAAGTGTATACTGGTAAGTAATATGTTATTTATATAGTGTAGTGTTCTATTCTACTGCAATTTAATGATGTTATTTCAGTGAAAAGCTTTAAAATATATAGCTTCGAAAATACTTGAATAGAATTGGTGAAAAAATGATAAAACGAGAAAAAAAGGTAGCTGTTGGGTTGATTTTAAGTGGGTTAATCTCGTTTAGTAGCGCTAAAGAAACATCATCACTGTCATCGCTGGAATCTTTATTTGAAACTATACCACCATCTTATTCTGAATCCAGCTCTAGCGTTAATACAATAAGTAAAATTGATGAAAAAGATGGTCAGAATATTGTTTTTGTAAAAGGGCAAGATAAGAAAAATAGTGATGTAATCACTGTTTCTAAACCTTCAGGGCAGAATTTAATGGTCAATACTCATTTATCATTGCCGGAAAATTATCAAGCAAAAAATGTCTCTTTGTCGGAGGCCGTCAGTAGAATTGTTAATTATCTCCAGATGGCGCTACATCGACAGCTGATCTGATTTTTGATATTGATCTGAAGTCTAGCGAAGAGCGTATTGTTCCTGATTCTGTTGTGTTAGTTAATGAAATTGAGCCTACAGTTGTATTAGATACTGCTGATTCAGATATTGAGTCTACGGGATCGTTTAGTCTTGTTGATTTGGAAGTACTGAATCCAATTCTTGGCTCTGATTTGATTGGTGGAGAAGGTACAATGAATTTCACGGTTGAAGCAGATACTGTACGAGAGCTTACTTTTAAAGGAACAGGTGGAACATTATTAAGTGTAGCAACAACGTTTGATTTAGTAATTTATCGTTTAGATGAAAAGACTGGGCAGATGATTGAAGTCCATAACTTTGAGAAGTGGTTTGATATTCCATTGGATCTACTTGGTATCGGTGGTGCAATAGCTCCAAATGGCGATGCAACATTGCAGTTTGGAGAAGGAACTTATGTTGCGGTAATGCCAGGTCATAGTGCTCTCGGTGTAGCTAAAGGTAGTAAGTTAGAGATTACACACGATAAGATCTACGACTACAGCTCACCTAGCAAGTTTGGCGGTAGCACTTCGGGAGATATTACTGAAGATGCGGGAACAATTGTATTAAGTGTTGGCGATCAACGTGTAGAACCAGATAAACCAGCAACAGTACAAGGTAAGTTTGGTGTATTGACGTTAAATTCTGACGGGACATATACTTATGCTCTTGATTTCCCGATGCCAAAACCAGAAGGTTGGACAGCACCTTATGGCAAAATGGATCAGTTCCAAGTGGTCACTCAAGATAAAAATGGTCAAACAATTGTTGAAACCATTGATATCAAAATTGGGACACATACTGCAGAAGATGATTTCAACTCGATCATGATTGAATCGGTTAATGAGACATCCTCAGTCAACTGGGTTCTCGAAAAGAAAGCAGGTGATCACGGTACGTCCAAAGAGCATAAGTTTACGATCGCAAATCACGATAAAGATGCATCAGCAACGCTGAAAGTTGTAACCGATTCGGATGGAATATTTACATCGAAGTCAGTGACATTAACTTATACATTAACGAATACGACAACCAGTCAAGTATTTACGAAGACTGTAGAAGGCGTTGATGTTGCGTTAGAGGTGACTCTAGATGATTTACCAGCCGGAGATTACATACTGAAGATTGATACAATCGATGGCGAAATCGAAACTGTTGACTTTAAGGTTCCTGAAATCATTCATTCGGATGAGTTTAAGGATTCAAAACCAACAACGATTACCGGAACTATTTTAGAGAATGATCCTGGCTTGAAAATGATTGATACCATCGTATTTGGCAATAAGCAGGTTTCTTATGCGGATGAAAATAAGGGTGCGAAATCAATCACGATCGAGGGTGAGCATGGCACATTAGTCGTTAGTAAAGATGGTACTTATACCTATACGCCAAATGGTGAGAGCTTTGGTGTAGAGCGCTTTACTTATGAGACAGTGTCAAAAGTTGGTGAAGTTGAAAGTGCAACTTTAGAGATTAATGTAGGTAAACAGATAACGGCATCTATTTATGATGATATTGTGACAAGCTCTGCGGGAGACGATACTTTTGTGATGAATGGTGGTGCAGATACGTTAATGTTTAGGAGCTTACAAACGGTTTCTGAAGTGATTACTAACGATAAAGGTGAGTCAGAAATTAAAGTTTCTGTAAATGATATTCCTGGAAATGGTGGGAATGGGCTCGATACTTGGGCTGATTTCAACGCAGTTGAAGGAGATATGATTGATATCACTGCTTTACTCGATGGCAATCAAACAGCAGGGAATATTGGTAATTACCTAAAATATGAAGATGGAACACTCTACGTAGATCGTAAAGGTAGTTCGGAGTTTGAAGCATTATTGAAAGTTAATGCAGAAGATCTAGAATCACTACTACCAAATATCAATTGGGAAGTTGAAAGTATTACTACTCAAAACGCTAGCATTGATCTTTCAAATATTGAATCTCTAGTGATCGATGATAGTGATGGTATTGAGCCATTAACCTTAACGCTTGATGAGTTGATTTCAGAAGAGGATAAAGGAGAAATTCCATTTTTCTTAGAATCGGAAGAGACAACTGAAGCATTTGTAACTGTGAATACGGAACAAGCTATGATCAATTCAACGGTTTATGATGTACAGCCGGTGGTAGATTCTCTGGATGATCTTTTAGATCAAAAGTTAACATTAATTTAATGATTAACTAGTTAGATAAGTTAGAAGATCTTTTAGGTTAAAATAATAAATTAGTTTAACTATTTAAAAAGTAGCAAATAAAGGGCATTGAGTTGAAAGATTCAATGCCCTTTTTGTATATGTTATATAAGCGATCACAAATGGATATTTAACACGCTTTTTGTCTTTTTACTTCTTATGTTGATGAATAGACATATGTTGCAATTTGGTTTTAAGAGACTTGATTTAGTAAACATTTGTTTGTATTTGTTTTATTGATGTATAATAAAATTGTATTGTGATGTAAAGAAGTAACTTTTTCTAACCTTTTACAATCTATTTTTCTGTGAATATATTGATTTACTTGTATTTATTGTTTACAAATCATTTGCGGGTAGGTGTTTGATATAAAAGGTGAAACCTGAAAATGTAATGTGGTTTTTTCAAGTCATTGATTATGGCTAATAGTGTAATCAAGAGCCTCAATACTTTTTATCACAAATGATATTTTGATTTTTAAAATAGCTAGTAATAGTGAAGACATCAATTTGAATGTTGATCGCTGGCTAGTAACAGAATGTTTATGCGTAAAGTTTTATAAGAATCTAAGATTTTTTATAGAAACACCATGAAAAATTGTAATTTTGGACATTTAAACAGCGGAAATTATATGAGAAGAAAGTTCGGTAGCCTAACAGTTAAACAACCTCAAGATTTAAAAGTGAGTGATGATGGTGTCACAATCACAGGGAAAGGAGAGCCTGGGGCTTTTGTTTTTATAACTGATAGACAAGAAAATATTATTGGTGAGGGTGTTGTTAATTCTAATGGCATTATCGAAATCACATTAAAAACGCCCACAGATGGATCTGATATTGGTGTAATTTTGCAAAATGAAGCAGGTAGAAAATCACCTAAGGTGATTCTAGAAACACCAGATGCAGGGGAGCCCACGTCGATTGTACCTAAAATATACGAAGCCTCTCTTGATGATACCGCGTTAGTAATCTCAGGGAAGACAAATCCAGGTCTTAAAATTGAGATTAGGGTTAATGGTGAATTAGTAGGAAAAGGCGTTGCGGACAAAGATGGAAATTATAGCGTTACATTAACCAAACCTTTAGAAAAAGAATCTCAGGCTGAGGTTGTTGCAATCAATGTTGTGGGCACAAAGTCTGATTTTATATATGTGAGTGGTGTTAAAGATACACAAGCTCCTGAAGCACCAACAGCAACGGTTAATCCAGAA
>CAZPIQ010000011.1:14402-17954 GCA_964586665.1 uncultured Ignatzschineria sp. | reverse complement strand
TGGTGTTAAAGATACACAAGCTCCTGAAGCACCAACAGCAACGGTTAATCCAGAAGGGACTGAGGTAACAGGTAAAACTGAGCCGAATGCGACAGTAACGGTGAAAGATGGCGATACTGTTTTAGGTTCAGTAGAAGCAGATAAAGACGGTCACTATACGATCACGTTGAATCCTGCATTGACGGATGGTAAAACCGCTTCTGTGACAGCAACGGATGAAGCGAAGAATGAGTCAGCGCCAACGGAAATTGTTGGTGTTAAAGATACACAAGCTCCTGAAGCACCAACAGCAACGGTTAATCCAGAAGGGACTGAGGTAACAGGTAAAACTGAGCCGAATGCGACAGTAACGGTGAAAGATGGCGATACTGTTTTAGGTTCAGTAGAAGCAGATAAAGACGGTCACTATACGATCACGTTGAATCCTGCATTGACGGATGGTAAAACAGCCTCTGTGACAGCAACGGATGAAGCGAAGAATGAGTCAGCGCCAACGGTCGTAACAGGTCAAAAAGATACACAAGCTCCTGATGCGCCAAGTGCAGAAATCGACTCTATTACAGGAACCGTTATGACAGTAACGGCTGAAAAAGGTAGTAAAATTGTCGTGAGAGATGCAAACCAAAACATCATTGGTGAAGGTGTTGGTCAAGGAGAGCAAGAAGTTACAATTAACTTATCAAGACCAGTTACTGACAATGAAATCGTTTCGGTTACTGCTACAGACTCTGTAAATAACACATCTGCTAATACTGATGTTGAAGGTACTAAAGATACAATTCCACCGGCAGCACCTGAGGTTTCTTACAATAACAATGATATTTTAACGATGATTGTTAAGACAGAGCCTAATGCGACAGTAAAAGTTTATGACAGTAATGGCAAGCCAAAGTTAGATAGTCATGGTCAACCTATTCTTTTATCGGCTAATGATAAGGGAGAGGCAACTTATACCTTTAATTTTGAAGATCGAGGCACTTTTATTAAGGTTTCTTCAACGGATCAATCAGGTAATCAATCAGCATTAACAGATTCGAGAATTGGCGTAAATAGTATGCTTTTGACGACAGATAATGCCGTTGACTTTGTGGTAACAGGTGATCCTACCGAGAAAGTGAACGATCCTAAACTCCTTGATAAAGGAGGCTTTAAGGTTGCAAGTATTGGTTTAGGACCAGTTTTAGGGCTAGATCTTTTAGCGGATATCTTTAAAAATGCAGTTCATGTAGAAGTGGGTAAAAATGAAGTCCGTGAAATTGACGTAAAAGGCTGGGCGGGCGGTGTTAACGTTCTTGTGTCAATGGATCTCTTCTTATATAAATATAATGAGAGTACAGAGCAGTGGGAACAGCATTCTGTTAAAGATGGATGGGTTATTGCACCTCTAATATATGGCGAGTCTAAACCAGAAACCTTTAAATTAGACGAAGGTAAATGGATGTTTGTCTTGGCAGCAGGGGAAGGTGTTTCTGCGCTGAGTGGTTCAGGCTTACTCTTTTCCAAAGATATTGTTTATGATTACAATGATGTAACTAATGTTGCAGGTAAAGCTGTTGGCAACATGATTACTGATCTAGATCCAAAGTTTGGAAGTGATTTAGTACCTGATAACTCGACAGTAACACATATTAAAATCGGCGATGGCGAGTGGCAGCAAACTTCATCTAATGGCACTGTGAAGGTTGTTGGGAAGTTTGGGGTTTTATTAATGAAGGCCGATGGTTCATATACTTATGAAGTCAATAAAGACTTTACGCAATTTGGGCAAAAGGAAGAGTTTACATATAGAGTCACAACACCAACAGGTGAAATATCAGAGTCAAAGCTCACTTTTGATTTGAATATCACATCAAAAGAAGAGCGTATTGAAATTGATAATACTGTTCTTTTAAATACAGAAGCACAGGTGATTTTAGATACTAATAAGTCTGATATTAAACCAGGTGGTGGCTTTAAAGTTTTAGAGCTAGGTCTTTTAGGTCCAATCTTAAGCGCGGATGCCATTGGTGGTTCAGGAACGATGGATTTCTCTGTGAATGAGAATCAAGTTAAAGAGTTAACACTCCATGGAAGTGTGGGTGGGGTAACGGTAGGTTCTGTATTTGATCTGTTTATTTATAAGCTAGATCCTGAGTCAGGAAATTATATTCAGATTCATAAAGAGACAGATTGGTTCTTTGCCGTGATTGGTGGCGGTATGTCCAAACAGTTGACCTTAAAGTTTGGTGAAGGGGAATATAAAGCCCTACTTCAGAGCAAAGGTGGTTTATCATTACTGACAGGGTCAGGGCTATATGTAGATCATGAAAAAGTTTATGATTATAATCAGCCGGTAAAATTCTCGGGCGAAGTGAAAGGCGATGCTACAGCTGATGATTCAACTGTTGTGCTTAGAGTAGGTGATAAGGATGTTATTTCTGGCAAGGAGACAATCTTCCAAGGGCAATATGGGAAGCTTACAATTAAGGCAGATGGCACTTATACCTATTTAGTTGAAAAGCCTTTAAATGCACCGGCAGATTGGGTTCCGCCTTATGGAAAAGTCGATAGCTTCCAATTAGTCACTCAAAATGCTCAAGGTCAATTAATTATTGATTCATTGAATATTAAAGTGGGTATTCATACTGCACAAAATGACTTTGATAATATTACTGTTGAAGAGCAGAATGTTGAGACTACGGATACAGTCCATGATAAAGATGGTTTGGGTAACTATGGTACTAGCATGAGTAAAACTTTCGAAATTAAAGATGGTGCTATTGCTAAGGACTTTACACTTTCTGTGAAAGGGGACTCTAACGGTAGTAATCTTATGACTATGGGATACCAATTGGTAAATAAAACCACAGGTAAAGTATGGTCGTTTACGACAGAGTTTATTAAAGATGCAGGACTGGATATTGTATTAAATGGTTTGCCAGCTGGTCAGTACGAGTTAACGATTACCTCTTCAGATACGGGTACGATTGAAGAAGTGAATATGACGACTAATACTATTCAAACAGATGAATTTGTTGTTGGAAAAGTGAATTCGATTACAGGTAGTGTCTTTGAAAATGATCAAGGTCAGAAGATGTTAGACACGCTTCATTTTGGAACTAAACAAGTTTCTGTGAATGATCCATTAATGGGCGCGAAGACAATTGATATTCAAGGGCAATATGGTACCTTAGTTGTCGGCAAAGATGGTAGTTATACTTATACGCCAAAAGGTGGTGTATATGGGATCGATCGATTTGTATATACAACAGTTTCAATGGTCGGAACCCAAGAAACAGCTACTTTAGAGATCAATGTGGGTAAAAATATCACAGCATCTATTTATGCGGATATTGCAGAAAGCTCAACGGCTGATGACACGTTTATGATGGGATCAGGTGGTGACACACTATTATTTATGAATAATAGCGATGCGACCCATGGTGGAAATGGTGCTAATGGGCTTGATAAATGGGTTGATTTCAACATCTCTCAGGGGGATATTATTGATGTCAGCCAACTGCTTGATGGGAATCAAACGGTAGCGAATATTGACCAATATCTTAAGTTTGA
>CAZPIQ010000011.1:10081-14392 GCA_964586665.1 uncultured Ignatzschineria sp. | reverse complement strand
GTTTGAAAATGGTGCTTTATTCGTGGACCGTCTCGGAGAGGGCAATTTTGAAGAGATGGTGAAGACAGCTATTGAGGGTGACTTAAATACTATTCTTGATAACATTAAGTGGGAAGCGCCTGTTGATGTGACGATGATGAGTAGTCGTATAGATCTTTCAAATGTTGAAATGCTAACGGCCGATGAAGATCATCCATCGGACTTCGCGCCCTTATCAATTTCTTTAGATGATCTTATTTTGAATGAAGTCAGTGATGAAGTGACTTTCTTCAATAGTGGAGAATCATTAAATACATTTGAAGCTCCGCAAGTTGAAGATTTAAGTGCTGTTACATCTTCACTTGATGTTCAGCCTGTGGTTGATCCGTTAGATGATTTACTGAATCAGAATAATAGTTTGATTTAACAAGAAATAAGGATTGAACAGCACCCCAAAGGTTAAATTACTTTTGGGGTGTTTTTTATTATGGAATCTTTGTAATAAAGTCAGAGTTTATTTTTGTGGATTTCCCTCTAAAGTTGAAAGCTCACAATTATTATTCTGATTACCATCAATGACGCAAGTTGCGAGTCGTTCAACGGAATTTTCCGCATCTGTCACGCCTTGTGCACATGCTGCTAAAAGTGAGAGAGCTGCCAGTGAGAGAAGAATATTCTTCATGGATGAGTTCCTTTTGATAATAAGATCACGAATGAAAATGTCATTGTGAAATAGTGAAGTGGCAAAATAAAACATGGTTGATCTCAGATGATTATAACCTACAGAGCTTATTTACATAAGTCTAACAAACACTTTGAAAATCGATCATTTCACTGATAACGCTATTTTAAAAGTCCTTCAAAAGCTTTAAAGAGATCTTTAGGTTTGATTTCATCACGTGATTTATTGGGGGATTGCTGTTTTTGAAGTGCCGGAGGAAGGGCTTCTTTAATTTTCCCTTTAAGTGTCTCTTCGAGCTTGTTTTTGGCGGCATCAGCAATGATCTGTCCTATTTTTTGTTGGTCGATAACGCATAAACTGCCGGCATTGTTTGTCAATGAACCATTGCAACGTAGCGGAATGGTCACATTTTTCAGATAACGATCAATTTGGCAATGGGGAATAGAGGTCACATCGTTCGCTTTAAGAGTGATGAAATAATCTAACTGCTCTTTAGGAAGATTGATTGTGCCATAGCCGGTGGCAGATAGACCAGGAATGACAATATTGAGATCTTGATTTCGCATGATGCCATTATTGAATGTTGCGCTCGCTTGAAGTGTCGTGAATGACGTGCTTTGTGTTGTTTGTTTTTTATCGAAATAGTTTTTAGCAATCATCGATAACCCTTCACAAGCTAGTTGTTCATAGTTCACACCAATTAACGTGCCTTGACGGACATTGGCTGAAAATTGACCGGAGAGATGATTCATCATCTCCTTGATGTTTTGGCCTTGAGTCGAAAAATCGCCCGTTAAATTGAGATTTCCAGTGATCGGGATCTGTTGTTGAAGTAAGGCAAAGAGCTTTGTGAGCGATACAGTATCAATATTTACATGGCTCTCAATTATAGGGCTTGCTTGTGCGCCATTGATGCCGGCATTGAGTGAAATATGACCGCCTAACGCCTGCATATTGAGTTGATGAATCTGAATCGTTTTATCAAGGATATCAGCTTTGAAGAAGAGTGATTTTGCAGATAACTGATCATAGAGGAGCGCTTGTAAATCTACCTCTACCTTTAGGTGCATGTCCGCCAAATTCTCAAAAAAAGCTTCATTTTGGTTGCCGATTTTTTGATGCGCCACGTTATTGGCCGTATCTATTTTAGAAGCTGATTTTAATGAAGTGGTAGATTCTGAAGTTTTAGGAAGGTAATTATTAAGGTTTAGCATATCTCCCCTCATTGCTACAGATCCTATTTTTTGTGAAAGATCGGTGAGGTGGAGAGATCCTGTAAATTGTGAGCCATCTAGATGTAGCGTAATAGGGCTAATTGATAAGGCATTGGCTTGATAGATGATGCCGGTATTAATTGAAATATCGGTAAGCGATTGTGGATTCTCAAGCGGGAGAATAGGTTTGCCAATTGCTTGCAGGAAGCTTTGGAGATTAAGCTGCTGGATATTGGTAGAAGCATCGATCTGCATCGTATCTTGATGAAATCCGGTTAATTTAAAAGATTCGAGTAGATTTATTTGATTGATGCTGAGTATTGGCTTTTGCCAGATAATAGTTTCATTGCGTGGATTGATTTGAATATCGCCGGCAATATTCACTTGAATGGGAGAAGGTGGTGTTATCTCAGGCAGTAAAGCAATTTCTGTATCAATCTGCATTTGTGATAGCTCAATTGTCGAGGATTCTGGATTTAGCTTTAGTTGCGCTTTTCCTTGTAGGGCAAGGTCGATCTCATCTGTTTTTTTGATGATTGCTGAAAAAGTGATTGGCGTATCTGCATGATTATGGAAATTTTGAATGGAAACATCTCCCTTCTCAAGAATTAGATCAGAGTTAGAGTGACTTTCATGATAGCGAACTGAGAAATCATGGATGTTTAAATGATCCATATTCCATGGTGAGCGATCATCTTGCGAATGAGAGGTGTATTGCAGATTCTGGGCATCTAAAAGCGCAGTGTTGAAATAGAATGATTGACCACTTTTTTCGTGATTCAGCGTGAAGGTACCACCATCGATTTTTAGCTGTTTTAAAGCAAGGCTAATATTCCGCTCTAAATCGGTATTATCCTGATCGATGATGAAATTCTGTAAGCTAAAATTAATCTCATTATAGACGTAAGAGTTACCTTCAAACGCATTCTTATAAGAGAGATTTCCGTGATTGAAATGGAGCTTTTCAACTGAGAAATCGGGCGTATTCGCCTGTAAATTTTTAAGGGAGAAGTCGATATGATTGCCGGCAATTGTAATCTGTTTAATCTGATCTTCTAAATGAAACTGCGCATTGTTAATGTTAATGGCGCTGATATTGAGCCTGCGATCTTTGGGTTGAGTCTTAGCTAATTCTGTTTGTGGTGTTAAATCGGAAGAGATTTGTTGTGTCGAGTGACTTTTAACTGTGTGAGAATTGTGTTTTTGAAAGAAACCATCGATATTTTGTGAGCCATCAGCATAGGTCATTAGCGTGAGATTAAGCCCATCGATGTGCAATTGATCTATCTCAATATCGCCCATGATTAGCGGGATCAATTTTAATGAAAGTACAAACTCATCCACAGAAGCGACAGGATTATCGGGTTCATTGAGTGCAGAAACCTGAGTTTCTTTTACAGAGATCCCAAGCCAAGGGTAGAGTGACCATTGCATCTCTCCGGCAATCGAGAGTTCAATATTTGCTTTATCACGCGCTAATTGCTCAATACGGGCTTTATAGAGATTAGGATCAACAAAGATTAAAATGCCGGCAATTATGACAAGCGCGACTATCAAAAATGCCGATAAGAGATAGGCCCCTCTTTTGATAAGTTTAAGGTAATTGGATTTAGTGGTGTTATGCGCACGCTGTATAGACATATTCACTCCTATTCTCATCTTTAATCGTGTGGTAATAAAAGTCGGCGATGATTATTTTACTCTAGCATGGTTTGAGATTCGCTATCGATTAACACCTATTGAAAAAATGATACAATGGCGCTTGTAAAAGTATTTCAAAACTATTTCAACGCTAACGCTATATCACAGTCCTATCTGAGCGATGATGTATCTAGCATTAATAGCAAGTTTCATTAATGGATCAAACGTACTAGGCTAAAATTTAGGAGTATCCATGCGTAAAAAACAGAACCACATTAAAACCCCAGCAACCCTTTTTCTAGATCGCCATCAATTTCCTTATGAGATCTTTGAGTGCACAGGTGAGATTGAAGGAACGGCACAGTTTATGGCGGACTTTTTAGGGGTTCCTTGCCATGAAGTGATTAAGAGTATTGTCTTTATGGATGAGATGAATAAAGGCTATATGGTATTGCAACATGGTGATCAGACAATCGATACCAAAATTTTACGCAAAGCCTTTGGTGTGAAGAGTATTCGCCCAGCGCCTTATGAGCAAGCGCATAAATGGACGGGTTATGAGTTTGGTGGCACATCTCCCTTTGGTATCAAAGCAAATCTTCCAATCTTCGCAGAGAGCACTATTTTTGAGATGGAAACGCTCTTCATTAATGGTGGCAAACGTGGTGTTAATATCAAAATAACGCCGGCAATTTTACGAGAGATTGGTGTAAAGCCTCTTGAAGTGACGAAATAACACGGCTACTAGTCGTAGGTTATATTAAAAATTCTTAAAGTTCTTAATATCCTTAATAT
>CAZPIQ010000011.1:7853-9981 GCA_964586665.1 uncultured Ignatzschineria sp. | reverse complement strand
CTTAATATCCTTAATATTTTTAGATTCATTCTTAGATTTGTTGGTTTTCATTGTTAAAAATTTGATTTTAAAGCTGATGCTATTAGAAGTTGTATCAGCTTTTTTATTTTTCGAGTAAAAACGGTCGGTATAAATTGCTTATTTTTAATGCGCTTTATCGAGATAGTTTTGAACTTTCGGTACGCATGCTATAGTGATTTGGTCTTAAAATAAAAATAATGCAACCTATGGCTCAAAAAGCGAATAAGTTGAGAAGTTAATACTTTTGGAGGTCTCATGACAAAATCATTTACGAAAAGTGTATTAGGCGCAGCAATTATTGCCGCAGTTTCAATGGGCAGTGCGATGGCAGCAGATGTGCCTGCTGGCGTGACATTGGCAAAAGAGCAGAAGCTTGTTAGAAATAATGGGGCAGAGCCACAATCACTTGATCCGCATAAAATTCAAGGCGTGCCAGAGGCAAACCTTGCGCGTGATCAGTTCGAGGGTTTAGTGAATATTGATGCCAATGGGGATATCTATCCTGGCGTTGCTGAGTCTTGGGAGAATGATGATAATCGCGTTTGGCGTTTTAATCTTCGTAAAAATGCAAAATGGTCTAATGGCGATCCTGTGACCGCTCATGATTTTGTCTACTCATGGAAACGTTTAGTTGATCCTAATACCGCATCACCTTATGCAAGCTATTTACAATATGCGCATGTTGAGAATGTGGATGATATCGTCAATGGTAAAGCTGATCCGGAAACATTGGGAGTAAAAGCGCTCGATGATTATACATTTGAGGTCACGCTTAGTGAGCCTGTGCCTTATATCGATAAGTTAGTTGGGCATACATCTACAGTGCCAGTGCATAAAGCAACGGTTGAAGCTCATGGTAATCAGTGGACATCGCCGAAAAACTTCGTGAGTAATGGCGCTTATAAACTTAAAGATTGGGCCGTGAATGAGCGCATCGTACTTGAGCGTAATGATCAATTCTGGGATAACGATAAAACTGTGATCGAAGAAGTAACCTTCTTAGCGGTTCCTTCAGAAGTCACTGATGTCAACCGTTATCGTAGTGGCGAGATTGATTTAACGAATAATGCAATTCCAGTGGATCTCTTCCCAAGATTAAAACGTGATATTCCGAATGAAGTGAAGATCTCACCATCACTTTGTACTTACTACTATGAGATTAACAACGAAAAAGCACCATTTGATGATGCGCGTGTTCGTGAAGCTGTGAAATTAGCGTTAGATCGCGATATTATTGCCAATAAAGTGATGGGACAAGGACAAATGCCGGCATTTGGTTTCACACCACCATCAACGGTAGATATGGAAGCGATTGAGCCAGCATGGTTCGGTTTAACTCAAAAAGAGCGTAATGAGAAAGCAAAAGCATTATTAGCAGAAGCAGGTTATAACAGCAGTAATCCTCTCTCATTCACACTTCTCTACAATACCTCTGAATCTCATAAAAAAGTCGCAATTGCAGCAGCTTCAATCTTAAAGCAAAATGCCGGCATCGATGTGAAATTGGAGAATCAAGAGTGGAAGACATTTTTAGATAGCCGTCAGCAAGGAACTTATGAAGTCGCAAGAGCTGGTTGGTGTGCGGATTATAATGAGCCATCAAGCTTCTTAAATATCATGCTCTCAGACAGTAGTAATAATACTTCCCACTACAAGAGCGAAGAATTTGATAAAGCGATGAGAGGCAGTATTACGGCTACTTCACAGGAAGATCGTGTAAAAGCGTATCAAGAAGCAGAGAAAATTCTTGATCAAGATAGTACGATTGTGCCGATTTACTACTACGTATCGCCGCGTTTAGTGAAGCCTTATGTGGGCGGTTATAGTGTTAATAACCCACTTGGATATGCGTATACGAAAGATATGTATATTATTGAGCAGTAATAAAAGTACTCGTTAAAAAATTATCAAAAAATCATCAAGAAATCATTAAAAGCGTGAATTAGATTCACTCTAAAATTAACAAGCAATCCCTCAAGTCTGATTAATAATTAAGGCTTGAGGGAGTGTTTGAAGTGATATTTGAAGTTTGCTAGCATTTCGAACATCAGAAACATCAGAAACATCAGAAACATCAGAAACATCAGAAACATCAGAAACATCAGAA
>CAZPIQ010000011.1:0-7753 GCA_964586665.1 uncultured Ignatzschineria sp. | reverse complement strand
AACATCAGAAACATCAGAAACATCAGAAACATCAGAAACATCAGAAACATCAGAAATATAATAATAAGAAGAAAACTTCTAGTGATTAGAAGGTGGTCGCAAGGACTATTTTTAATGACTTATAGATTAATGACTTATAAAAACGATATTCACGATATTCATAATAATGAAATTTATAAGAAACCATAGAGGATAAGGGTTATCAAGCCCTACAAGCTTATGCCCCTTAATTAATTGATAGTTTTGGAGGTTGTATGACAAAAGTATTTTCAAAGAATCTATTCGCATCAGTATTAATTACGGCTGTCGCAATGGGCAGTATAACGACAAATGCTATAGCAGCAGATGTGCCAGAAGGCGTAAAGCTTGCCAAAAAGCAGACGCTTGTTCGTAATAATGGCGCTGAACCTAAATCGCTAGACCCTCATAAGAATGAAGGTGTTCCAGAGTCTAATCTTACTCGCGATCAATTTGAAGGATTAGTAAATATTGATGGTAATGGGGATATCTATCCTGGCGTTGCCGAATCTTGGGAGAATGATGATTATCGTGTGTGGCGCTTTAATCTTCGTAAAGATGCCAAGTGGTCCAATGGCGATCCTGTGACCGCACATGATTTTGTCTATTCATGGAAACGTTTAGTAGACCCTAAAACGGCTTCCCCTTATGCGAGTTATTTGCAATATGCGCATGTTGCTAATGTTGATGATATCGTCAATGGCAAGGCCGATCCAGATACGTTAGGCGTAAAGGCGCTTGATGACTATACGTTTGAAATTACACTCAGTGAACCGATCCCTTATATCGATAAACTCGTTGGGCATACTTCAACATACCCTGTACATCCTGCGACTGTTGAAAAGTATGGCAACCAATGGACCTCTCCGAAAAACTTTGTCGGTAATGGCGCATATAAAGTTAAAAATTGGGTCGTGAATGAGCGTATTGATCTAGAGAGAAATGATCTGTATTGGGATAATGCGAATACCGTCATTGATAATGTCACTTTCTTAGCGGTTTCATCGGATGTGACTGATGTGAATCGTTATCGTAGTGGTGAAATTGATATGACGAATAATGCGATTCCAATAGACCTTTTTGCTCGTTTAAAACGCGATTTACCAGAAGAGCTTAAAATTTCTCCATCGCTTTGTACTTACTATTATGAGATTAATAATCAGAAACCGCCCTTTACAGATGCGCGCGTGCGAGAAGCCATTAAGCTTGCGCTCGATCGGGATATCATTGCGAATAAAGTGATGGGGCAAGGGCAGATGCCGGCATTTGGTTTAACGCCACCATCAACTGTTGATATGGCAGTTGTAGAACCTGAGTGGTTCTCATGGACGCAAAAAGAGCGCAATGAGAAAGCAAGACAACTGCTCGAAGAAGCAGGTTATAATCAGAAGAATCCGCTCACTTTTACACTACTCTATAATACATCTGAAGGACATCGAAAGATTGCGATAGCCGCCGCTTCTATTTTAAAACAAAATGCCGGCGTTGAAGTGAAGTTGGAAAATCAGGAATGGAAAACCTACCTTGATAGTAAAAGACAAGGGGATTATGAGATTGCAAGAGCCGGTTGGTGTGCGGATTATAATGAGCCATCAAGCTTCTTAAACATCATGCTCTCAACAAGTAGTAACAATACAGCGCACTATAAGAGCGAAGCATTTGATAAAGCCATGCGAGGTAGTATTACTGCTCAAAGCCCTGAGGAGCGCGTAAAAGCTTATCAAAACTCTGAAAAGGCGATGGATCAAGATAGCGCAATTGTGCCGATCTACTACTACGTTTCTCCACGTTTAGTCAAACCTTATGTGGGTGGATATAGCACGAATAATCCACTTGGATCTGTGTATACTAAAGATCTCTATATTATTGAGCATTAATATCGAAGGCGATTCCTGCTGATGATGGTAACGCCTACAATAGGCATCCCTTATAACATCACTTATAAGATAAGCAGCTTACTTCAAAAGCTGCTTTTTTAATCAGTGCGGATAATATCACGAATAATCGTTGCATTTACTCGTCATGCATGAGTACATTGCGATAAAAGTATGACACCATAATAAAGATATAACCTTTAAAAGGATCTTCTATGAATTACTCCTTAAATTACTCCTTAAAAAACTCATCCTTAAAATATCGCTCTTTCAAAAATCGTTCCCTAAAAATTTTACACCCGAAAATCCTTTCATTGCTTGTAAGTGGTATTTTAGTTTCAAGTATTGTGCCGGCATTTTCGGCGATTGTGCCAGAAGGTGTGAAACTGGCCGATGAGCAGACGTTAGTGCGTAATAACGGTACAGAACCGCAATCTCTTGATCCTCATAAGATTGAAGGCGTTGCTGAGTCTCATCTCTCTCGTGATCTTTTCGAGGGATTAGTGATTATCAATGATGATGGTGATATGGAGCCACGACTTGCTGAATCTTGGGAGAATGAGGGGTTTACAACTTGGCGTTTTAAATTAAAGCCCGGCATTCAATGGTCTAATGGTGAACCATTAACGGCTCATGATTTTGAATATGCTTGGAAGCGTTTGGTGGACCCTAAAACAGGCTCGCCTTATGCAAGTTATTTGCAATATGCCCATATTGCAGGTGTCGATGAGATTATTGCCGGTACACAAATGCCAGATTCATTGGGCGTCAAAGCCCTCGATGATACCACGCTTGAAATTACGCTCTCAACGGCAGTGCCTTATTTACCAAAATTACTAGCCCATACAGCCATGGCGCCCCTTCCTCAAAAGACGATTGAACAACATGGCGATCAATGGACGAATGTGGGGAATTTTGTCGGTAATGGCGCGTATCAGCTTCAAGATTGGCAAGTAAATGAATTCATTCAATTAAAACGCAACGATCAATATTGGGATGACGCGAATACCATTATTGATGAAGTGATCTTTTTACCGATTACTTCTGAAGTGACAGAAGCGCAGCGTTATCGTGCTGGTGAGATTGATATTACGGCGAATGTGCCGATCGATCTCTTTAAAAAGCTTCAAGCTGAGATTCCTGATGAGATTAAGGTGAGCCCTTATCTCTGTACCTACTATTATGGTATTAATAATAGCCGAGAGCCGTTTACAGATATTCGTGTTCGCGAAGCATTAAAGCTTGCACTTGATCAGGATCTTCTGACGAATAAAGTGAAAGCGCAGGGAGATTTGCCAGCATATAGCTTTACGCCACCTTATATCTCCGGCATGGATGAATTAACGCAACCTGAGTGGTTTAAAATGCCGATGGCAGAGCGTAGTCAAAAAGCGAAAGCTCTTTTAAAAGAAGCGGGATACGATGAATCTAATCCGCTGAAGATTAAGCTTCTCTATAACACTTCTGATCTTCATAAAAAGATGGGTATCGCGGCTGCTTCTATTTTGAAGCAGAATGCCGGCATTGAGATGACGCTTGATAATCGTGAATGGAAAACTTACGCAGATAGCCGCCGTGCCGGTGATTATGATGTGGTTCGTGCTTCATGGTGTGCCGATTATAATGAACCATCGAGTTTCCTTAATATGATGATCGGCGATAGTAGTGTCAATACGGTGCATTATAAGAGCGCTGAATTTGATGAGATGATGAAGCAGACCTTAACGGCGAAAGATGATGCAGAGCGTTCAAAATTTTATCAAATTGCAGAAGAGAAGCTTGATGCTGATTCTGTCATTATGCCGATCTTCTATTTTGCAAATCTTCGTTTAGTGAAGCCACATGTGGGGGGATATACTGGTAAGAATCAGCTGGGTTACTACTATACGAAGGATCTCTATATCGTAGAGGATGAAAAGTAGAATTCTCTGTTAGAAATTCTCTGTTAGAAATTATTCGTTAGAAATTATCAATCTGGTGACATCATCTTAGAGATTGAGACAGGCCTTTCGCTAGAAATAGCGAAGGGCTTTTTGCATTCTATTTTGCGCAACATTCTCCCAGTTGTCTAAAAGTTATCCTAAATTGTGATTTCAATAATAATACATCATAGGAAATGATCTATGGAATTTACGATTGAAGAATTACCTAAAACGACTCAAGGCAAGCAATTTGCTAAGAAAGTAACTGGCTTTTCGCGCATTAAACAGATTATTCAGGATGTTTTTATACGCTTTTCTAGTGTCATTCGAAAATGTCTTAACAGACTCTCTTTTCGGGGGGAACTATTGGTAATGCTCGGTATTGTACTTTTAGTAAGTGCACTTGTGATCGTTATAGATGAGATCTCTGATAGCCGATTGGCAGTAAAAAGAGAAGCCTCACAACAATATATTCGAGAATTAGCGCTCCAAAATCGTCAGTTAGAGGCAGAGATCTTGCCTGTCAAAAATTATTTAGAACAAGCAGGGCTACAACGATTAGGCAATACGCTTCCGGCATTAGAAGCACTCCTTTTAGATATTGCGACGCAATTGCCTGATGAGCTCTATTTTACAGCGCTACAAAAACATCGTGGCATTGATGAATGGGAATTGATTGGGGTAGCAGAGGATTTTAATACGCTCATTCGTTTGGAGTCTTTATTAGAGAAAACGCCGGGTTGGCATTATCTTCTTGAGCTCGATCAAGGGAATGGTTTGGTGGAGAGTTTTAGCTTAAAGCTCTATTTGGCCTAATTAGATAGAAAGAAATCCATCATTTAATGACATTTTCAAAATAGGAAGAATAGTATGCGAGCCGCGATTTCGGAGTTAAAAGCATTTTTAAAGCGAGATCTACAAGATTACCAATTAGCAGATTATTTAATGCTCTCGCAAAAATCCCGCTTATTATTACTCGCAATTGCCGGCATTATTCTTATGGTGCTTACTTTATGGCTCTGGCATGGAGTATTGAAAACCCCTTCGAATGCAAAATCTCAACTAGCGATGCAGCAACAGGAAATAGGATTGCTACATACAGAGATTGCGGCAAAAGAGGATCTGATAAAAATGCCGGCATTTAGAGAAGTCTTTGAATTGCAACAAGAACAACAGTCTGCTGGAAATCCACAGCTTATGCGCTTTATGGTGGATATTCGTACACAAATGAACGCATTAAAGATCCCTACTTTGTCATCAATCCCTTCGCAGGAATGGGTTGTGTTAGATCTCAATCAATTGCCAAGTAGCTCATCAAGCGCGTTATTCAATCATCCTTTCAAAATGGTAGATCAGCGCGAAGACTCAATTCCAAGATTGCGCGTGGATCTCATATTAGAAGGGCATCCTGGCATTATTTTAATGGCGCTAAATAGATTAACGGCGCAAAGGGATTATTGGATTCAGGTGGAAAATTGGCAGAGTCAGACTACAGATCATCGCTTAATTCATGAAATAACCCTACAGACTTACCCTTTAACAACATTAATGGAAGCTTTCACACAGGTTTTGAGTACGGAAGAAGCGTCTGTTGATGAATATGCATTATTACAAAGCGTAATAGGGCTCTCAGCTGAAGAGATACGAAAGCGTTTGGAGAATGATATCAGCATAATGGCGCAGAAGGTGCATTCAAATTCCCATATTATTGGGACATATCATAAGTTTCCTTTTCAAATGCCGGTAATTGATTCTGATCCGCTTGAAGCATCTCAGGTTCGAGATTCATCGACTCCCATAACTGTTTGGCGAATTGGCGAACAGTATCAAGGTGTTTTGTTATCGGGCATTGTGCGCTTTCATTCAGATATTAGTGATGATGAAAATATGGGAAAAGCCGTTGTGATGATGCCAGATGGGACTTTGTCGGTTATGACAGAAAAGAGCCTTAATGCCCGTTTTACCGTTCATGATGAGTGGGTTGAGATTGAAGAGTGACATTGATGAAGTACATTAATGAAGTACGTTAATGAAGCGTATTGAAAAAAATCGCTTAAAAATTGAGATGCTAGAGGCGACTTAATATCAAGGTACAAGGATCAAGGTATAGGGAGAGAGAAGAACGATTAATATGGGAAGGCAATCGATGAGAAATTTAAAACAAATACTAAAAAACAGTTATCGAATCCGAGTTCTTGCAATCTTAAATCCCTTTAAACGAGAATTATCCCTATTGGTAACGCTTTGTATTACGTTGCTATTACTCGCCTTTGTGAGCACCGAAGCAGCGCCATCTCCTATTAAGATTCCTGTGAATACGTATACGCAAGATATACAGCAAAAAGTGCAGCTACAGTCAACATCACAATTAGATCAGGTACCATTGCCGGAAATGGCTTCGGAAAATGATTTAATCTCTTTCTCATTTCATGATGTAAGTCTTGCTTATTTTATGAATCTACTGGCTAAAAAGAGCGGGCGCAATATTGTTGTGCATCCTTCCGCTGATCAAAATATTACTCTTCACTTAAATCAGATGACCTTTGATGAGATTTTAGAAACAGTCCTGCTCTATACAGGTCTTGAGAAAATGGAACGTAATAACGTGATTTTTATCTCAGATGAAGGTGCCTATAATCGTATTGAGAAAGGTGGGCTTGTCACAGAAGTGATTACCCTTAATTATGCAGAAGCAGCCGACATTGGGCCGATGCTAGAAGCGCATCAGTTTGATGGTGGATCGCCTCGTCATTATGCCCATTCAATTGGGATTGATGAACGTTTAAACCAGATTATTGTGACAGATCACGCTGCGGATGTTGCTAAAATTCGAAATGTCATTCACAAGCTCGATCAGCCAGCAAGGCAGGTGGAGATCGCAGCATATATTGTTGCAGCCTTTGATGATTTTGCCAAAGAGCTCGGTGTTAACTGGGGGTTAAGTTATTCGGGAGGCTCTCATAATGTGGGTGGGAATATTTCAGGGAATCAGGCAGGCACTGGGAATTTTGGGGATTCGCTCGGCTCTTTAACTTCGTTAGGTGTCATGAGTCCGAGTTTTTCGATGGCGTATATGGTGTTAGGTAGCGGACTTAATTTGGGGCTTGAGATCTCAGCAATGCAGGCAGAAGGTCGAGGCGAGATGATTTCAAATCCAACGGTTCTTACAACGAGTCGAAAACCGGCTTATATTAAGCAAGGTACAGAAGTCTCTTATTCCACAAGTTCGAATGAAGGGACGAATACAGAATTTAAAGAAGTCGTGATGGAACTGAATGTCACGCCTCAGATCACACCTTCGAATAAAATTATGATCGATATTCTGATTACCAAAGATGAAGTAATGGGCTATAGCCCGAAGGGTGAGCCCATTATCTCGAAAAAGGAGCTGAAAACCCAAGCAATCGTTCATCATTCAGAAACAATCGTCCTTGGTGGTATTTATGAATATGAAAATATTGAAGGCGTAGATGCTGTTCCGTTTCTCAGTAAACTTCCCTTTATTGGCAATATGTTTAAAAAAGAGACAAATAAGCGTCGAAAAGCAGAGCTCTTAATATTTATTAGTCCGCGAATAGTTGATACATTAATATACTGATTGTTCTAATGTTTAAAAATAAGCGTTTAAAAATAAGATAAAAAGCAACAATCTCAATATTCCTCATGTTATGGATGTTCTGAATATTTAGAGCTTGTATCTGAGAGCTTCTATTTAAAAACAAGCGTTGGAAAATAAACATTGGAAAATAGGCATCAGCATAGTAATGACTAAAACTAGGATGGGATTATGGACGAAGCGCATGGGGTGCAAAATATAGAACCTCACAATATTTTTTTAGTGGGGCCAATGGGCGCGGGGAAATCGACGATAGGGCGATTACTTGCGCAAGAGCTTGGATTTGAATTTGTCGATAGTGATCAGTATGTTGAAGATACAAC
>CAZPIQ010000010.1:25314-37385 GCA_964586665.1 uncultured Ignatzschineria sp. | reverse complement strand
ATCTCAATTGATGGTGATATCAGCGGTTGGTTTACAGATAACACAAAACAACGCTTCGAAGCTTATGGCTGGAACGTGATTGGTCAAATCGATGGTCATAACATTGAAGCGATTGATGCTGCGATTAAAGAAGCTAAAAATTCAGACAAACCAACACTTATCATCTGTAAAACACTGATTGGTAAAGGTTCACCGAACAAAGAAGGCTCTGAATCAACACATGGTTCACCATTAGGCGCTGATGAAATTGCAGCGACCAAAGCAAGCCTTGGTTGGAATCATGGTCCATTTGAAGTACCTGCTGATATCTATAGCGCATGGGATGCCCGTGAAGCAGGCGATGCACGTGAAGCCGCTTGGCATGATCTTTTTGATGCATACGTTGCAGCAAACCCAGAAAAAGCAGATGACTTCATTCGCCGCGCTGGCGGTGAGCTTCCTGAAGATTTCGAAGCAACCTTCGCAGCTGCACTTGAAGCGGTTAATGCAAAAGCAGATAACATTGCAACACGTGTAGCAAGCAAAAACGCACTTGATCTTCTTGCAATGAATCTTTCAGAAATCGTCGGTGGTTCTGCTGACCTTACCCCATCAAACAATACTTTCTTCAAAGGTAGCCGTGATTTAGATCTCGCAACTGGCGAAGGTAACTATATTCGTTATGGTGTGCGTGAATTTGGTATGTCTGCAATCATGAATGGTTTAGCACTTTACGGCGGTTTCATTCCTTATGGCGCAACCTTCCTCGTGTTCTCAGACTACGCACGTAATGCAATTCGCATGAGTGCTCTTATGGAGCAACGCGTGATCTATGTCATGACCCATGACTCGATCGGTCTTGGTGAAGATGGCCCTACACACCAACCTGTTGAACATGTTGAATCACTTCGCCTTATTCCAAACTTAAACGTTTGGAGACCATGTGATGCTGTTGAAACATTAGTGGCATGGGGCCATGGCTTACAAGCAGAAGATAACCCAACACTTCTCGCGCTTTCAAGACAAAATCTCCCACATCAAACAC
The DNA here is from genome assembly GCA_964586665.1 of uncultured Ignatzschineria sp. Taxonomy (GTDB): domain Bacteria; phylum Pseudomonadota; class Gammaproteobacteria; order Cardiobacteriales; family Wohlfahrtiimonadaceae; genus Ignatzschineria. The sequence goes on along the minus strand of CAZPIQ010000010.1, from coordinate 36,361 downwards.
GTAATGAAGCGACGCTTGAAAATGTCATTAAAGGTGGGTACGTGCTTCTTGAAAACAATGATGCCGACATCACCCTTATCGCAACAGGTTCAGAAGTTGAACTTGCAATGAGCGCTGCGAAAGAACTTAACGCTCGCGTTGTATCTATGCCTTGCGTTGAGATCTTCAGAGATCAAGATCGTGCATACAAAGCTGAAGTATTAGGAGATAAACCAACACTTGCGATTGAAGCTGGCGTGACACGCGGTTGGTATGAATTTGCTGATGCTGTGATTGGTATCGACACATTCGGCGCTTCAGCACCTGCAAGTGATCTCTTCCCGCACTTCGGTTTCACTGTTGAAAATGTGATCCAAAAAGCGCAAGACCTTCTTGCTAAATAATTCAATTTAAGGACTCATCTAGTAAAGCCTTACTTAGAGCATTCTTACTTAGAGCATTACTTAGAGCCTTATTTTAAAAATCAAAAATCATTGATTCAAATCCCGGCAATTAATCTAAATTGCCGGGATTTTTTCTGTCTCGAATCCATATACCTTAAAAGTGCGTGCATATAATGCACGGGCCATCTCAACTTTTAGACGACAAGAATAATATAGTGTTAGAATGATCAGCTATTAATTCTTTTTTTTAAACAACTCAATTTATGGGAGCTTTTATGAAGCGTTTAATGTTAGCAGTTACTGCATTAGTAGCATCACCTGTATTTGCACAAGCCGCGCAAGAGCAAAGCATCGTACCGACCCTTCTTCTCTTTGGTGGTATGTTCGTTGTAATGTACTTCTTAATGATTCGTCCACAACAAAAAAGAGCAAAAGCACATCGTGATTTAATCAATGCACTTAAAGTGGGTGATGAGATCCTTTTAAGCTCTGGCTTTGTTGCAAGAATTCGTGCAATTGATGAAAACTATGTTAGCGCAGAAATCGCTCCTAACGTGATTATCAAAGCACAACGCCAAGCAATCAGCTCTCTTTTACCAAAAGGTACTTACAAAGAGAAAGTTGATTCAACACCTGAAAAAACAGAAAAAGCTGACTAATTGTCAAATGACGAGATGTCTGCAGTTCTAAGCCGAGCGTCCCTTTAAGGGGCGCCGGACTTTTTTGTTTCACTTAGATAAAAGTAACCCAGTTATTATGCTAAATCGATATCCACTTTGGAAAAATATTCTGATTTTTGGGGTCATTGTTCTTTGTACAATCTTAGCGCTTCCAAATCTATTTGGTGAAGACCCATCTATTCAGATTTCGCCGACACGCGATACACAGATTAACTCAGCGTTTGTCGAACGTGTTGATTCTGTTTTAAAAGAGAATAATTTTCACGTTAAGCGTATTGAAGAATCGAATGATCAAATCCTTGTCCGTTTTAAGGATACTGAAGAGCAACTAAAAGCAAAAGATATACTTGATGGCGTTCTTCAAGATCAATATACAACTGCTTTAAACCTCGCACCAGACATGCCACATTGGCTTGCATCCCTTGGCCTACAACCAATGTATTTAGGTCTTGACCTTCGCGGTGGTGTGCACTTCCTGCTTGAAATTGATATGGATGGGCTTATTAACCAGCTCACCAATACGTATGCTGAAAGCTTCCGTGCCAACCTCAACGATAAAGGCATGACGCCATTAATCGAGGTGACCAATCCTCAAACAATCACTCTAAGCTTTGCCAATGACAATGAAGCAAATCGCGCGAGACAACTCCTTGCATCGAATCAATCTTTCATGGAGCTCTCTTTTGATACTTCTGGTAATCGTGTTACAGCACATATCAGCAACAAAGAGATCAATGAACGTAAAGCAAGTGCCGTCGTACAAAACATCGCGACATTACGTAACCGCGTAAATGAGTTAGGCGTTGCTGAACCAATCATTCAACAGCAAGGCCTTGATCGTATCGTTGTCCAGCTCCCGGGTATTCAAGATACAGCGCGCGCTAAAGAGATTTTAGGAACAACAGCAACGCTTGAATTCCGTATTGTGGACGATCGATCAGCAACTGAAGCTTACCGCGCACTTGAAACAGGTCGCGCACCGCTTGGTACTAAGCTCTATCAAACACGTGATGGTCAACCCTACCTTCTTAAACGTCAAGTCATCTTAACAGGTGAGTCGATCGTTAAAGCAACGGCAGGGATGAACCCTGAAAACAACCAACCTGAAGTTTATATTACGCTTGATTCAAAAGGTGCTGACCGCTTTGCAGAAGGCACTAAAGCAAACGTTAAAAAACCGATGGCGACTGTTTTCATCGAAAACAAACTCCAAACAACTTTCGACAAAGATGGGAATGAAGTTCGTAAGAGCATCACGACTGAAGAGATTGCAAACGTAGCAACGATTCAACAGCAACTCTTCTCTAACTTCTCAATCTCCGGCATTAATTCACTTCAAGAAGCGAATAATCTTGCAATCACCTTAAGTTCAGGAGCACTTGCAGCGCCAATTCACATTATTGAAGAGCGTACAATTGGTCCGAGTGCTGGTAAAGAGAACGTACAACGTGGTGTAGATGCCGCGCTTTACGGCTTACTCATGGTTATGGTCTTTATGGTCATTCGTTACCATGGCTTTGGTATGGTCGCAAACGTTGCACTTGTGGCGAACTTAATTTTAATCCTTGCAGTACTTTCGCTCCTTCAAGCAACGCTCACACTACCTGGTATTGCCGGTATTGTACTCTCACTTGGGATGAGTGTTGACGCCAACGTTCTGATTAACGAACGGATACGGGAAGATCTACGCAAAGGCAGTACACCGCAACAAGCGATTAGTAACGGTTTTGGTAAAGCATTCGGAACAATTATGGATGCGAACCTTACGAGCCTCTTCTCAGCGATTGCCCTCTTCTTTATCGGATCAGGTCCTATCAAAGGCTTTGCGGTGACACTATCAGTCGGTATTATCACATCTGTATTCACAGCTGTTTACTTCAACCGTGCGATTATTAATCTTATCTATGGTGGACGCCGCACAATCAAGAAGCTCTCTGTAGGCGGTAAAGAGCGATTCAAGATCTTCTCAGGTCACACAACCTACAACTTCATGAAATACGCTAAATTCTGGGTGGGGGCATGTATTGTTACCTGTATACTTGCCATCGGAATCTCTTCCGTTAAAGGGTTTAAACTTGGTTTAGACTTTACCGGAGGGACTGAAATTGAAGCTGTCTATGAAAAAGCAGTCGATATCGATGTTGTCCGTGAGAAATTAGAATTAGAAGGATTTGAATCTGTCGTTGCACAGCACTTCGGCTCTGCTCGTAACGTGCTTATTAATATTCCAACAACCGCAGATGTTGAGGAATCATCTCTCGTTACAGATGCGCTGACAGCTGCTTTAACACTTCCTGACAATCCAATGTCAATCCAAAAAATCGACTACATTGGGGCAAAAGTAGGAAGTGAGTTAGTGACAGATGGCGTCATGGCTTCTGCCCTTGCGATCTTCTTAATTCTGGTCTATATCTGGTTTAGATTCGAATGGAAGCTCTCTGTTGGGACAATCCTATCAACCGTACATGATGGTCTGTTTGTCGTAGCGGCATTCTCGGTACTCGATCTTGAGTTTGACTTAACCTCTCTTGCTGCGATTTTAGCCGTTATCGGTTACTCGGTGAATGATACGGTCGTTATTCTTGACCGTATTAGAGAGAACTTCAGACTTGATCGAACAAGTACGCCAAAAGAGATTATTAATGCCTCTATCAATCAGACGCTCTCAAGAACAGTCATGACTTCGGTCACAACGTTCTTAGCAGTATTTGCGCTCTATATCTTCGGCGGAGAAGTGATTCATTCATTCTCACTCATTATGCTGATCGGTATTGCGGTAGCAACTTACTCATCAATCTTCATCGCAGCAGCGGGGGCTTATGTGTTAGGTCTTAAACGTGACGACCTTATTCCAGCACCTATTTCGAAAGAAGATGGAGTAGAAATTGAGGAAGGCGATAGTCAAAGTAGCTCTGTCGTAAGCGATCAATAATGAACAGCTAAACGAACCAATTAGAACTAAAATGATGCGTGATAATTTAAATTGAGAGTTAAATAAAACTCAAATGAAACTCAAATGGAATTCAAATAAAATTTAAATAAAAACAAAATGTTATAGATAAATCTAAGTTAAGTTCGAATGATTCAGAAAAACCTTTACATCTCTCAAGTGTAAAGGTTTTTTATTTACCCCTAATTTGCTAGAATAGAGGGCTAAATTAATTCAATATATTAATTTTTAAAGATCTCTATTCCGATCTCATTGTCATAAGGATTACTCATTTTGCGGCAGGCCGTTCCCCAATCTTCTCAAACATCCAGTTTCATGACGCTCTTCTCTAAGGCTATTGGCTATGTGCTATTTAGCGCAACTGCTATCGTTGCAATAATCATGGCGCTGAGTTTTTATAGCTACCATCCTGAAGACCCCGCTTGGAGCAATGCCAAGAATAACCCAGAAGTTATTCATAATATTGCTGGCGAACAAGGGGCTTATTTTGCGGACATCATGTTTTCTGCCATCGGGAATGCCGTCTGGCTACTTCCATTTCTTGTAATCGGATTTGGTTATCAGCTGTTTGTAAATCGCAAAATTTTAACCATCTCTCTAGAATTGATCAGCTATCGTCTACTTGGCGTTCTATTGACAATTTTCTCGCTATCAACACTACTTGATCTCCAAAATAATAGTGGCGGCATTATGGGGAGTTTTATCGGTACAGAACTCGTTAATGTGATCGCTAATGCAGCAAATTCAGATCCAGCAATAATGATCTATATTATGAAGATCATTTTCGCGATTTTAACATTCGTCGGCTTACGCTTTGTCACGGGCCTTGGACCTATCAGCTGGGCAGACCATTGTGGCAAGGTCATTTTAAAACTCTATCGTTTGATTTTTCCAAATGATACCGACGCTTTTATTGAGCCTAAAAAGCAACTTCCAAGTCATGATGGTAATATCGAACAAGATACTATCAATAGAATGCTCCAAGAAGATCAGCGTGCACCCCGAAAAACGCCCGGATTTTTCGGTAAAATGTTTGGATCAAAAGATGATGAACATCATACTCCTAGACCACCTGAGTTTATTGAGATTGATGAAAAGCTCTTAGCGGAAGATGAGTATGAAGCAAACGCCCCCATCCAAGACCCGACTTACAATAGCTATCAATACAATCCATTAGAAGCGGAAGATAGCGAATCTATTGATGAACCATCTAACACTGAAGACGACATGAATAATAAAAACAATAACACTATTCCACCGATTTTCAGAAATCTCCAAAAAACTGAGCCGGAAGAAATCATAGAAGAAAAACAACACAGCGCATCGGATGACCTTAAAATTGATGCCTTAACACCTGAGCTCAATGAATCATGGGATAATTTCATTCGATCACCCAAAGCAACAGATGCGCCTATCGCCTCTGACGAAGCTTATGAGCCTGAATCCGAAGAGAAAAAAAGTATCCCATCCATCTTCAAAAATCTCTTTAAGGCTCGCCGAAAAAAACGAGAAGTCACTGCTGAAACAATCGATAAAATAGAACCGGCTATCGCACCGATTGCTAATATTGCCGAGCCAGCATTGACCACAGCAACAATGACGCCCTCTTTTGAGAAGGCTAATGTCGCGCCTACCCATCAGCATATGCAAAATGATAACCTTGACGGCACAGCTGATACAATCACAACACAAGTACAGCATGAAAGTTCAGAGCTTCAGTTTTCAATCTCGGATGATTTTGCTGATGAAGCTATCGAGTCCTTTGAGTATCTTCCAAATGAAATCGCAGAAATAGAAACGGCAGAAAAGAGTGCTATCGATCATAATGCGCCTTATGATCCAGAACTCGCCGATGATACTCCGATTGCCGAGATAGATACTGAAACACCGGTAGCGCAAGTAACCAGCACGCCTACCACTGAAAAATTCATTGGCCATGAAATCGATCCACGTTCCGGAATGCCGATTCCCGTTAAAGCAACTAAAGAATACCCGATGGCTGGACGTGTTCCAGGACTTGATCTTCTTGGTAATCCACCGCCTGTAACTGAAAGCTATGATGAAGAAGAATTAGCAGAACTTGCAAGCCTCATTGAAGAGCAATTTAAAAACTTCAATATCGAAGTAACGGTTGTAAACGTTGAGCCAGGCCCTATCATCACACGCTTTGAACTCGATCTTGCGCCAGGTGTTAAGATCTCACAGATCAATAATCTCAACAAAGATATCGCACGCGCCCTCTCTGTCACAAGCGTTCGTATCGTTGAGATTATTCCAGGAAAACCTTATATCGGCCTTGAAATTCCGAATAAAAAACGACAGATCGTCTACTTCAAAGAAGGTCTTTACGCAGATGATTACCGTAATAGTAAGCATCCGCTATCAATCGTGCTTGGAAAAGATGTGGCCGGCGAACATGTGGTTGCGAACCTCATGAAAATGCCTCACCTTCTTATCGCAGGTACAACAGGTTCAGGTAAATCAGTGGGAATAAACACGATCCTCTTGAGCCTTCTTTATAAAGCGCACCCTGATGATCTTCGTTTAATTTTAATTGACCCCAAAATGCTCGAGCTTTCGGTATATGACAATATTCCGCATCTTTTAGCGCCAGTTGTCACTGATATGAAAGAATCAGCAAATGCACTTCGTTGGGCGGTTATGGAGATGGAGCGCCGTTTCTTACTCATGAGTAAGCTTCGCGTGCGTAATATCGATGGTTATAACCAGAAAGTTCGCGAAGCGAATCATGCCGGTACACCCATTTTAGATCCGCTTTGGGATGCTGCAAAAGAAGTTTCTGATCACACAACAGCTCCTGCCTTAACAACACTTCCGTATATCGTGATCGTGATTGACGAGCTTGCCGATATGATGATGACAGTGGGTAAAGCAGTTGAAGAGCTCATCGCTCGCTTAACCCAAAAAGCCCGTGCTGCGGGGATCCATTTAGTGGTCGCAACACAAAGGCCTTCAGTTGATGTTATTACCGGCCTTATTAAATCGAATATTCCAAGCCGTATTGCTTTCCAAGTATCGAGCAAAATTGACTCACGCACGATTCTAGATCAGCAAGGTGCTGAAAACTTACTCGGCCATGGCGATATGCTCTTCTTCCCTACAGGCGCGCCATTCCCGCTTCGTGTTCATGGCTCATTCGTATCTGATGATGAAGTTAACCGCGTAACAGATTTCCTTCGCCTAACTGGCCCCACTAACTATGTCGAAGATATGCTGAAAGATCCACAAGAGGAGATTCCTGGACTTTCGGAAACAGCTTCTGGCTTTGTGCCAAATCCTGATGATGTTGAAGATGTGCTTTATGATGAAGCGGTGAAAATTGTCTTAGAGGATAAACGACCGACAATCTCATACGTACAGCGTAAACTTCGTATTGGATATCAAAGAGCCGCCCGCCTTATTGAAGCGATGGAAGAACAAGGCATCGTTTCGGCGCCTGGTAATAATGGTAACCGTGAAATTTTAGTACACTATGATGGTTAATCATTTAAAACTGATAGAGCCGTAGAATAAACCGGCGAACCCAATTATAGTAGAGAGAATCGAAGCACGATTCATTCAATAGTCGGCACTTTGGGAACTTCCAGAGTGCCAATTTTTTTATAAGCGACAAGCATTCAAAGAGAGAATTATGACGATGTTACAAACCGAATTAGATCATCTTTATACAGGCTCACAGAAAAAAAGCATTCCTGTGGTGATTGCTAATTCCCTATCTGAAATCACGCTCAGCGCAACACAAAAAGCGATGATTAAAACAATCAAAACCGATGATGCGCTAAAAGCTGGGGAAGTTATTCCCCTTTACAATGAGAAAGGGGATGTTGAACAGGTAGTGATTGGCCTCAACAAGGATGAGCCTTTCTTCACGCTCGGGGATGCTTATGCAAGACTTCCCTTTGGTGCTTATAAGCTCCCTGAATCAATGGATGATGAAGCGCTTTATACAAACTTATTAGCTTTCGGCTTAGGCGCTTATCAGTTTGATCAATACAAGTCTCATACTCGCCGTAATGTATCATTTTACTTACCGAAAAAACTCAATAGCAAAGTTAAAAATGCACTGAGCGCACACTACTTAACGCGCGACCTTATCAATGAACCGGCAAATACACTAACGCCTGATAACTTCGTGACACAAATTCGCGCAGAGCTTGCGGGTTTAAAAGTTGAGATCAAAGAGATTGTCGGTAGTGATCTTCTCAAGCAAAACTTCCCACTCATTTACACAGTCGGTGCTGCTAGCAAATATCAGCCACGTCTTGTTGAAATTACCGCAGGAAAATCTGATGCCCCGGCATTGACGCTCGTTGGTAAAGGTGTCACCTTTGACTCCGGCGGTTTAGACATTAAACCATCAAATGGCATGCGTTTAATGCAAAAAGATATGGGAGGCGCTGCCCATATGCTTGCACTTGGTAAATGGATCTTACAAGAGAAATGGAATGTCTCTTTAAGAATTTTACTACCGATCGTTGAAAATAGTATCTCTGAACGCTCCATGCGCCCAGGCGACATCGTCAAAAGCCGTAATGGCATGACAGTTGAAATTGATAATACAGATGCTGAAGGTCGTTTAATCCTCTGCGATGCACTCACTTATGCACTTGAAAAACCTTGCGATTTCCTTTTAGATTTTGCAACATTAACAGGTGCGGCGCGCGTAGCATTAGGCCCTGAAATCCCGGCATTATTTACAAATCATGATACATTCGCAGCAACACTTGCTGAAAAAGGGATTGAAAACTGCGATACCATCTGGCGTTTACCATTCCATAATGCATATAATGCATGGATTGATACAGATAATGCCGATGTCAGTAACTCAGGAAGCGTCCCTTATGCTGGTGCGATTACAGCGGCACTTTTCCTTGAACGTTTCACCAAAGCAAGTGAAGTGCCTTATGCACACGTTGATGTGATGGCTTGGAATATCCGAAATCGTCCAGGTCGCCCTAAAGGTGGTGAAGCCATGGGACTTCGTGCGACTTTTGATGCTTTAAAAGCACACTTCAACTGCTAAGCACAAAACTAAACGAAGATTACTAAAACCACAGTTCGTTGTATCATGTAAATACATATACTTAACTGTGGTTTTATCGTGAAAATAGTTGTAGACTAAAAGATGTATTGTGAGTTTCTAACACTGTGAACGGATACCCGTTTCGTGAATCTTAGGAAAACTACCAACAATCCTACGAAGAGTTGCTTATTAAAGAAATCCTCTTGATAACACTTCGTTAAATAACCTCCAATGATCCAAAGTGTCTGAGCCTTACAAGTTACCTTCTATATTTTTTCTTTCGATGCTCTTAAATCGAAAAAATAGAAGTTGTATACTCTATAGTTCGCTTTTTCCTCATTCCGAATCCTCTGATTAATTGAATCTAATTGCGCATGAAAAAGACATTCCGTTACCTATTTGCAACCTGTTTAGTAATCAGTAGCATCATTGCATTTGCATTAGCCGAAACAGGGTTTTCCGCTTTTGTTGTTGACCAAAAATCTGGTAAACCTATTTATGAGCATGATGTTGATGCAAGACGATACCCTGCCTCTTTAACCAAAGTCATGACGCTCTACATTGTCTTTGAAGAGCTCTCAAGTGGCAGACTTTCCATGAATTCTAAAGTGCCTTTTTCCGCAAAAGCAGCTGCTCAACCCCCTTCAAAAATAGGCGCTAAAGCAGGCTCAGCAATTACACTTGATACCGCAATCAAGGCTCTTATCGTCAAATCTGCTAACGATGTTGCTCTCGCTGTCGCTGAAAAAGTCAGCGGATCACAAGAAGCATTTGCGCGCAGAATGAATGAGACGGCGAAAAAACTTGGGATGCATAGCTCAAACTTTGTAAACCCTCACGGATTACCGAATGATGCGCAATACACAACCGCTCGAGATATGATCAAACTTGGCATGGCGATTCACAATCATTTCCCGAATTATTATTATCTTTTCAAAACACCTCAATTTGATTATGCCGGCGTTACATTTAAATCACATAACCGCGTTAATCGAGATTTCCCAGGCGCTGATGGGATTAAAACAGGTTATATCCGTAAATCAGGATTTAACCTCTTAACAAGTGCTGAACGTAACAAAAATCGTGTATTTGCCGTTGTTTTAGGTGGCAGAACAACTCAACTTCGCGATGACCTTATGGTCTCGCTTTTAACTCAGACTTTTGAAGATGGTTATCGCGGTCGTAACCCTCGTGAAATTAACCCATACATCACTAATGATATGACGGTTCTATTCACACCTACTAAAGCGAATCCTAGCGATAAAACACAACTCATTGCTAAAAAAGGATCTCGTGGATTCTTTAGCAATAGCGCAGTTGTTACAGCACCACCAAAGCCCAAAACAACAACCAAACCACAAGTTCAACCCGCGCCCCCTAAAGAAGTGGCAAAACCCATTGCAACCCCTACCCCACAATTGGTACTTCGCTCATCATCAGATCAAGCGATTATTCCAATCGGCGATTATTCACCTGGAAGTGAACCTATTCAAGGCCAGGTTATCAGCGCTTCAGGCTTAAGCCACGCTGTACAAGTTGGCGCATTTAAAGATTATAATGCCGCACGCAACGAAGCACGGATTGCTTATGAAAAAGTGCGTAGTGGTACTGTTCAGGTCTTTAACACGGGTGAATACTACAGAGCTCTTCTATCTGGCTTTAATGAGCCCGATGCGGAACGCGCCTGTAATAATCTTCGTCAGAAAAATACGGAGTGCTTCGTCATTTCACTCTAAGATTAATATATCTGATTGATAAAACTACTCTCTTTGAGTAGTTTTTTTTCGTCTTCAAAAAAGAGACCATCAGCAATCTAACTTATCATTATCCCCCCTTGAAGTTACCTGATTTAAAAAGCACCTTTTAACCATAATAACCTGCCAATTTTTATTCATAACCAACCATGATTATCAAATACCCTTTTATTAATGTAAAATAAAAAGGTGTTTGATAATTTTTTATAAAACACAATTAACAATATCTAAAAAAA
>CAZPIQ010000010.1:10809-25214 GCA_964586665.1 uncultured Ignatzschineria sp. | reverse complement strand
AAAAAAACATCCATTTTAACTCGTTTTAACTTGCTCATTAAGGATTTCTAATGTCCCAATTAAAGCCTATTCGCCCAATTCCAGGCCTCATAGCTCTTAGCCTTACATTGCTAATCTGGTTCGTTATTCCACCGCCTGAAGGCGTTCAAGAAAATGCATGGCAACTTTTAGCGCTCTTTATCGGTACAATCGCCGCGATCATCGGAAAAGCACTTCCAATTGGCGCAATCTCCGTCATTGCAATTGCTTCTGTTGCACTAACACAAGTCACAAGCCCCGGCGATGCGAAAGCTTCTCTTGATGATGCGTTAAGTGGTTTCTCTAATAGCCTGATTTGGCTCATCGGGATCTCCATGATCATCTCAGTGAGTCTGAATAAAACAGGTTTAGGGGCAAGAATAGGGTATTGGCTAATCTCCCTTTTTGGAAAGCGCTCACTTGGGATTGCTTACTCACTAACTTTCTCAGAATTGATCCTCGCACCTGTCACACCAAGTAACACAGCACGAGGTGGCGGTATTATTCACCCCATTATGAAATCAATCGCTGATAGTTTTGATTCTAAGCCTGATGATCCGGCATCTTCGAAAAAAATTGGCAGATTCCTGGCACTTGTAAACTACAATACTAACCCAATCACATCTGCAATGTTTATCACAGCAACGGCACCTAACCCTTTAATTGTGAACCTGATTGCCGAAGGCTTAGGCGCTGAATTTAGATTAACGTGGAGTGCGTGGGCGATCGCGGCAATTGTGCCTGGGATTCTCTCACTTCTAATCATGCCACTTGTAATTTACATAATGTGCCCACCGACTATCAAGAAAACACCAGATGCACCGAACTTTGCAAAGCAAAAAATGGCAGAACTTGGCAAAATCTCGCTTCCTGAAATGATCACCGCCGGCGTTTTTGTGCTATTACTCTTAATGTGGGCCGAAGTGCCGGAGATGCTCTTTGGTTTAAGTATTAATGCCACAACAGCTGCCTTTATCGGTCTTGCAATTTTGCTCATTACCGGCGTTTTAACATGGGATGATGCATTAAGCCATAAAAGCGCATGGGATACAGTGATGTGGTTCTCTGCCCTTATTATGATGGCGACATTCCTAGGAAAGCTCGGGCTTGTTAAATGGCTAGCAATCACAGTAAGTCACGGTATTGATGATCTTGGCTTTGGCTGGGTCCTTTCCATGCTCATTCTTGTACTGATCTATGTTTATACTCACTACTTCTTCGCAAGTACAACCGCGCATATCACCGCGATGTTTGGTGCATTCTTAGTAGCAGGTGTTGCACTGGGCGCACCACCAATGTTACTAGCCTTAACACTTGCCTTCTCATCATCACTTATGATGTCACTAACACACTACGCAACAGGAACGGCACCAATTATCTTCGGTTCAAACTACACAACTTTAGGCGAATGGTGGAGAGTTGGATTCGTCATGAGCGTCGTAAACCTTGCGATTTGGTTCTATGTCGGCGGAATGTGGTGGAAACTCCTTGGCTATTGGTAGCCTTTGGGGAAAATCCATTATTAAAACCAACACAAAAGAGCGTTCATTTCGAGCGCTCTTTTCTATTTTGATCCTCAGCGTATTTTTTATAAATGCAAGGTTGTCGGCGTCATGTTTCAACTTCTTTCAAAGCTGAAGCGCGACAACTTGAGGCTTTCAAAGCTTCACTTAACAAAATCACTAAAGACCTAAAATCAAATCCTACAAGTTATAAGTTATAAGTTATAAGTTATAAGTTATAAACAACAACCTTAAAAGTAGTCGACACCCAAAGAAAGCGAAATCATGAAGGGAGAGAATATCTTTAAGACTTCAATAGCGCTAGCGGGAAGTCTTAAAGGCGTTATCTCGCACCTCCGAAATCCCTAAAACTAATAAACAAAAAGTAAAAACAAAAGCTGGCAAGCAAATAATGAGCTTCGAAAAGCTTCGCTCCGGCGACATCAGAAACAGAAACAGAAACAGAAACAAATTAATTCTGCCAATTAACTGGCGATTTTCCCTGACGAATCAAATACTCATTCGCCTTAGAAAAGGGTTTTGATCCAAAGAAGCCACGATAAGAAGATAATGGCGAGGGATGTACGCTCTGTAAGATGAGATGTCTTTCAGCATCAATATTCGCGCCCTTCTTCTGTGCATGACTTCCCCACAAAATAAAGACCACATTCTCGCAAGAACGATTAATCGCTTCGATGACATTCGAAGTAAACTTCTCCCAGCCTAATTTTGCATGGGAACCTGCTGATTTCTCTTCAACTGTCATGACCGCATTTAACAAAAACACGCCTTCATCGCACCAAGCGGTTAAATCACCATCTTGTGGCGCTTGATAACCCTCGATGTCACTTTCTAGCTCTATATAGATATTTCGTAGTGATGGCGGGATTTTAACGCCACGTTGCACAGAAAAAGCCAACCCATGTGCTTGCCCAAATCCATGATAAGGATCTTGCCCCAATATCACGACTTTAATATTATTTTTGGGTTGTTGAAATACGGCCAATACCGATTCATGAGGCGGAAATACACGTTTTCCCTCGGCAATTGATGCTTCAATCCCGGCATTAATTTTTTCAAAATAAGGTTTCCGAAGCTCTGCTTCAATAAAGGGGCGCCATTCTGGGTGAATCTTTTCTAAATCAACATTCATCATTAATCTGATTAATCCTTTTGTTCTATTTGCAATCGCGCGATAATAACCCATCGGTTTTAATATTTATGCTTACTCGCTATTTTAAAGAGGCTTTCGGACAAATGCCACTTCTCCTACAGAATCTTCTTCTCGTCATGCTTGGCGCTGCTTTTGGTGGTGGTATTCGTTATCTCTTTACGCTCATGGAGAGCTACTTTCATCAGCCAATTCAGATCTCGACGCTTTTAGTGAATATTATCGGGGGCTTACTCGCAGGACTTATCGCAGGATACTTATTACAAAAGCCAGATCAAGGTCTTCGCCTATTTTTAATCGTAGGTTTTTGCGGCGGTTTAACCACCTTCTCAAGCTTCTCGCTTGAAGCAATGAACTTACTTCAACGAGGTGCTTACCTTAACTCCTTCATGCTCATTCTCTTTCATTTCATCGGTGCAATTGGAGCAACTTTCCTAGGTTTTTATTTGATGAATCGTTTCTTCGTACGTTGATTTATTGTGATTCTTTAGAAAATCCTCTCATCGCCGATTGAATGCCTTTTATTCCCTAACTATCCCGTGTCGGCTCATAAGAAAATCTTTTACATTCAATGACCTTTCAAGTTGAAAGATGCTTTTTACATCCAAACTGCCGGGATTATTCCATTTTTTTGATTCTTTAAAAAATCCATTCATTGTCCATTGAATGCCTTTTATTCTCTTTCTATGCTGTATCAGCTGATGAGCGACCTTTCGCTCGATGACTTTTTAAGTTAAGAAAAGCTTTTTGCATCTTAACTGCTGGCGCACGATCTGTTTATGTCGTACGCCTTCGCCCCAGCTGCTGATTAGCCTATAATAGGCACAAAAAAGCCTTAGCGAATTGCTAAGGCTCTCTATTGATCTACTGAACTTAAAAAATAAGGTTATTCAATTACAGATTACACGTTAAAGCGGAAATGGACGATATCGCCATCTTGAACGATATACTCTTTTCCTTCTAAGCGCATTTTACCTTTATCTTTACATGCATTCTCGCCACCAAGCTCAACGAAATCGTTATAAGCAATCACTTCAGCACGGATAAATCCACGCTCAAAGTCTGTATGGATAACACCGGCTGCTTGTGGTGCCGTTGATCCTTTGCGGATTGTCCATGCACGAACTTCTTTCACGCCTGCTGTGAAGTAAGTTTCAAGATCAAGAAGCTGATATCCACCACGGATTACGCGGTTAAGACCTGGCTCTTCAAAGCCCATATCATCAAGGAACATCTCTTTATCTTCATCATCAAGCTGACTAATCTCCGCTTCAATCGCTGCACAAATTGGCACAACAAATGAGTTTTCAGCGGCTGCATACTCTTCTACAGCTGTTAAGAGAGGATTGTTTTCAAAACCATCTTCATTCACGTTCGCAATGTACATGACTGGCTTTAACGTTAAGAAGTGGAAATCACGCAACAAAAGACGCTCTTCTGCATCTAAACCGAGTGAGCGAAGACTTTTCGCTTCATTTAATACCGGTAATACTTTTGCTTTTAAGAGCTCAACTTGTGCAACAGCAGCTTTATCACCACCTTTTGCCACACGCTCAAGACGCTGAAGGCCACGTTCCGCACTTGCAAGGTCCGCAAGCGCAAGTTCTGTGTTAATAACTTCGATATCATCAATCGGGCTAATTTTGCCAGAAACGTGAACGATATCATCATTTTCAAAACAACGAACAACATGTGCAATAGCATGTGTTTCACGGATATTTGCGAGGAATTGGTTACCAAGACCTTCCCCTTTTGAAGCGCCTGCCACAAGACCTGCGATATCAACAAAGTCGATAAAAGTTTGCTGAACACGTTCAGGCTTTACGATCGCAACTAAAGGTGCAAGACGTTCATCAGGAACATTCACACGACCCACATTTGGCTCGATTGTGCAAAACGGATAGTTTGCAGCATCAATGCCCGCATTCGTTAATGCATTAAAGAGTGTCGATTTACCAACATTTGGAAGACCTACAATTCCACACTGAATAGCCATAAAAATTCCTTTAAATTAAACGGTTATTTTCGATGAAGTTCATTCATCGCTTTTTCATATTCACCTGCAACAAACTCCGGCAAAACACGTCTTGCATCATTAATTGCATTATAAATTTCATTCTCATCTTTCTCTGGCGTTTTTGATAAAACATAACCCGATACTTGCGATGAGTGCCCCGGATGGCCAATACCGATTCGTAGGCGCATGAAATCTTTTGATCCTAAAAGCTCAATGATACTTCTAAGACCATTATGACCACCATGTCCGCCCCCTTTTTTAAAGCGAGCAACACCGGGCGCTAGGTCTAATTCATCATGAACCACTAAAATCTCTTCCGGCATTATCTTATAAAAGAGCGCAAGTGCAACCACTGATTCGCCACTTTTATTCATAAATGTTTCAGGCTCAAGAAGGTAGACCTTATTGCTCCCAAACATCTGTTCACCGACTAGTCCTTTAAAACGACTATTCAATGCAAGGCTACCAGATCTAATACTATCAATAAACCAAAAACCCGCATTGTGGCGGGTTTTTGCATATTGAAGCCCCGGATTACCGAGGCCAACAATCATTTTAATCATAATAAATACTCAGTTAAGAGAGTGTTTAATTACTCTTTGTCTGCTTCTTCAGCTGCTTCAACGACCGCTTCTACTTCTGCAGCTTCTTCGTCTTCTACTTTCTCAACGCGAGGTTCAACGATTGCAACTACTGGTTGGTCGTTCATCTCTTCTTCGTTCATGATGTTCACGAACTCAACGTTAGGAATTGCTGGAATATCAGAAATCATGATGTGACCACCTACTTCGAGGTTAGCGATATCGATTTCGATTGCATGTGGAAGATCTTTTGGTAAGCATGATACAGCAAGTACAGCTTCGTGAAGTGATACGATACCACCGTTAACAACACCTACTGATTTCTCTTCGTTGAGTAATACAACAGGAATATCAACGATGATTGCTTCATCAGCACGTACGCGCATGAAGTCTAAATGCGTGATGATTGGCTTGTATGGGTGACGTTGTACATCACGGAGGATTGCTGATTCTTTTTGACCATCAACGATTACATCAACGATTGATGTATAGATGTCAGCATTACGGAAACGCTTAAGCACTTCGTTGTGGTTTAAAACGATGCTTACTGCGTCTTTATCAGCGCCGTAAACGATTGCAGGAATGTTACCTTCGCGACGTAGGCGGCGGCTCGCACCTTTACCTAAATCTGAACGTAAAGTACCTTCAAAGAAATAATTTGTCATTGGTTTGCTCCAATTAAAAGTTTAAAATTCGTCATAACCGCGACCAGCTATGACAGTTAAGCCCAAAATTATACGGTTATTCTTCCGTATTTGCAATCGTAATCGATTTTAACTTCAGATTAAGGCGAAGTTCTTTACCGCGCTTACCTCTCTCATCGACTAAAAGCTCCCACTCACTTGGTGTAAGTTTAAATTTACGTTTGCCATATTCCACTTCAAGTGTGTCCTCTTTCGAGAAGACTAAAATCCCGACCAGTGAATCTTTCTTCGATTTAAACTGCGCGCCTGGAATACCGATTAACTGATTACCCTTACCGCGTGCCATTTGTGGAAGCTCTGAAAGCGGCACAACTAAGAATCGGCCCTGTTCACTCACTACCACAGCAAATTGATTCTCGATATCTGTCACTTTTTGTGGTGGCAATAAAATCGCCTCATCCGGTAAATTCACGATGGATTTACCGGCTTTTTGACGCGTAATAAATTCACTGTAAGATGCAATAAAACCATAGCCATTACTTGCACTTAATAGATAGAGACTATCTTCTTTATCAAGAATAATCTCTTCAATCTTCGCGCCCTCAGAAAGCGTAATTCGTGTTGTGATCGGTTCCCCTTGTGTGCGCGCTGTCGGAAGCGTATGCGCCGGCGTGCTAAAGCTTCGACCTGTACTATCAAAAAGCACAAGTTGCTGATTATTACGCCCAACACAAGAAGTCAGGTATCCATCGCCTGTTTTATAATTTAAGCTCTCTGGATCGATATCGAGCGATTTGGCCGCTCTTACCCAGCCCATTTTCGACATTACAACCATTACAGGCTCACTTGAAACAAGTGTTGATTCATCAATTGCTTCAGCAGCTTCTCGTTCCACAATCTTCGAGCGTCGATCATCGCCATACTTCGCGGCATCTTCCGTCACTTCTTGCTTGATCAGATCATTGATCTTTTGTGGGCTTGAAAGAAGCTCTAAAATTTCATTCAGTTTCGCACGAAGATCCGCCTCTTCACCTTTGAGCTTCATCTCTTCTAGTTTTGCTAATTGACGAAGCTTAGTTTCAAGAATGTAATCCGCTTGCGTTTCACTTAAATCAAAAGCATCCATTAACTTCTGCTTAGGTTCATCTTCAAAGCGAATAATACGAATCACTTCATCGAGATTTAAGAAAGCAATCAGTAATCCTTCTAAAAGATGAAGACGGCGCTCGATACGATTCTTATGGAATGTTAAACGGCGAATTACCGTATCACGGCGGAACTCAATCCATTCTGTCAGAATCTGTGCGAGTGATTTAACTTTAGGTTTTAAATCAAGGCCAATCATATTCATATTCACGCGGAATGATTTCTCTAAATCTGTTGTGGCAAAGAGATGATTCATCACCATCTCAACATCCACACGATTTGATCTTGGAATAAGCGCAATACGGACAGGTTCATCATGATCTGATTCATCACGAATATCTTCGATCATCGGCAATTTTTTCGCCTGCATTTGCGCTGCGATATCTTGCTGAATCTTCTCACCCGATACTTGGTAAGGAAGCTCATAAATGATTATCTCATCGTTCTCTACACGATAACGCGCACGAACGCGCACAGAACCACGACCTTTCTCATAGATCGTTTGAAGTTCTGCTTTTGGCGTAATAATCTCGCCCCCTGTTGGGTAATCAGGCGCTGGAATATATTTTGTGAGCGCCTTGGTGGTCATCTCAGGATTATCAATGAGTGCACAAACGCCTTTTGCGACTTCGCGAAGATTGTGAGAAGGGATATCTGTTGCCATCCCGACCGCGATTCCCATTCCCCCATTTAGAAGAATATTCGGCAATCTTGCCGGCAATAATTTGGGCTCTTCTAATGAACCATCGAAGTTCGGCACCCAGTCAACCGTGCCCTCACCGAGCTCTTTTAAGAGAAGCTCTGAGTATTTCGAAAGTTTAGATTCGGTATAACGCATTGCTGCGAACGACTTCGGATTATCAAGCGAACCGAAGTTCCCTTGTCCATCGACAATCGGATAACGATATGAGAATGGCTGTGCCATCGATACCATGGCTTCATAACAAGGCGCATCTCCATGCGGATGATATTTACCGAGGACATCCCCTACCGTTCTTGCGGATTTTTTCGGTTTACTGGTGGCATTTAAACCAAGCTCGCTCATCGCATAGATAATACGGCGCTGAACAGGTTTTAAACCATCGCCAATATAAGGTAATGCACGATCCATAATGACGTACATCGAGTAATTGAGATACGCTTCCTCGGCAAAATCTGCCATAGGACGCACTTCAAAGTTTTTATTCGACAAATTACTCATATTTTTCTCATTTATATTTCAATCGCAAGCAGCCTATTTCCGGCATCTTGCAAGTATTAGTTCATATTAAGGATCATATTTCGATATTGATTGTACTGTAATTAATTCGTTTTTTGTGAGTTTTGATCAAAATTTCAATGAACAATCAATTAGTTGTTGAAAAGGCGGTTTTTCTATAATGATTTCCATAAAAATCCATCAGTTTCCATAAACCACCCTAAAATCCTCATAACTCTCCATAAATCCCCTGAAACAAAAAACCCATCTCATTAATCACAATAGATGGGTTTCCGGGATTCAAGATCAATCAAAGAGAGATCTTGCAATCAATATTAATTACTTAGAACTCAAACTCAGGCTTATCTTCAAAACCAACTAAACGCTCAAGATCACGTTCAACAATCGGCGTAACACGAATTTCGCCAGCAAGTTTAGTAAAGAGCGTGAAGCTCATTGCATTCTTTTTACCAACCGTTGCTAAAAGACGACCATTTTCATTCAAAAGATCAAAGTATACAGCTGGAACTTCGTTCATTGAACCTGTAAAAACAATCGCATCGAATGTGCCAAGCGTTTTGTAGATATCACGGATATCGCCTGTTTTATATTCGATATTCGTAAAACCAAGCTCACGGGTAATCGCTTCGGCATTCACATTAAAACGATCAACGATATCAACCGCAACCACTTCATTACCAAGACGTGAACTACATGCTGCTAAATAACCACTACCTGAGCCGACGATTAATACGCGATCAGTATCTTGAATACCAATCTCTTGTAAGAAACGACCTTCAAATGTTGGCGGAAGCATTAAATGCGTCTCATTAAGCGGAATACGCGTTTCAGCAAAAGCAACAGCTTCATACTCTTTAGGAACGAACTGATTACGTGATACTACATCTAACACGTCAAGTACGCGTTGATTAAGAATGTTCCATGGTCTTAACATCTGCTGAATCATATTCGTGCGAGCTTGCTGGATTTTAAGTTCGTTATCTAACATTTTTCCACCTTTCCAAAGAGTCTAATCTGTAAACCAATATCCAATTAATATATCTAAATAATCATCACATCATACCACCATTCAAAAATTCATTGAAATTATTAATCAGCAATAGTTGCAAGGGCTCTCGGGAAAAACTAAACTAATGGCGCACCACATCTTTTGTTCTTAACCCCTAAGGAATAATGTATGTTTAAAAAAATCTCCCTTAAAGAGTTCGATCCTGCACTTTTTGGCGCTGTTGAACAAGAAAACAAACGTCAACAAGATCACATCGAATTAATCGCTTCTGAAAACTACTGCTCACCGCTTGTAATGGAACTTCAAGGTTCACAACTTACAAACAAATACGCAGAAGGTTACCCTGGCAAGCGTTACTACGGTGGTTGTGAGTTTGTTGATATCGCTGAAGATTTAGCGATCGAACGCGCGAAGAAACTCTTTGACGCAGACTATGTAAACGTTCAACCTCATTCAGGTTCACAAGCAAATGGTGCGGTTTATTTAGCACTTTTAGAAGCGGGCGATACTGTTTTAGGTATGAGCCTTGATCATGGTGGTCACTTAACACATGGTGCGAAAGTGAACTTCTCAGGTCGTACTTACAATGCGGTTCATTACGGCGTTGATGCTGAAGGTATGATCGATTACGACGAAGTTGAAAGACTTGCACTTGAGCACAAACCTAAAATGATTATTGCGGGCTTCTCTGCATACTCAAAAACATTAGACTTCAAACGTTTCCGTGAAATTGCTGACAAAGTAGGTGCTTACCTCTTTACAGATATTGCGCACGTTGCCGGTTTAGTGGCTGTAGGTCTCTACCCTAACCCTATTGAGTACGCTGATGTTGTTACAACAACAACGCACAAAACACTTCGTGGTCCACGCGGTGGTTTAATCATGACCAAAAATAGACCGGAGCTCGAGAGAAAACTCAACTCAGCGATCTTCCCTGGTATTCAAGGCGGTCCTTTAATGCACGTTATCGCTGCTAAAGCTGTGGCGTTCTTAGAAGCACTTCAACCTGAATTCAAAGAATATCAAGAGCAAGTGATTGCCAATGCTAAAACAATGGCACGTGGTTTCCAATCACGCGGTTACAAAATCGTTTCTAACGGTACAGATAACCACTTAATGCTCGTTGATTTAATCGATCGTGGTTTAACAGGTAAACAAGCGGATGAAGCTTTAGGCCGTGCAAACATCACTGTGAACAAAAACTCAGTTCCGAACGACCCACAATCTCCATTTGTAACTTCAGGTATCCGTATTGGTACACCTGCAATTACATCACGTGGTTTCAAAGAAGCACAATGTGAGCTTTTAGTAGGTTGGATCTGTGACGTATTAGACAACATCGACGACGAATCAGTCATCGAGCGCGTTGCGAAAAACGTAGTAGGTCTTTGCGATAAGTTCCCTGTATACGATACAGCGGATCTCTAATCTCGTAGATCACAAACAACACACACTAATAGATTGATTCAAAATCATTAATTAAAAAACAATTAATTCAAAATAAAATTAATCTTATAAGTGATAAAAGCCACTCGATGAGTGGCTTTTTTGTGTTTATCGATCATCGCGAATGATCGCTTATCGCTCGAAAATAGAGTGCTTTGGTCTATCGATCCTACTCAACAATCCTAGCACGACATCTCAAACCTTTTAATGGGCGATTCCAGATCTGATCAACGGCTTGCTCTGCGCTTTCTCTATTGACTGCCACATAAGCTTTCATTGGGAAGAGCGTGATTTTTCCGACTTCTCCGCCGCCGATACCGCCCTTCGCAGTAAGTGCGCCGAGAATATCGCCGGCGCTGATTTTGTTTTTACGTCCTTCGTTAATTTCGATAGTGACCATTGGTGCTACAAGCGAGATCGGTTTTACGCCACTTAATTGCGCAAGCGGGAATCTTGGAATCGCTTGGTCGATATAGGTTTCGATCTCTTCTAAACGGTGCTGTTTTGTCGCGATATTAAGACTCACTGCAACGCCTTCTTTGCCGGCCCGTCCTGTTCTTCCGATTCTATGAACATAGACTTCAGGGTCAAAGGGAATATCGTAGTTGATGACCATTGAGAGATCTTCAATATCTAATCCACGCGCAGCAACATCTGTTGCAACTAATACTCGGCAACTGTGATTACTAAAACGTAAAAGTACCTGGTCACGATCCTTTTGATCTAAATCACCATGAAGTGCAAGCGTATCAATATCACGGGCTTGTAGATATTCCGCAAGCTCCTGCGTTGCTAAGATCGTATTACAGAAGATCACCGCTGATTCAGGCTCAAAATGATAAAGAAGCTTTGCCACCGTTTCTGATTTATCGCGACCATCTTCTAAAATCACGACCGATTGATCGATACTTGGCGCTTCGCTCGGCGTTTCTTCAATCACAACCATTGCCGGCTTATTTTGAATACGATTACTAATTGTTCGGATGTTATCAGGGAATGTTGCTGAGAAGAGAAGCGTTTGACGTTTACGCGGTGCAAACTCAATAATCGCATCCATCTCGTCTGCAAAGCCCATATCAAGCATCCGATCGGCTTCATCAAGCACCAAAACTTTCACATCTGAAAGATCTAGCGTACGGCGCTCAAGATGATCTAGTAATCTCCCCGGCGTTCCAACGGCAATATGCGGTGCATGTTGACCCATTGCGTGAATCTGTCTCGCGATCGGCACGCCACCACAAATGCTTGAGATTTTAAGATTCGGAATATAACGTCCTAAACGGCGAAGCTCTTTACTCACCTGATCTGCAAGCTCACGGGTTGGGCAAATGACGAGGCTTTGCGTTGTAAAACGGCGCACATCGATGGTTTCCAATAGCCCAATTCCGAAAGCAGCGGTTTTACCACTCCCTGTTTGCGCCTGCCCTACAAGGTCCTTTCCTTTAAGAATCACCGGCAAAGCTTCTGCTTGAATGGGTGTCATGGAAGCGTATCCTAAATCTTTAAGATTAAGAAGTTGCGCTTTAGGAAGAGAAAGATCTGAAAATTTTACGGTCGACACGGATAAACTCACTATTGAAAACAAAAGAGGGAGAATGATACTGAAGTTCACACTTCAATTCATTCTTTATTTGAAGTCTCTATTTTACCCTGATTTATCAACATCACCAATTGAATCCCTTAATTCTCTTTGCTAAACCGATTACAAGCGTATAATCTGCCATCAATGACCGCCAATAACGATCAGCCATGAAAAAGAGGATTCTTTCGAATCCTCTTAGCCTCTCAACAAGACACTCTTTAAGGGCTATTTACGCCAAGCCTTTGGAAGAATAAATCCATCAAAAAGCGGTTCATTTTTGATGTAAGCTTCAAACTCCGGCGATTCATAAGCTGCTTTTAATGCCTTGGCCCAAGGTTTATCGAGATCATCTTCTCTTACAACAATGATCACTACATGTTCTTGAGGCGTCTCTTCAACAACGAGTGCATCACTGATTTTAAGCCCGGCACTTGCAACATAGTTTCCATTGATAACGGCAAAGTCAACTTCATCTAAAATCCGAAGCCCCATCGCCGCATCAACTTCTTTAATCTCAATACCATTCAAAGGCGTGATATCTGACTTTTTAAACTTCAGTACATCTGCAACATCACTCACCTTAACCCAACCAATATCTTCCAAAATTCTTGCCGCTCTCTCTGCATTGACGGGATCATGAGGAATAGCAACTGTCATTCCTGGCTTCACATCAGATAATGACTGATGTTTAGTTGATCTTAAAGATTGTGGTGCACTTGCTGTATCCGAAAGCTTCGCCATCTTAAATTGTAATTCATCATTAGCTTGATGCATGTAGGCTTCACTTTGATGAACTGCAACATCAATATCGCTCTCTTTCAGTGCTGGATTAATCTGCATATTTTGAGTAAATACTTTTGCTTCAACATCATAGCCTTCCTTCTCTAAGATCGGTCTAATTCCTTTCTCAAATTGATCGACATAACTAGAAGGCCCAAAGCCTAGAACAATTTTATTCTCAGACTTTTCATCACCACACGCAGTTAATACAAGTGCTGTGCCGGCAATAGCAATTGATTTTAAAACGATCTTTAATAATGACTGTCGCTTTGTTGTGACATCTTTGTGCTTATAATCTTGTACGCGCATGGTCGCTCCTTTACGTAAGATGAAAAATATATCTATAAGACGGTAATCAGGTTTTGTTGAATAACAACTTTCAATAAATAGGGCGTGAAAAGCAATGAAGAAGCGATGCGTAAAACTGAATGGAGGAAGCATCTTACGCATCACTTCACATCACTATTTAGACCAAGCCTCTGGAAAAATCAGCCCTTGGTAGATAGGATCTGATTTGATATAAGCTTCAAACTCTGGCGATTCATAAACCGCTTTTACATCTTTCGCCCAAGCTTCATTTTGATTTTTCTCTAAAATAGCCACACGCACAACATGCTCTGGTGGGGAATTTTCAATCGCAAGGCCATCTTGAATTAAAAGACCGGCATTTGTGACGAAGTTACCATTTACCACAACAAAATCGACATCATCAATCACGCGAAGCATCTGTGCAGATTCCATTTCGATAATATCGAGATCAACACTTCCCGGCTTAATCTCGTTCACATGGAACGTTGAAACATCAATTTCAGGAGCGAGTTTAATCCAACCAATCGATTCTAAAACACGCGCTGCACGCTCTGAACTCACCGGATCATTCGGGATTGCAACTTTCATGCCATCACGAACATCATCAAGGGAATCATGTTTAGTTGAGCGAACTGTTTGAGGTGCACTGGGTGTTGCCGCCCAAACCATCATCGGATCGCCGCCGAGTCGTCTGTTCATTTCATGAAGATTCGCTTCTGAGATATGAACTGAGACATTCACAGCGCCCTCTTTCAATGCCGGGGGAATCATAGAGTTATGGGAGAAAGTTTTAATCGAAACATCGTAGCCTTTCTTCTCAAGGAGCGGAATAATACCGCCTTCCACTTGATTTACATAAATAGAAGGACCGAGTCCAAAGACAATCTCTTTTTGATTGCTCTCTTCTTTACCACAAGCTGTTACTAATATACCGGCGGTTAGAATTGCAACTAGCTTGAGCGGCTGGAGTTTTTTCAACTG
>CAZPIQ010000010.1:3839-10709 GCA_964586665.1 uncultured Ignatzschineria sp. | reverse complement strand
ATATACCGGCGGTTAGAATTGCAACTAGCTTGAGCGGCTGGAGTTTTTTCAACTGCTTTTTAAGGGGAGAGAAGAGACTTCTGTTTTCCTGACTCATGACGTTATCCTCGTTTGATGTTGATAATTTAAATGTGTTGTTTATTGTTTGTTGTTTGTTGTTTGTTATTAAGAGTGAGCCCATTTTTTAGAGCTGATTCGCAGCTAAGTCGAATGTTTGCATGCGGATTGCTATCTCGCGCCAGCAGTTTGGAAGTTACTACCTTCCCTAATATCCGCCCCATATTTAATTCTTGCCGTATATTGCTGTTTATATTGCTACTCAAAAATACCGTATTCAGCTTTAAGAGAAATTCAAGTATTCCCACCTTTAAAACCCCGCCGGCATTTCAATGCTCAAAATGCCACATTCCAGCTTAAGAGAAGTTCAAACATCTCATCTTTAAAACACCACCGGCATTCATAGACTTATTATTATTTCACTAGCCGTAACTTATTGATTTCAATTTATAAAGGTTGTAAAAAGGGAGTACTTCGATTGGACTTCGAAGTAACCCATTCATTTTATTAACTTAATTAATTTTGTGAGATATCGTCGTTTTTGACTCTATTTCAATGCCCTATTTCAGGGCTCAATCTCAATATTGATTTACAGATTTAAAACGCTTTTCGCAAGATTGGTGTAAACCATATCTTCCATCGGTGGATTATGAAGCCCTGCTCTCACATCTCGATAAGCTCTTGAGAGCGGATGTTTTTGCGATAAGCTTCTTGCACCCACAATACGCATTGCTAAATCAACAACTTCTAATGCGTTATTCACAATGGAGACTTTGACAGCACTTAATTCATCGCCAAGTTCTAAGCGCTCTTCAAGGGTTGCTTCATCCCATTTTTGGGCAACACCGAAAAGAAGATACTCCATCTCAAGCAGTTTTACCCGAATCTGTCCGATCTTCTGCTGAACCGTTGGGAACTGACCTACCGTACCGCCCTTCATCGCATTAGATGAATAACTATTGGCAAAATTTACCGCTTCTTCATATGCGCCTGTCGCAATCCCAAAATAGACTGCGGGAATATGCAACAACCATCCTTGTGGATCTTTTTTCCCCGGCGTTAAGTATTGTGCGAGATCCTCATCATTGATTTTGACATCTTTTAAAATCAGATCATGACTGCCGGTTGCACTCATCGCGATTGAATCCCAAGTCTCTTCAATGGAAACCCCCGGAAGATCCGCTTTCACAAGAAAACTTCCTACTTGCTCAGAACCCTCAATACCAGCACTAACTGCAATATAATCTAAAACCGGCGATAAGGTTGTGAATGTCTTGCGTCCGTTAATGACCCAACCATCAGCAACTTTTACAGCAGTTGTTTCAGGGCGACCGCCACGAGTGGGACTTCCGGTTGCGGGCTCTGAAGCGGCATTATTAATCAATGCGCCTTTCGCTAAAACATCTTTGGCAAACGCCTCATAAAGCTTAGCATCCCAATTATCCGTTTCGCCTAATTGCTTACTAATTCCCATATGCCAACCAATCGCGAGCCCTGTTGATCCATCATTCTTGGCGATTTCTGACTGTAGTTTTAACATCTCAACTAAAGAGATTCCCGCGCCACCTAGCGCTTTAGGAATTGTTAATGCTGGGAAATTCACTTCTCGAAGATCCTGATAATTTTCAAAAGGAAAGGTACCCTCAACATCATGCTGATAAGCTCTCTCTTTGAATTGTACAGCGATCTCTTTCAGTGCATTAAAACGATCTTCGGGCGTTAAAGTGACCAAGTCAATTTTTGAAGCGGGTTTTGAAGCTATTTTTGGGGTACTCATGACTTTCTCCAGGACGAGTTTTACGATGACACGCTAAAAAACGTGCTGATCCAGTGTGATAAAAGGGAGTGATTCGAAGCTCAGATGTGAGGATTAATCAGGGATATTCATGATCATCATCACTTGAGATAAATGGGTTGCCCAGGCATTCATCCCGAGCAACCAATAAAGATTAATTAGCGATAACGTCTTGCTAAGTAGTTACCGAGCGATTGGATTGATTGCACCACAATCACAAGGAGAATAACGGTATAGAGCATTGCAACACCATCAAAACGTTGGTATCCGTAGTTCAGTGCTAAGTCACCAATACCACCGCCACCTACAGCGCCGGCCATCGCAGTTGCACCGACTAAACCGATCGTTGCGGTTGTGAAGTTAAGGATCAATGATCCGCGCGCTTCAGGTAATAGGAATTTCCAAACCGTTTGGAAAGTCGTTGCACCCATTGAGTTCGCAGCTTCCCAGATACCATGATTCACTTCAAGCAGTGAGCTCTCTACTAAACGACCTATAAATGGCGAGATGTAGATAATCAATGGAACGATCGCTGCCGATGTCCCGATTGAGGTACCAACAACTAAACGTGTGAAAGGAATAATCGCCACTAAAAGAATAATAAATGGTAGAGAACGAATGATATTCACCACAATATTCAGAATCTTGTAGAAGATCGGCGATGCATGAAGCCCATTTGGTCTTGTTAGAACGAGCAAAATACCGATTAATGAGCCGATTAAAGTGCCAATGACAAGCGAAACGCCGACCATCACAAATGTCTGCCAACCAGCAATTAAAAATTGATCTAATGTCACTTGGGTTTTAAATGTTTCTAAATACCATTCCCACATGATTATGCTCCTCGCTTCACAGAATCGAGATTAAGCTCTTTCTGTGTTGTATTAATTGTATGTTTTGATCCTTCATGCGTAACGCGCACACCGTTGAAACGAAGGTAAGCAACCGCTTCTTCGATCTTCTCTGGAGTTCCTTTCATCTGCACGAATGTAGAGCCCAAGATATTGCCTTCAATCTCGATCATGTTCGCAAAGAGAATGTTGATCACAACATCGCCCTTTAAG
Organism: uncultured Ignatzschineria sp.; assembly: GCA_964586665.1. Classification (GTDB taxonomy): domain Bacteria; phylum Pseudomonadota; class Gammaproteobacteria; order Cardiobacteriales; family Wohlfahrtiimonadaceae; genus Ignatzschineria. The sequence continues at coordinate 7,793 of CAZPIQ010000010.1, read as the reverse complement.
ATCACTTCATTAATCACAGGTTCTTGCGCAGAGCGTCCTAAGAACTCAAAGCGATAGATATCTTTTAAGGTTGGATCATCAAGATTGTGAAGCACACGCTCAGGAATAGAATCGCCAATGATTGTACGAACAAAGCTCTTTGTCGTCTCTTCTTTAGGATTACCAAAGACATCAATAGTACGACCGGTTTCAATCACACGACCTTTTTCCATCACCGCAACTTTGTTACAGAGATATTCGACAACTTCCATCTGATGCGTGACCATCATGATCGTCACGCCCTGCTCTTCATTAATCTTCTTTAAAAGATCTAAAATCGCAATCGTCGTTTGTGGGTCTAACGCAGAAGTTGCTTCATCACAGAGAAGGATTTTAGGATCATTAACAAGCGCACGCGCAATACCGATACGCTGTTTCTGCCCACCTGAAAGCTCACGTGGATAAGAATTCTTTTTATCAGGAAGCTCTACAAACTGAAGTAATTCATCAATACGCTGATTGATCTCTGCTTTAGAGTGCTTCCCTGCCAATGTGAGTGGTAATGCAATATTCTCAGCTACCGTTTTTGTCTCAAGGAGATTAAAGTGCTGGAAGATCATGCCGATATTTTTCTTCGCTAGACGAAGCTCTTTCGCGGTATAAGTGGAAAGATCACGACCATCAACAGTCACCGTTCCTTTTGATGGGCTTTCAATATCATTTACAAGGCGAATCAATGTACTTTTGCCGGCACCACTATAGCCGATCACACCGAAGATATCGCCCTTTTCAATATTCAGGCTCACATCCTTAAGCGCTTCGGTTTCAACGCCGTTACGCAGGTATGTTTTGTAGATGTTTTCAAATTGAATCACGGGGTTTTCTCCATTTTGGATTTTTAGTAAAGTTTTCGTGGAATTTTAATTAATTCGATAATTTTTATAAAGATGATTAGCAGATACGCATTCGCATGCAATGCATTTTAGTATATGCCGGCATTCGATCTATAGGGGTTACTATTTGGGTATCTATATTCTGCATTTTAATCATCCTCTCATCACGACCTTACTCTATGACGTATTTTGCATGTTTCTGGCAATATTCTAGCGTCAATTATTCAATCTTTTCTGATAAATCGCAAACACTTCTCGATATCTCGTGTCTATAATAAACATACTAAACATACAAAATCAATATACTTTTGCTGTTTTTTATAAATAAAGTCCATTGAGTGGATTTTAAATGCCGACATTCCCCTCATAAAACATGAATCATAGATACCAAACAACCAACACAATGCATTGATTTAGATAGAGTTAAATGAGATTCAAACACAAAAAAACTCAAGAAAAACTCGCTTTAAATTCGTATGCAATACAAAAACAAAAAGCCTACTTAATAAGTAGGCTTTAAGATGAGCTTTCAAATGTATTGTAAGATGAGTTTTAAGATGGAGGTAAAAATGATGGGCGATCAAAATCGGTCAATCTACTTCGTTAGACACCTTTCATCCAACCATACAGTCGTTTCATTCATGGATTGTCTCTATTTTCGATACTATTTTCGATAAGCTTTTAATACCGCCGGAATCTGATTGATACGATCGAGTAATCGGCTCAGCTGATCTACATGATTGATTTCAAGTGTGAAGCTAATCGACTTCGTATCCCCGCTCTCATCTTTCATATTCATGTTAGTGATCTTCAGATGCTCTGCTGAAACTAGCTGACTTATCTCCTGAAGCAGATCCACGTTGGCATAAGCTGTGACGTGAATATCTGCTTGAACAAGTCGCTCGTCGCTCGTGCCCCAATCTACATCAATCTCACGCTCAGGATTTTGCGCAAGCATATTCAAATAGTTCACACAATTAAGGCGATGAATTGTGACACCTCGATTAATCGTGATATAACCGCCGATCAAATCAGGTGGCGCTGGCTTACAGCAAGTCGCAATACTTGTGAGGAGCTTACCCATCCCTTTCACCTGAATGCCCGATTGCGCCTTTTTCGACTGCGGACGCACCATTAATTCTGGGTCAAAGTTATTCTTAGGCTTCTCGCCCGGCAATCTACCAATAAACTGCGCCATTGAGATATCGCCGGCACCAATATTCGCATAGAGATCATTTAAACTTGTGCAATGAAGTCTTCCAGCTAAACGGCGAAGCTCCTCATCACTGATGCGTATATTGAGCCTTGAGAGCTCTTTTTCGACCATCTGCTTGCCGGCATGTAAGTTGCTCTCAATCTCTTGCGCACGGAACCATGCACGGATTTTTGAACGTGTACGGCTTGAGCCTGTGTAACCTAAGTGTGGCGACATCCAGTCACGACTTGGATTAGGCAGTTTCCCCGTTAACACTTCAACGACATCGCGGTTTTGAAGCACATAAGTGAGCGGTACAATCGCACCATTCACTTTCGCACCACGGCAACGATTACCGAGACCTGTATGAATTTTATAAGCAAAATCGAGCGGTGTTGAGCCGGCAATGAGCTCAATCGGCTCGCCGGCTGGCGTCATCACAAAGACATTCTCATTGAAGATCGATTCTTCTGAGATATGTTCTTCGCCCTCTTCAAGCACCCGATCTAAGTGATCACGTAACCAGTTGAGGTCCGCTTGATCAATTGAAGTACCACGGCCTTCTTTATACTTCCAGTGTGCTGCAACCCCTTTTTCTGCATCATTATGCATTTTATGAGTACGAATCTGCACCTCAAGCGCACGATCTCCCGGCGCAAGTACCACTGTATGAAGCGACTGATAACCATTGGGTTTAGGATTAGCAATATAATCATCAAACTCTTTGGGAATCGGCACCCATAATTCATGGATCATGCCAAGTACCGCATAACAATCTGCGGTACTATCGACTAAAATACGTACCGCTCGAATATCGTAGAGCTGTTCAAAGCTTAAATTCTTCTGACGCATTTTACGCGCAATACTATAGATATGCTTCACGCGCCCTGAGACATCTGCTTTAATGCCATGTTCTTGTAGAAGATTACGAAGCGTCGTCATTACATCTTCAATATATTGCTCACGCACATGACGCTTACCATCAAGCTTTGAGGCGATTTCACGATAGAAATCAGGCTCCATAAAGCGGAACGAGTAATCCTCAAGCTCCCACTTAATGCCGGAAAGCCCAAGTCTATTAGCAATCGGTGCAAAGATCGTATTGGTATTTTGCGCGATCATGCGCTGATTATCTTCCTGCGAATCACGGGCATTACGCATAATAATGACTTGATACGCGAGCATCACAACAATCACGCGAACATCTTCAGCAAACGCTAAGAACATCTTACGAAGCGTTTCTGGGGATTTTTCATGGGAGATGGAGCCTGAAGTCAATTGATTGACGACACCTAAATATTGGATGAACTTTCGAACACCCTCAGGTTGATCTTGAACCGGTGCACCGACGACAAATAGAATCAAGGCGACTTGTGGCATCGCTTCAATATCTAACTGTTCAAGGTAGTAGGCCGTTTCCACTGCCATCTTAAATAACGGATGATCCTGATATTTAAGGCAAGCTTGATAATATTCCGGCTTCCACGTCGCTTCTTTACTTTGTAGCCACTCAAGGAGAGTGGTCAATGTAATTGACTTTGACACATCTACTTCTCCATCTCTTATTTTATTATTAGTCTATCAAAAAATAGTAAGCAATAAGTCCCTATTTTGCAATGATCCGGCAAATATTTAGTACAAAAAATAATTCAAGATACATTGATAGAGGTTGATACCGAGCAGAGCCCTTTTCCTCGTTGACATTAATACTTAAAGACGCATTGATTAAATGGTACTCATTTATCCACCAATTAATAAATTAGCATTTTGATTTAATAAAGAATACATCAATATATATATAAATTGATATAATGATTGTCAGTATTTAGAGGCAAAGATTTAGAGACAAAGACTCAAGTTTTATCTTATGATGATCCTGTGATCGAG
>CAZPIQ010000010.1:0-3739 GCA_964586665.1 uncultured Ignatzschineria sp. | reverse complement strand
CAAAGATTTAGAGACAAAGACTCAAGTTTTATCTTATGATGATCCTGTGATCGAGTCTTACCCAAAATCACGGCATCATCTTTATATTCTCACTACAACCCTAGGAGTCATTTTAGATGTTTAAACTTGTCATTCATATCAGCGATCGTGAAAAATGGCAGACAGCCATTAACAATATTAATAATACGGTTAAAGGTCTTCGTACACCTTATAAAATAGCCGTTATTGCTAATGTCACGGCAATACAAGGATATCTTGATCCCGAGATTCGTGAACAAATCTCTAAAATCAATGACCCTAACATTATCTTTACGGCATGTAATAATTCGCTCGTTGGGCAAAATATTTCGCCAGAGACCCTTAACCCTGCGAATGTTCCTTCAAAAATCGAGATCGTTCCGGTGGGCATAATCGCACTCGTTGAGTACCAAAATGATGGTTATGCTTATATGAAGCCTTGATCAGACTCCAAACTGATCATTAGATCAATAAGTTATAAGTTAAATATAAAAAGAGAGAATAGCTTTCATTCTCTCTTTTTTCTTTTTTCTTTTTTCTTTTTTCTTTTTTCTTTTTCAATATTTTACCGTTTATTATTCTTTCAACGCTTCACAAAAACGCTTCAAAAAAAAGTCCCTTAGATTCTAAAATCATAAGGGACAAACTACTCACTCAATAGGAATTAAACTAGAAGTTCAAACTATGAACTTAGTATCTCCTATTTATTCGTTGCGCGTCTTGATCTCAATCACTCTAAAGCCTTTCAGTAAAAGAGCATTTGCTCGATCTTCTTGATGCATCTCAATCTTATCTGCATTTTGAACACTTCCCGCACTTTCTCGCTGAAAAAGAATATTCCAAGACTTTAGCGCAACACCATAAATACGCGCCTCATCTTGATGGAATTGTGGAGTGGGATTTTGTGCAATGACTTCAGTGATCAATGATCGAAGATCAGGATATTCAATACTCAATGCTTGAAGCATCATTTCAGCTTCATCACTGAATGAAACAGGATATTCCTCTGGTTTTGCAACAGCAAAATCACTAGTCGCTTCCGGCAAGCTATCTGCAAAAGGAATATAAGGCTTTACGCAGTAGATCGGCGTACCATCGACGAGATCATGCCCTGAAACTTCAATCTCGCCCTTTTGCCAATCAATTCTCTCGATCTTGACGGCTGAAAGTCCAAGCCCATTCGGGCGAAAAGAGCTTCTCGTGGCAAATACGCCCATACGATCATTTCCCCCAAGGCGCTGTGGGCGAACCGTTGCTTTCCCATTCCATGCATTTTGATGAAAACCAAAGGTCAGCCAAATATGGCTTGAAAGCTCAAGTCCATGAAGATAATTCTCATGGTTAAAAGGCGCTAAAAATCGGACGACTCCTCGCGCGGATTTCACAATGCCGGCTTGTCTTGGCACCCCAAACTTTTCAGGAAAACAACCTTCCATAATTGCCACCGGCGTCATAGATCGCGTGTTTTCTGCTATAAAAGCCTGATCATCATGATGTTTCTCTATTTTATCATTCATGGTGCTTCCTTTGAGATTGTATACATCTACGCTTCGCCTAGCATCTCTAAGAATGCCTCTTCACTGACAACTTCAACACCATGTTTCTCTGCTTGCGCAAGCTTACTTCCCGCTTTTTCGCCGGCAAGTAATCTTGTGGTGGATTTCGAGACGGAACCTGTGACTTTTGCACCAAGTGCCATCAGCTTCTCTTTAGCTTCATTACGATCATATTTCGTGAGTGTACCTGTAATGACCCAAGTTTCCCCAAGTAAAGGCAAAGCATCACTATTGGTTGCATCCACTTTTTTAGGATATTGAATCTCAATGCCGGCATCTAATAACGCTTGAATCAATTCAGCGTGGTGCGAAAGTGCAAAGAACTCCACAATTCGTTTAGCGACAATCGGGCCGATATCTTCAAGTTGCATCAGTTCTGTTTCATCAGCTTTTTGAAGTGCTTCTAATGAATCATAATGATTCGCAAGCGTTCTAGCGGTTGCATCACCCACTTCGCGAATGCCAAGTGCATAGATAAAGTTGGAAAATGCCGGCTTTTTACTACCTTCGATACTCATCAGCATCTTTTCTGCGGACTTCTCCCCCATTCTTGGAAGTTCAAGTAATCTGCTCTTTTCAAGATGGTAGAGATCCGCAATTGAATCAATCACTTTCTCTTTAAGGAGGATCTCAAGCCAACGGCCACCGACACCATCAATATCCATCGCCGTTCTTGAAACGAAATGTTTAAGCCCTTCAAGCTTTTGCGCATCACAGGTTAAGCCACCGCTACAACGGGCTATTGCTTCGCCTTCTAATCGAATAATCGGCGAATCACAAATTGGGCAATTCGTTGGGAAGATAATCTCTCGTACAAGCGCAGGATTTCGATCTTCTATCACAACACGAATGACCTTCGGGATCACATCGCCGGCACGATGAATCATCACTTCATCGCCAATCATCACACCTAAACGCGCAATCTCATCTTGGTTATGAAGCGTGGCATTTGAAACCACAACCCCCCCCACCTCAACAGGTTCAAGGCGCGCAACTGGCGTAATTGCGCCTGTTCTACCCACTTGAAAATCCACATCTAACAAACGAGTTCTTGCTTCCATTGCCGGGAATTTAACAGCAATTGCAAACCTTGGGGATCTTGAGACAAAGCCTAATCGCTCTTGTAACAACAGGTTATTAACCTTAATCACCACACCATCAATTTCAAAGGGCAGATCATCACGACTCTCTTCGATCCGCTTGTAATAGGCGACTAATTCTTTAAACTCACTGATTTTTTCATTGAGGGGCGAAACCGGAATGCCAAGTCCATTCACATATTCAAGCCAATCTGAATGGCTTTCGATGGTTTCCGGCGTTCCTTCATGAAAACCGACACCATAGCAATAAAAACTCAACTGTCTTTCGCCGGCGATTTTGGAATCAAGCTGACGAATCGAGCCCGCAGCCGCGTTTCTTGGATTTGCGAAAGGTTTTTGACCCCGTTTTAACTGCGTTTCATTGATCTTCTCAAAGACCGATTTACGCATAAAGACTTCCCCACGCACCTCTAATCGCGCAGGGTAATCGCCTTGCAACTTGTGAGGCAGACTTCGAATTGTGCGGACATTTTCCGTAATCTCTTCCCCAACCTCACCATCTCCGCGTGTCGCAGCTTGCACAAGCATGCCATCTTCATAGATGATGCTAACCGCTAAGCCATCAAGCTTTGGTTCCGCGTAATATTCAACCTGTGTGACAGATCCGCCTAAACGTTCTAAAACACGTTCATGAAAGCTGACTAAGTCTTCTTCATTAAAGGCATTATCAAGCGAGAGCATTGGGCGCTCATGACGAACTTCTGTGAATCCTGAAAGCACCTTACCACCGACTTTTCCGGTCGGCGTATTGGGATCTTTAAATTCAGGATGCTCAAATTCAAGCGCTTTTAATTCATGAAAAAGCTGATCGAACTCATGATCCGGAATAAGGGTTTCATCTAAGACATGATAGTTATAGTTCAGACGGTTAATGGTTTCCGTCAAATATGCCATACGCTCTTTAATACTGTTACTCACGTTCTACCCTTTTATACTTAAATTCAATCATCGCCGGCGATCTCTTATCGATTCATCGTTCGACTTAGCTTTTCAACATCATAATGATACATCAGAATGACTGAGGATTTGAAATGTCGCATTCAATATTCTCAACTCCCCTTGCGC
>CAZPIQ010000009.1:32921-37432 GCA_964586665.1 uncultured Ignatzschineria sp. | reverse complement strand
CGATTTCTGAATCTAATTCCGCGGCCATTTTACGAACACGATCTTCTAAACGCTCACCGTGGAAACTGAAAGCAAGTTCAGCACCTTGTTCACGCATTGCTTTCGCAATACCCCAAGCAATTGAACGGTTTGAAGCAAGACCAACGATTAGCGCACGTTTACCTTTTAAAAATCCCATAATTTAAATCCTCTGTTTTTATGACGATAAATCAATATCAATGAACATATATAAAATACCGTTATCTTATCATGAAATTTACTTTTTAAGGTGAGCGATTCATAGGAATCAAGGCTTAACGATCGAAATCTAGTAATGATTCTCGTAAAAGCCCTGTGATACGCACTTTCGGGTCTGTTGTGGGCGGGATGTTGAGATACATATTGAGAGAATGCAAAGGTAATGCGTGAAGATATCTGTGATCAGTTATTTATAGCTGGTTTATGCTATATTAGCCCCTTGCATATGAGAGTCTTTTTCAGAAGGGTGTTCAGCACTTTTTGATTGAATAATACGTTGAATCATCCATTGATCCATTGATTTTTATAGATTCTCACTCATTATTTTTCAGTTCGCTTATAAGGGGCTTTTGATGTCATATACCAGTATTCGTCTTAACAAATATATTAGTGATAGCGGCATTTGTTCGAGACGCGAAGCCGATAGCTTTATTGAGCGGGGTTTTGTAATGGTCAATGGCGAACGTGCAGAGATCGGTGACCGAGTGACGCGCTGGGATACGGTGATGGTCAATGGACAATGGATCGAGCCTCGAGATGAAGAAGATTTAGTCTTAATCGCGCTCAATAAGCCAGTTGGTATCGTCAGTACGACAGAAGCTGCGGAGAAGGATAATATTGTGGATTATGTGAACCATAGTAAGCGCATTTTCCCGATTGGGCGTTTAGATAAAGACTCTCAAGGATTGATTTTCCTCACGAATGAGGGAGATCTTGTGAATAAGATTCTTCGTGCCGGCAATGATCATCAAAAAGAGTATCTCGTGACGGTTGATAAACCGATCACGGATGAGTTTATTCAAGGGATGAGCAACGGTGTACCGATCTTAGGAACGACGACTAAGAAATGTAAAGTTACTCAAGAATCCACCTTCGTATTTCGTATTATCTTAGTACAAGGGCTGAATCGCCAAATTCGCCGAATGACAGAGCATTTTGGTTACACGGTCACGCGTCTTGAACGTTTACGCATTATGAACGTGAACTTAGATGGGATTCCTGTAGGAGAATGGCGTGATTTGACGGATGAAGAGTTATCAACTCTTTTTGCGGCAATTGAAAAATCTTCAGGCGATGCTAATGAAGGACAGCCGAAAAAACAGAGTCGCTCTAGAAGAAGATCTGGGAATAATCAATCTCAAAATAGAGCGAAAAAAAGTGGTGGTCAAAAGCCATTAGTACCGGGTTTAAAGAGTGCTTCAGAAGGTGAAGGACGTAGAGAGGGCAATCGTAGTCATCGTAGCGATCGAAATAACGCTAGAAATAGTAGTCGAAACAGCTCGCGAAATAGTACTCGAAATGGCCGCACAGATAGCCGTAGTTCAGCAGGTCGCCCAGAACGTTCAGGACGAGGACGTAGAAGTCGTTAATCACTGCTCGAAGCTCGAAATATAGCCATCAACGCTTAAAAATACTGTACAGAAACAGAGATTGATTCAATTGATGGGCAGTATAGATGACAGTATAGATGAATATAGAGGCATTATCCGAGATAATGCTGTTGTAGCGATACCTTAAAGAAGACTCCTTAAAGAAGATTCCTTAAACTCTAGAATATTTCCTATCTTTATTCGATTTGATAGCGCTTATATGAAGCCTATCTTCATCATTCGAATAGAAAAAGCAGAAATGGTAATGATCATCAATTGATTGATATTGCTGATTTTTGCTTGAAGAAGGAGATATCTATGGTATCAGTTATTTTCACGCGGGCACTCAGTGCGCTTCATGCGCCGGAAGTTCGGGTTGAGGTGAATATTAGTAATGGTTTGCCGGCATTTACGATCGTTGGAATGCCGGAAACGGCGGTGAAAGAGAGTAAGGATCGGGTCATCGCTGCGATTGTGAATTCTGGCTTTGAGTTTCCTAATCGAAAAATTACGATCAACTTATCGCCGGCAGATCTGCCGAAAGAGGGCGGTCGTTATGATCTTCCGATTGCGCTGGGTGTGTTAGAAGCCTCGGGACAGATTGAAAAAGATCCTAAAGCCTTTGAATTTGTCGGGGAACTCGCATTAACAGGGGAGCTTCGTCCGATTACAGGGCTACTTCCGACAGCCATTCAGGTAATGCAAAATAAGGGTACATTAATCGTGCCAGCGCCAGGTGCTGAGGAGATCGGTTTCTTGCGTTATGATCACTTTTTGATGGCGGATAATCTTCGAGATATCGTTGATTTTATTGATGGTCGTTTGCAACTGAAAAGACCGCCGGAGCTTGATATTAAACAAGATATTATCGAGCGCGATTTTGCCGAAGTGAAAGGGCAGTTTTTTGCAAAACGTGCGTTAGAGATTGCTGCTGCGGGTGGTCATAATGTTTTACTGATTGGTCCGCCGGGTACAGGTAAAACGATGTTAGCATCGCGCTTTATCACGATTATGCCGAGCATGACGCGAGAGGAAGCGATTGAGAGCGCGATGATCGCTTCAATTAGTCGTCAAGGGTTTAGGGCCGAGCAGTTTGGTGTCAGGCCTTATCGAACGCCCCATCATACAGCGTCCTCAGTTGCGTTAGTGGGTGGTGGAACTTATCCCAAACCTGGGGAGATTTCTCTTGCGCATCATGGGGTACTTTTTTTAGATGAGCTTCCAGAGTTTAATCGCTCAGTCTTAGAAGTGCTTCGTGAGCCATTGGAGTCCGGTATTATTCATGTCTCAAGAGCGATGCAGCAAGTGGAATTTCCGGCAAAGTTTCAGCTTTTATCAGCGATGAATCCATGCCCTTGTGGTTATTATGGTGATCCGGTTCATGAATGTACTTGTACTGATTTTGCAATTTCAAGATATCGCGGGCGCGTATCGGGGCCGATGTTAGATCGAATAGATCTTCATGTAGAAGTCCCGAGAATTACCACAGAGGAGTTGCAATCAACGGCGGAAGGGGAATCCTCAAGCACGATTCGAGAGCGAGTTGACAAGGCGCGGGCAATGCAGATGATGCGTCGTGGTAAAACCAATGCAGATCTCTCTGTAAAGGAGATCGAGAAAGATTGTGCATTAGGTGAAGCAGAAACGAAGCTTCTAGAGATGGCGCAAAAACGTCTTAATTTCTCCCCAAGAAGTTATCACAGAATTTTGCGAGTCGCGCGAACAATTGCAGACTTAGATGGCAGTGAAGTAATCAACAACAGACATCTCACGGAGAGTTTAGCCTTTAGAGCCTTAGATCGAGGATATCAAAATAGTACGAGTTAGGTTTCGTGTTTTTTGATGCGAGTCTTAGAAAGAGTATTTGATGCCGGGAATCAATCATTTTCTTCTCTCAAACTTCGCGCGCCGGCAATTGAGAAGCTTTCAGCTTCTCAAACAGGAAAAGATGTTACAAAATCGATTGACCATTGACCATTGACCATTGACCATTGACCATTGACCATTGACCATTGACCGTTATCGTTATCGTTATCGTTATCGTTATCGTTATCGTTATCGTTGATTTTAGATCGTGAAAGTTAAGTGAAGAGCCATCAGCTCTTCAACTGCTGGCGCGAGATTGATAAAAGCATGCAGACATTCGCCCCAGCCACTAATGAGCTGTTAAAAGAACATAGTAAAAAATGCACAAATAACGTACAGCCGTAAATGTAAAAGAGATTGAATAAAATATTGCATAAATGTAATATTCCAAGAGGAACAGCCCACTAATTGAATAGCATTTTTGCTGTTTAGCGCTAAGGATAAAATATGAGTCATGAAGTCAAAGTTATTCATCGTTGCAGGTGGTGCGGGCCACAGCCGCTTTATCAGTCTTATCATGATAACGAGTGGGGAAACTTTAATAAGTCCGAAGCTGAACTCTTTGAACTCTTTCAATTAGAAACACAACATGCCGGCTTATCATGGTGGACAGTGCTTTCAAAGCGTGAAGGATATCGAGAGGCTTATCATCAATTTGATCCCCATAAAATGGCGCAAATGACGGATGAAGATGTTGAAGATCTACTTCAAAATGAAGGAATTATTCGTAATCGCTTAAAGGTCAATGCGATGATTCATAATGCTAAAACCTATCTTAGATTTATCGAAGAACGGGGTACTTTTCATGATTATTTCTTAGAAAAAGTCGGCGGAAAACCAATGATCAATCGTTATAGCGACGATGAGATATCGCCGGCAACAACGCCCCTTTCTGATGAGATCGCAAAAGAGCTTAAGCGCTTTGGTTTTAAATTCTTCGGTAGCACAACGGCCTATGCATTCTTACAAGCCGCAGGATTTGTGGATGATCATTTGCCAGAGTGTGATCTTGCGAAGTAAGCTTCTGAGAAGCTAGAA
>CAZPIQ010000009.1:28521-32821 GCA_964586665.1 uncultured Ignatzschineria sp. | reverse complement strand
TGAAATGCAAAATGCCGAATAGAATGTATGGTTCTATTCGGCATTTTTTATCTGTTTTTTAAGGAGTGAAATGAATGATTAAACAATCTCTTTCACGCCACAGCAACTTGCTACAGCTTCCAGCACTTCATCCACGGTATCCACGATTGTGAATTTTTTCAAATCACTCTCGGCAATCATCTGATGGCTGACAAAATGGGTTTCAAACCACGTCATCAATGGTTCCCAGAATGCACGGTCAACAAGCACAAGCGGTTTTACCGGCATTTTTTTCGTTTGCATTAGTGTTAATGCTTCCATCAGCTCATCAACAGTACCAAAACCACCGGGTAAGCAGATAAAGGCCTCTGAGTAAGCAAGGAAGATTGTTTTGCGCGTTAAAAAATGCTCAAAATAGAGTGAGAGATCCTGATAAGGATTCGGTGTTTGTTCTCTTGGGAGCTTGATGTTTAGACCAACGGAGGTACCAAGCTCACCTTGCTTACAACCTTTATTCGCAGCTTCCATAATTCCAGGCCCACCGCCTGTGATGATGGAGATCTTCTGTTCGGAGAGTTTTTTCGCAATCTCAACCGCTAATTGATAAGAAGGATGCTCCATGGTTAAACGTGCAGAACCAAAAATACTGACCGCAGGACCAAGATTACAGAGCTTCTCTTCTGCAGATTCAAGTTCAGCTGTGACGAGTTGTGTATCAAAAATACGGGCTCTTTTCACTTGCCCATCAGGTCTGTCAGAAAAAATGGTCTCTTCTGTAATTTCACGATTTAATCTCATACTTTTACATTACCTTTTTGGAATTGAATAGCGTAATGGGCGCGTCGATAGAATAGTTAGAAAGGAGATAGAATAACTGATTGCCGGCAACTGCTCAATTAATAGGGCTTAAATCCCTGAATTTCCAGATTTAAGATAGACATCGAAACGGGTGTTCGGTGATTCAACAGAATGGCTTGGTGCTAAATCAGCAACATATTCAGAACCTTTCGGACGTTTAACAACAACTCTAGCAACGCCACTTTTAATCGCCATTTCTAAAAGTTGTTCGCTATCGAAATCAGCGCCCACGAGATTACGAATAATTCGGAGTTCTTTTTTAACGAGGGCGGATTTTTTTCGTTCAGGGTACATTGGGTCGATGTAGATTGCATCGGCAAAAGGTATTTTATCCGCCTGATCGTTTTGGGCGTTACTAGCGAGATTTTTTTCAACGATATTGGTGAGATAGCTGATAGAGTCTTGTGGCGCGAGTTTAAAGCATTGTGTAAATTCATTTGCCGGGATTTCGCTTAAGGCATTTTTGAGAAGGATTTGTAATACAGGATTCCGTTCAAACATCGTTACATTAAAGCCTGCGAAAAAGAGTAGGCAAGCATCACGGCCAAGGCCGGCAGTCATATCAAAGACGTGCTTCTGCTCGGTACTTTTCCAGCCAAGGGCGCGAAGAAGTGGCTCTTGTGCTTTGTTGATATGTTGCATGCGGTAGCGCATTTTTTTAGAGAAAAAATCGATATCAAGATGACCCGCTTCAAGATCATTCCAGAAGAAACGTTTCCCATCCCAAACGAAGCGACTTGCTTCAGGATCGAAGGAATCGAGAAGTTTCGCTTGAATCTCCGCTGGGATTTCCAGAGGGATATTAGCGCCTTTCTTAGTGATCTCAAACGGATATTGCACGATTTTTTCCTCAACAACAATATTCAAAGAGGATATTATCGCATGATTTTTAAAATGATGGAGATTGGGTTGATTGGGCTAGTTTTTAGGACATTGGTTTCCGACATTAAATGCATCAAGCATCTTCTAAAGATATCATCCTAATGAGGATTGATACGGGGCTAGAGCGACTGTTTGCATGCTTTTATCAATCGCGCGCCAGCAGTTGAAGCACTTTAGGTGCTTCACTCGTTCGAGAAACCACAAGCTTCTTAAATGCCGGCATGCGAAGTTTGAGAGAAGAAAATAATTTTTTCCGGCAATAAAAAAGCACTGATAAAAATCAGTGCTTTGTACTCGAATGCTATTGCATTGCGAGATCTTAGTTTGCTTTGTGTAAGATCTGTTGAACGAGTAATTGAATTTTTTCTTGTGGAATATGGAGGTTTGGAGCCATTGGGATAGGTCCCCAAACGCCTGAACCACCGTTTGTGACTTTTTCGATGAGGTATGTTTCTGCGCCAGCATCATTTTGATATTTAGCATAAACTTCATCATAGCTTGGGCCGATGAGTTTACTATCTTGACGGTGACATGCAAAACAACCTGAAGCTGTTGCAAGTTCAGGATCTACCTGTGCAAATGTTGGTGAAGCAAGGGCTGCAAATGAAGCTGCAATGAGAAGTATCTTTTTCATACGGTTTTCCTTTTGAACGAATACCCAATTATATTTGCTGCTTTGTATAAATCGCTTCTGCTCTTGGCGCTTATCTCTAACAGCGTTTATTTTGTATGACAACATTATAACATCTATTATTTTGAGATTAACTGAGAATAGTCAACTTGCGAGTGACTTTCTCCACAGTCTCGCTACTATCAAGCGCAGGTTTTAGCACTCTATTCAGTATAAATGGGCTATTCAGAGGATTATTGTCATTAATTATTGATCAGTGCGATAAAAAGATTTCATGAATAAACCGAAATGAGAGAGACCTGATAATGCAAAAAGCCTTGCAACTCTTCCGAATATGGATCGTTGTAAGGCTTTAGAGTATTTTTAACTTTATGTCTGATGAAAGACTATCGTTTTTTCGGCGCAACCCAGTTTTCAACATGAATCGCTTCTAAACGATTACGTACAAGCGTATTATCTTTCACGTCTTTAGGCACAATTGATCCCGCAGCGGTTGCTGCGTTATTACCAATATTCACAGGTGCAATGAGCGAACTATTCGAGCCGATAAAGGCATTATCGCCAATGACGGTCTTAAATTTATTCGCACCATCGTAGTTACAAGTAATCACACCCGCGCCGATATTGGTTTCTGTACCAATTGTTGCATCGCCTAAATAGGTCAGATGCGATGCTTTTGAACCATTACCAAGGGTACTATTTTTTGTTTCAACGAAGTTACCGATACGCGTATTATCGCCAAGTTTCGTATTTTCACGAACACGCGCAAAAGGACCAATGTCAGCATTTTTACCAATCACGGCTTTCTCGATGACTGAGTAAGGGTGAATGATTGTGTTATCGCCAATCACGACATCTTTGAGGACTGAACCTGTGCGAATAGTCACATTTTTTCCAAGAACGACTTTACCTTCTAAAATCACATTCGGTTCAATATGGCAGTCGATATCATTTTGGACTTTACCGCGGATTGTTAGAGAAGTCGGGTCATCAACCGTAATACCATTGAGCATGAGCTGTTTTGCCATCTCTTTTTGATAGTAGCGTTCAAGTGTTGCCAGTTGCACACGATCATTCACGCCTTGAATGAGTGCTGGCACTTCATTGAAAGTATGGATTGTAATATCATTTGCAACGGCGAGTTTAGCGACATCAGTGAGGTAATACTCCTCTTGCTGATTGTTATTATCGATTTGTGGTAATGCATTTGCTAAGAAGTTTTGGCAGATGGCGAAGATACCAGTATTGATCTCATGGATCTCTTTCTCAGTTTCATTCGCATCTTTCTCTTCAATGATTGCGATCATATGGCCATTATGGTCACGAATAATACGGCCATAGCCTGTTGGATTATCAACTGTTGAGATTAGCCAATTAAGACGCGTTTTCTCGGCATTTTTAACGAGTTTTTCTAAAGTCTCATGATTAATAAGTGGTGTATCACCATAGAGTACGAGAACGGTTGAATCTTCGATAGTGTAGGGAAGTGCATATTTCATTGCATCACCAGTTCCTTCGAAAGTCTCTTGTTTCGCCCAAGTGATATCTTCATGATGCGTAAATGCTGCTTGAAGCTCTTCACCACGATGACCGTAAACGACGACTAAACGATCAGGATTCAGTTTGCGAGCGCTCTCTAATACATGCTCAAGCATGGGTTTACCACCGATTTTATGAAGTGGTTTTGGTAGAGCTGATTTCATTCTTGAGCCAAGACCGGCTGCGAGAATGACAATGGAGAGCTTTTTCATGATTGATCCTTTAGACCCAATGAATAATGGGAATAATATCGTTCTTAATTATATTGGGTAATAAAGAGATGCTTTATACCCGTTACTATTATTTTAATCGTAAACTTATTTACGAATGATGAGTATTCTAATACTTTGCTAAGATATATTCAGGGATTTTTATGAGGATCATTGATATGTATAGTGTTTATGGCTTTTT
>CAZPIQ010000009.1:23913-28421 GCA_964586665.1 uncultured Ignatzschineria sp. | reverse complement strand
AATGGAGAAACCGAAGCTTTCCAGAATTTTTTCTTAAAAACACTCTTACTAATACGCGCATTATTTTATGCTAATGCATCTAATAATTTGATAATGGCATTGATTCGAAGCTCAGGGCTTTCTAGAGGGATGTTATAGCGTAGGGATTCTTGTCCTTGGAGTTGATAGAAGTGCGGTCGATCTTGTACAAGGGCAATGAGATTTTGCGCATTGATTCGAGGTTGATCCCCGAAGATGATTCTCACACCATTGGCATTCGCTTCAATTTTCTTTAAGTTCAGTGGTTTTGCTTTGAGTTTTAGCTCTGCCAATTTAAAGAGTCGTTTTGTCGCATCAGGAAGAAGTCCGAAGCGATCGATCATTTCGATTTGAACCTGATCAAGCTCATCTTGATTTTTACAGCTTGCGATACGTTTATAGAACGAAAGGCGAGTTGAAACATCAAAAATGAAATCTTCTTTAATAAGTGCCGGCACGCCGATACTAATCTCCATACCTTTATTAAAGGGATCCGCAACATCGAGTTTTCCACCGCGCTTTACCATCTCCGCCGCTTCACTTAAAAGCTCCATATAGAGCGAGAAGCCAATTGCGTTAATTTCACCACTTTGCTGATCGCCCAAGAGCTCGCCCGCACCTCGAATTTCAAGGTCATGGTTTGCAAGCATAAAGCCGGCTCCTAAAGTGTCTGTTGTGGCAATGGCTTCGATTCGTTTCTTCGCATCGCTCGTCATCGCAGCATATTCTGGCACAATGAGATAACAGAAAGCTCTATGGTGTGAGCGCCCAACACGCCCACGAATTTGATGAAGCTGCGCAAGCCCGAGATGATCTGCCTTATTGATAATGACGGTATTCGCATTAGGGACATCAATCCCAGATTCCACAATGGTGGTACAGAGCAGAATATTTACGCGATGATGATAGAAATCGAGCATCACTTTTTCAAGCTCTGTTTCGTTCATCTGCCCATGAGCGATGCCGATCGAGATATCTGGCATTAATTCAAGTAGACGCTCTTGCACCATCTCAATGGTCTTGACTTCATTGTGTAGGAAATAGACCTGTCCGCCACGCTTAAATTCACGGGTACAAGCTTCAACAATCAGCTCATCACTCCATTCATTAACGAAAGTTTTAACGGCAATACGATTTTCCGGTGGTGTGGCGATAATTGAGAGCGCTTTGAGACCTGTTAACCCCATGTTTAGGGTTCTTGGAATCGGTGTTGCCGTCATTGCCATAAAGTTCACTTCAGCACGAAGCTCACGAAGACGCTCTTTCTGTTTCACACCAAAGCGGTGCTCTTCATCAATAATGACCAGACCGAGATTTTTAAAGGTTGTATCTTCAGAGAGAAGACGATGGGTTCCGATAACGATATCCACGTCACCATCCGCAAGTGCTTCTAAAATTTCTCGGGTCTCTTTTGATTTTCTAAAGCGAGAGAGCGCCGCAATTTTCAGAGGCCAATCGGCAAAGCGATCTTCAAAAGCGGTTGCATGCTGTTCAGCTAACAGCGTTGTTGGTGCTAAGATTGCTACCTGATAGCCATTCATCGCTGCCATAAAGGCGGCTCGCATTGCGACTTCTGTTTTACCAAAGCCCACATCCCCACAAACAATACGATCCATTTTGCCTTGTTCAAGATCGGTTAGAACCGCATCAATGGCTTTTTGCTGATCAGGCGTGGTTTTATACGGGAAGGTCGCTTCAAAATCACTATATTCCGCTGGAATTGTCATGCGCTTTCCGGATTGCGCTTCGCGGCGCGCATAGATATCGAGGAGTTCTGCCGCCGTATCATTGGCTTTTTCAGCCGCTTTTCGACGGGCTTTATCCCACTGATCAGAACCCAGCTTATGAAGTGGTGCTGCTTGTTTTTCACTGCCGGAGTATTTTGAGAGAAGATCTAAAGAGGTAACCGGCACATAGAGCTTCGCGTTATCCTTATATTGAATGACGACCAACTCGGTATCATCAATAATATCCATGCCCGCATATCGGCCGACACCATGATTAATATGAATAATCGGATCGCCAATCTCAAGGGTATCGAGATTAGTAAGCATCGCTTCGATATCAGCGACTTTACTCTTTGCACGATATTCACGGGGTTTTACGCCGAGAAATTCCGCTTCGGTCACCATTCTAAAAGGCGGTGTTTCGTTGATGAAACCTTGGCTTAAAGCGCCTGTTACGAGCATGAGCGCCGTCGGCGCTTCAAATGCTTCTTGTAGCGTTGCAACTTTCGGTGTGATCTCTTCATTCGTTAAACGGTTCAGAAGATTCTCACGTCGGCCAGATGTTTCAGCACAAAGAATAAAGGGATTTTTCCCTGTTTCAGATTGCGCTTTAAGATCATGAAGCGTAACGGCCGGCTGGAATTTAACGGTAAAGTTAATCGTGACTTGTGGGAATTGGCTCATCAAGCCTTCAAGGCCATTGGGTGTTAAGTAGAGTCTTGCCGGCGGTAAGATCGGTTTTTCAATATCATGACGATAACGCTCAAAGCGGGTTTCTACTAAATCATGAAAACGTAATCCTTCTTTCTCAAGCTCTGGGAAGAGCATGAGTGTTGTCTCTTTTGGCAGATAATCGAAGAAGGTTGCGGTACTCTCAAAGAAGAGCGGTAAGTAACTCTCAATGCCGGAAGGAAGATTCCCTTTGATCGTCTCTTGATAGATGTGGGATTTTTTCAATAAAGCCTCATCACTTGTGAAGCTCGATTGATATTTCTGTTTAAAGGTCGCAAGTCCTTTTTCGCTGATATTCAGCTCACGAGTCGGCAGAAGCGATAGTGAAGAGAAAGTCTCTAGTGTATCGCCGGTTTCTGGTTCAAAGGTACGAATCGTGTCGATCTCATTATCGAAAAAGTCGATCCGAATGGGCGCTTTTTGCCCCATCGGGAAGAGATCAAAGACAGAACCGCGCGCCGAGAATTCTCCTGGCGATAGGACATTGCTGACAGATAAATAGCCGGCGCTTTCGAGGTTGCTTCTAAATTGCTCACGATCAATCACTTGTTCTCGCTTAAAGAGAAGCACATTCGCATCGAAGAAATCACGTGGTGGTAATCTTTGTAAAAGCGTCGGAATTGTCACGATAACAATCGACTTATTACCCTCTTTTAGATGAAAGAGCACCGATAATCTCTGCGAGATGATATCAATTTGCGGAGAGAACGGATCGTAGGGCAGGGTTTCGGTATCAGGGAAAATCGTCGCCTGACCGCCAAAGAAAGCACAATCGGATTGTAGATTCTCAGCCTTTCGCATATCGCTTACCACAACAACAATAGTGCGATCGCTATTTTTAGCAGAATTAACAAGATGAAGGGCGAAATTAGCGGGATTCTCAAGATCCCAGGAGACGGCGCGTTTTTGTGCGGGAATCGGTAGAGATTTGAGGGCGATTTTTTTCATGATTTAAGATTTCTTCTCTTTTTTCGGGAGTTGAATAATTTCGGTGCCGGAGAGGCGATCATGCCAAGCAAGGCGCGTCGGAGAGACAAAGACCCAAAGGAATCCAAGACCAAGCGGAATCCAGCTGACAATGGCAAAGAGCAAGCGTAAGATCGCTTGTGTGCTTGTAATCGGTTGCTCATTTGTCTGCTGAATACGTAGGCGCCATGCACGCATGCCGGTTGTATGCGCATCACGAAGCCAGAAGAAGAGGAAGTAGACAAATGGTAAGAGCGCAAAAAGCGTTCTCTGAATTGTGAAGAGTGGATGACCTGCTTCGATTGCCTCACCGCTATTAAACAGAAGAAAAATGCCGGCAACAACCATCTCAAGTGCGAAGATACAGAGAATATCATACAAAAGAGCACCAATACGACGATGAAGCAGGGCGCGGGGATAGCTTGTCATTCACAACTCCAAAAAATGATTTTGATGCGAATCCCTTTAAAGCGAGATCGCACCGATAAAATAGATTCTCAATTGATATATATAAATTGATATATATAGATATATCCCAAAAAAGGGTCGATACACAAGATCTCTTCATAACGCTTTGTACGGATATGCATTGATCATATGTATTAATATCTATCGACTATATACAAAACATTTATAAAATTGCCGTCTATTTTAGCATGATGATTTTAAATTAAAGCATCATTGGTCATTTAATTGAGTCATGATTCTTTCGATGATGCATTTGATGTCGGGAACGAATGCTTTTCTTCTCTTAGATTTCGCACGCCGACATTTGGGCGCTTTTTAAAAGTCTGATTTTTTCTATGATAAATTTGAGCAGTAGCTGTTTCTTAGTCGCAGTCAAAATTGTTCAATTCGTTGAAGAACGATCAAGGCTCTTCACTGCTGGCACGCAATCTTTAAATATGTGCAAACATTCGCCCCAGCCATGAGATTGCTTTTAAGAGTAGGATTCTTCAGATGATGCATTAGTCGCCGGGAACAAATGATACTTTTCTCTTAAACTTCGCATGCCGGCATATGAGAAGCTTTCAGCTTCTCAATCAATAAAAGGGCTTTCAGAGC
>CAZPIQ010000009.1:0-23903 GCA_964586665.1 uncultured Ignatzschineria sp. | reverse complement strand
TCATAGCTGGCGCGCAATCTTTAAAGATGTGCAAACATTCGCCCCAGCCGTGAGAGCGCTTTTAAAAGAATCGTTCTTTAGATGATGCATTTGATGTCGGGAACGAATTCTTTTCTTCTTTTAGATTTCGCTCGCCGACATCTGGGGGCTTTTAAAAGTCTGATTTTTTTAAGTTGAAGAATAGACCATAAAAAGGAATTGAAATTAATCCAATAATGCCATGATATTCTCTTCCCCAAGCGCCGGCCCCGTGCTCATGCCGATTCCTGTTCGCATCAGCACAATCGTGACTTTATCGCTTGGTTTAAGCATCGAGATCGGTTCTTCTCCTTTTGATCCATAAACACCTTGCCAACGTTCTACAACTTCTAGCGTTTGCCCTAAAGTCTGCTCGGCAAGCTCAACAATGAGATCATCAATCTCAGGATTTCTAAAGGGCATGACGGTTGTATGGTAGTCGTGAGAATCCCCAATAATGATCTCGCCATAAGGCGTTGGCGTCATGAGTAGATGGATTTTATATTGATCGAGTAGTGGCGTTTCTCTTAAGACTAACTGATGAAGAGGCTCAATCTCCGGCAATCCCGCAAAAGCATCGTAATGAAGACAGCTTAAACCTGTAAAAATCCCATGTTCCAGCTTAAATGGCTCAGAAGGCTTCACGCGAAGCATCTGTAAACGGCAGACAACTGGATTAAGCGCAGAGATCTCTTTGGCAAAGAGAGTCTGATAATCATGCCCTGAACAGATGAAAGTATGCGTTGCTTCAAACTCACCTTGTGTTGTGCGAAGTCGCCCCTGTACTTCATCGACTTCATAAACGAGCGTATTGGTTTTTAATGTCACATTCGGCAGACCACTAATCCATTTTAAGATTGCCGGAATCGCTTCACGAGAATAGACAACTTGCTCTTTAGTTCCATGAAGGGCGCGTTTAAATTGCGAGAATCGACCATGGTAAAGGTTTTTGATATCGCTTTCCGTTAAAAGAGAAGCTGAGTAGGGCAGGTCTTTGCCAGGGCCTTCCATAAAGGATTCTAGTAGCGATTCTTCAATTTCATTACGTGCAAAGAGCAATGAGCCTTTTTGGAACACATTAAAGCCGGCATTTTGTGCAAGTTCCTGCCAAATCTCATGGCTTCTATTTCCACGGTTAAGCATCGCACCCGGTGCTTGCCCTAGCACCATTGCAAAACCAAAGTTACGAATTGATGCGCCAATCGGCGTTTCATTACGTTCAAGTAACAGAACTTTTAAGCCTTTTTTAGCCGCAGCATAAGCATGACTTAATCCTAAAATGCCGGCACCGACGACGGCGATATCGTATTTCATAGAATCCTTTAGATGTTAAAAGCATATATGGAGAATATTTTAAGACTTATATTTTGCAGTCTTGCCGATATTGAATTGAGGGCAAGATAGATTGAGCGCTCTTAAATGTCTCTGATAAAGTAGACTTTCTATTTTAAATGCCGGATATGGCAGGATGATGACAACCCTTTTTTTAGATAAAATTCATTTAAAGGATACTTTTGTAAAGTTACGCTTCATCAAGTTGGTGTGCACTTTTTGCATTCTATTTGTTGAATGAGTTGTGAGTGTAAAGTGAATAAAAAAGTGAATAAAAAAAGCAAATAAAAAAAAGGAAATAGAATCTATAAGAGGATTAATTAAGGAGAACAGAATCTATTAAAAAAGATAATAAAATCACTTATTGGATTGATTTATATAGATTTTTATTGTGTGATTTTTACTGTTGATGTATTTGATAAAAAATATTTGAATGTAGTGTTTTTGTAGGCATAATTTTTCTAGTCAGCAGATTATCTGTGTGTTATATCTTAATGACCCACTATTACAGTAGAACGATAATTTAATGATTTGATGTTGTTGCATGAATCGGCTATTGATAGTGAATGATCTACACAGAATTATATTGAAAATATTGGTATGTTAATTGAAAAGGGAGAGTAATGATGAATGGGCTACGTGTGATAGAGAATCTACAATCACTCCGAGGGCTCACCATCTCAGATCAACCTTTTACACGTAGAGCATTTACAGCCCAATATCTTATGGGGCGAGCATGGATTATCGCTGAATTAGAGGCTTTAGGTATCACGCCATTTTTAGATGTTGCCGGCAATCTTCGCGCACGTTTAGAGGGGCTTTCAAGTGATACGATCTATTTTGGTTCACATAGTGATACTGTCCCAAATGGTGGGGCTTATGATGGGATCTTAGGTGTTGTCGCTGGTCTTGAACTTCTTCGTATTGTGAAAGAGCAGAATGTTTTGCTCAATTATTCTCTTGAATTTATTGATTTCTTGGCAGAGGAGACAACCGATTGGGGTATTTCATGTGTGGGAAGTCGTGGTTTGACAGGAAGTCTTACCGAATCTCATCTTCTTAAAAAACATCCTGAAACAGGTGAAACATTGCAAGAAGCGATGAAACGAATGGGTGCAAACCCTAAGCAAGGTTTACCTGTTTTAAAGACGAGCGAGGCAGATGCCTTTATTGAACTTCATATCGAGCAAGGCCCTGTACTTGAGCGTCTAGGAATTGATGTGGGGATTGTGACATCACTTGTGGGAATTACGCGTTTACAGCTTGATGTAATAGGCGTTAGTAATCATTCAGGCACAACACCGATGTTAATGCGTCAAGATGCATTAGTTGCGGCATCTAAAATGATCGTATGCATCCACGAGATTGCACTCGAAGTTTCTCAAAAAGCCCAAGAGAAGGGCGATTACTTTGTCGCAACTTGTGGCAAAATTAGTAATAGTCCTAATGCAATTAATGTAGTGCCGGGGCACTGTGAAGTGATGATTGATGTACGTACTTCTAATCATCAATATAGTGAACTGTTTATCACAGCATTAAACCAATCTCTACAAACCATTGCATCAATATCGTCATCAGAATCTGTCGAACCTACAATTACATTCACATTAACAGAATTAACAAAAACAGCGCCTTCTCAATTTGATTTAGATTTAGCCTCACTTTGTCAGAAGATTGCGGATGAAAAGTCACTCTCTTCATTGGTGATGACAAGTGGTGCAGGGCATGATGCCGCATTTATGGCGAATATTATGAAGACGTTGATGATCTTTATCCCAAGTGTTGGTGGATTGAGCCACAACCCGAAGGAAGAGAGTCTAGAGCATGACATTATTCAAGGTGTGATGCTTTTTACAGAACTCATTTTAAAGATGAATCGCGATAAGCTTTTGTAAGCATTGAACAGTATTATTGTGATATCGCTTCTCTAATGAGCAACAGTCTGATATCTCTAGTAAAGACAATAAGACAAACACATCGTTAGTGAAACTGAAACTGAGACAAAATCTAAATTAATATTGGTCTTCATATATTCCATGAATGAAATTCATTGTGGAATAGAGTTTTGTTGAGCTTTTAAACATCAGCTTTTAAACATCAACTTTTATCAATTAAACCATACCCTGATTTTTAAATCGGAGGTATTCATTTTTTATCAAAATACATTATGGCAAGGAGTCATGATTATGTCTGTTAGCGTGCACGAAAAAATAGCATCGTGGCAAAAAGAAGCAATTTACATTCGACGAAGTATCCATGAGGCGCCAGAATTAGGGTTTGAAGAGTTCTCAACGAAAGAGAAGGTCATCTCACTTTTAGAGTCTTTTGGCGTTGATGAAATCGATACATCATTTGCAAAAACAGCAGTGATTGCGACGATTCAAGGTAAGATTCCTGGAAAAATAATTGGGCTTCGTGCTGATATGGATGCACTTGCGATTCATGAGGAAAACACGTTTCCACATCGCTCCCAACATGATGGGAAAATGCATGCTTGTGGGCATGATGGGCATACAACAATGCTCCTAATGGCGGCAAAATACTTAGCGCTTCATCGTGATTTTGCTGGTACTGCGATTCTTATTTTTCAGCCTGCTGAAGAGGGACGTGGAGGCGCTGAAACACTTGTTTTAAAAGAGGGTTTTTTAGCTAAATATCCTTTAGATGCTATTTATGCAATGCACAACTGGCCAACATTACCGGCAGGCCATTTTGCGATCAAAGCCGGCTCTCTCATGGCAAGTTCTGATCGTCTTTTTATTTCGATTAGGGGGAAAAGTGGCCATGCGGGTCTTCCGCATTTAACGCGTGATCCAATGTTAGTCGCGACTCATATTTATCAAGGTATTCAAGGATTAGTGGCAAGAACGATTAGCCCATTATCGCCGATTGTTGTGGCTGTAACACAGATGCATTGTGGTGAGACAACGAATGCGATTGCTGAAACCGCAGAGATGGCAGGCACAATTCGTACACATGATGAAGCTGTTCGAAAGGATATTATTGAAAAACTCACGGTCTTGACGGAAAACATGGGAAATGCTTTTGGCATGGACGCAAAATTTCGTCTAGGGCCGATCAGCCATCCTGTCACCGTGAATAGTAAAGCGGAAACAGAGCGTGCAATTGCCGTAGCAACAGCCTTAGTGGGCTCTCAGAAAGTGGATCTGACTGTTACAGAGCAGATGACCAGTGAGGATTTCGCTTTTTATCTAGAAAAAGTGCCGGGATGTTATCTCTTTATTGGGAATGGCTCTAAAGAGGATCATTCACCAGAAGGGCTCTGCCACGCAACAGGACTCCATAATAGTACCTATGATTTTAACGATGAAATCATACCGATAGGCGCAAGTTTCTTTGTGGAAGTCATGCGCTCTTACGATGATATTGACCTTAAGAGTCAGTAGGGCCAATTACACGGTTTATCTAAACTTGGTAGTTTATAACAACAATAATCAGCAAGATAACAAAGGGGATAGCGAAAGGATTGCGCTAAAAAAATTGTTATCAAGTGAACGGGAGGGAAGAAGAGTATTTCTCATCATAAAAGATTCTTGACGATTGATGGGTTAAGTTTACGTGTTGAATTTTAGGTAAGCCATATTCCATATTCTCAATATTTATCAATAGCCTTTAATGATGATTAATTTTATTAATCACTCAATCCATCAAAAAAATAATCAATCTTATAACATCCCTTGCAATAAGGGGAGGACAACTATGCACAAAAAAACCTGGTTTGATAGGGTAGAATCGTTTGGAAATAAAATCCCAAACCCTCTTTATCTCTTTATTATCTTCTGTCTTTTAATTGCAATTTTATCTGCGATTTTAAGTGCTATAGACCTCAGTGTCACACATCCGGTGACCAATGAAGTGGTTACAATTCGCAACCTCATTAGTGGCGAGGGGCTTGTTTATATATTGCAATCGACGGTAAGTAACTTTATTGATTTTAAACCTTTGGGGCTTGTACTCTGTATGATGATTGCTGTCGGTTTAGTACAAGAAGTGGGGCTTGCAGATTCTGCGATTAAAGCGCTTTTGCTAAATGCGCCCCGCCGATTTGTTACAGCCTCAATCTTTATTGTGGGAATTATCGGCAACTTAGCTTCAGATGCTGCTTTTGTTTTAGTACCACCACTTGCAGGGATTATCTTTGCAGCTACGAAACGTAATCCGATTGTCGGAATTTGTGCAGGCTTTGTTGCTGTTGCTGCGGGTTTTACGGCTAATATTTTTATTGCTGGAACAGATGTACTTCTTTCAGGAGTAACAAATGAGGCTTCTAAAATTATTGGTGGCGCTGAGATTACACCGGCGGCAAACTGGTACTTTATGCTTCTTTCAGTGCCATTCTTAACGATTCTTGGAACATGGGTTACAGAGCGCTTAATTGAACCTCGTTTCCCGATTACGAATGATTATGTGGATAATCTTGCACCAGAAGGTGGCGATGATTATGCGGTTACGACAAAAGAGAAACGAGCCCTTAAATTTACAGGGATCTTCGCGCTGATCTTTGTGGGATTATTGGTTGTAACAATTTACCCAGAGAGCTCACCACTTCGTGGGCCGACAGGCGGATTAGTTCCATCACCATTTTTAAGTGGGATGATTCCAATTATCATGACCTTTTTTATGAGTTGTGCAATTGTCTATGGTCTATTTGCTGGCACAATTAAGACATTTGATGATTTGCCAAGATTGCTCGCTAATGCATTAAAAAATGTCGGTGGATACATTGTTCTGGTCTTCTTTATTGCGCAGTTTATCGGTTGGTTTAACTGGACAAATCTCTCAATGTGGTTAGCAGTATCAGGGGCAGATGCTTTAGCGGAGATTGAACTTCCTAATGTTGTAATGCTGGGAGCGTTGGTACTTCTTGCAGGTTTAATTAACCTTGTTGTATTTAGTGGATCAGCGCAGTGGGCAATGATGGCACCCGTTTTTGTACCCCTTCTGATGTTAGTGGGTGTTGAGCCAGATGCGATTCAGATGGCTTATCGAATCGGGGATTCAACGACGAATGTTATCTCACCAACAAACCCCTATATGCCGATGGTGCTTGCACTGATTGCGCAATATAACCCTAAAGTAAGATTTGGAACATTCCTCTCCATTATGTTGCCTTATTGTGTGATTTTCATCACAACGTGGACAGCACTCTTCTTAATCTATTACTCATTAGGGTTACCATTAGGGCCGATGTAGTATACGTTTATAATAAGCATGTTTATATTGATGATGTACTGAAAAAGAAAATGCCGGCATTTCCCGGCATTTTTTTATGGGTGTTGATAAATCGCAAAGTCCTCGTTTCAACTTCAACTTCAACTTCAATTTTAACTTTAAATCTAAATCTAATCCTAATCCCCTATTTCTAGCGCTAAGATCACTGCGTAATAATCCTCGTCTTACTAAATCCACCTTGCGTTTTCGTCACTTCAATTCTTGCCGGCAATGTCTGCTTGAGCTCTTCCACATGCGAGATTACGCCGATCATTCTGCCTGATTTTTGAAGATCAATAAGCACATCAATTGCTTGTAGGAGCGATTCCTCATCAAGAGAGCCAAAGCCTTCATCGATGAAGAGTGTGCCGATGGAGATCCCGCCTTGATGCGCTTGGATGACATCTGCCATTCCGAGAGATAAGCTTAAAGAGGCTTTGAACTTCTCTCCACCTGAGAGCGATTTCACGTCTCGCGCTTCGCCGGTATAGGCATCATAGATATTGAGATCAAGCCCACTTTGACGACCGCGTGAAGCGAGTTCATCGGAGCGGACAAATTCAAATTGGCCATTGGTCATCTTCTGAAGACGAAGGTTCGCAGCTTCGATCACACGCTCGAAATATTCAATCAGAATATAACGCTCAAAGGAGAGCTTTTGGGTATTTTCTCCGCGCACTAAGTTATAGACTTCCGTGAGTCGGCTGAGCTTCGTATTGGCGATTGCAAAAGTTTCGCCAATGTTGGTCAGTGAGTCTTGAATCTTTGCGATAGATGTCAGTAAGCTTTCCACTTCAAAGCTCGCTTTTTGAATTGCTTCCACCTCTTTTTGTGCTTCTTGTGAGGCAAGCTCTAATGCCGGGATATCTGCCGGAGATTGATCCTTGAGCGTTTTTTCTAATTGCGCTTTTTGCTGTTTTAATGCCTCTTTCTGCTCACGATAACGGTTCACTGTTTGGCGTAGTGCATTCAGTGCTTCCGGCGTTCTGAGCGCTTGTTTGAATCCTGCTTCATCGCTAATGCTTGAAGCTGTTTCTTGCGCATCTTCTGCGGATTGTATAAACCCGGCAGAAATGAGCGCTTTATCCAATACTTTTCGCGCCTCTTTCCCTTGGTTGACTAAATCATCATAGGTTGATTGAAGGTGTTTGAATTCACTCTCTCGCAGGATCTGATCTTTTTCCGCTTTTTGATAGGCAATCTCGGCATTTTGATGCGCGTTTTTAAGTTGAACAAGCGTTTCTCGTTTTGTGGTTAATGCTTGATGGAACTTTTGGCTATCTTGAAGTTCAGCCGGAATCGCTTCCATTAGTGCTTTGAGTCCTTCAGCTTCAATCTTCTGATTCGCTTCAGCAGAGACTTTATTTGATTGCAATTCATGGATCAATTTTTGCGATGCTTCAAGTGCCTGATCAATCTGTTGTAGATTTTTGCGAGCATCCGTTAAATGCTTGTTGGCATCTTCCGCCTGTTTGAGTGCGAGAGAAATTGTTTCAAGTAGTGCTGTGATCTCTGTTTGCGTTGCGTCAATTGGGAGAAGGGCAAGCTTCAATGTTTGAATTTCGGGGATCTGATTGTGATTTTGTGCTTCTAGGAGGGCGTTGAGCGTTGTGCTTTGCGCTTGTTCATCACTACGGAGAGATTCAATCTCGCGCGATAACCTCGCACAATTGGCTTCACACTCCACGACTTTCGATTGCGCTTGATTAAAGCGCGCTTCGATCTCCGCAAATGCCTCATTAGAAAGCGTTGGAATTAGCTCAATCTCCGTTGCTGGTTTGCTGTGCGCGAGCGCCTCGAGCGAATCCCTCTCATCAATGAAATCGAATAGACTCTCTTCCTCAAAGAAGAGCGAAGCTTGTGGCGAATCTTTCGATTTTTGTTGTGTGCTCTTTGAAGGCTTTGTGACCTTTCGCCCTGAAGTTGAAGCATGATTGATATCTGCCGGCAATCCTAATTTAGGATGATCGAAACTACCACAAACAGGGCAAGCATCGCCGGGCTTAATCGCTTCAGCGAGCTTATTCGCTTGTCCTTTGAGCCATGCTTCATAGGCCGATTCATAAGTTGATTTCGCGAGAGTTAAAATTTCAACTGCTTGCTCGTGCTCTGTTTGAAGCGTAGAGAGGCGCGTTTTAGTTTTATGAAGTTCTCGATGATGCTTATCGATCGATTCGAGTTCACTTTTGAGTTTCAAAAGCGGGTAAGTCTGCGCGCTGATCTGCTCAAGTTCTGTGATTTGGGTTGTGAGCGCTTCTTTTTTAACGGGAAGCTCGGCACTATTTTCTGTCACTTTTAGAAGTTCAGCTTCCTGCGTCTTTAACGCTTTTTCCAATTGAAGGACTAAGGTGCGTTTTTCCGTAAGTTGATTAACTTTCGGCTCATTTGCTTCTAGTTGAATAATCGTTTTATGAAGCGCCTCACGCTCAGCTTCTTGAGCTGTGGTTGCATCTAAGATTTTTTTCGCATGGAGATGCGCGGTTTGCGAAGCCTGATAAGTCTCCTCAATCATTTTGAGTTGCTGATGCTTAGTACGCGCTTCTGCACGAAGGCGCTCAACAGTATCGGAATATTTTTCAATCGGCTGTGCTTTTTCAGCAAGCTGAATCTCTATTTCAATATTCTCAATGGCCGGCATTTTCGCTAGAAGCGTTGAGAATTGATTCGTCACATCTGTAAGCTGAGTAAATTGTGCATTAAGCGCTTGGTGACTGATCAGTGCGGTTTGTGCTTTTTGATGTTGTTCACTCGCGACTTTTAGCGCATCTTTGAAGCGTGTTTTTTCGGCATTGTAGTGCTGGGTTTCAATTACTAATGCTTCACGAGCTTGATGGGGATTGATCGAGATTTCACCGGATTCCGCTTGATAGCTGAAGAGAATAGAGTCCCGTTTTGGGAGCGTCCTAAAGATGGAAGCTAAGGTGCTATCGAGATTGCCAGAGAGCGATGAAACCTCTTTTTGAGAAGCATCGCGCGCTATTTTTAATTCATCAACGAGCGCTCTATATTTTTCTGTATTAAACACCGTGCGAAGAATCGCCTCTTTATCGCTCGTAGATGAGGTTAAAAATCGCTGATATTCGCCTTGAGGAAGCATAACGAGCTGATTAAACTGCTCTTTCGTGAGGCCAATCAGTGATTGCATCTTCTGATTCACATCAGAGATCATCTGCCGATCAACCGCCGGGATTTCACTCACTTCTCCGGCATGATTGATAATCTGATAAAGCTCGGCTTTTCCTGGCGTTTCGCTCTTATTGCCGGCTTTTTGATAGGCAAGTTGGCGCATTACGCGAAATTGTTTGCCGGCAATTGTGAAGATAAGCTCAACAGAAGAGGGCAGATCATCATCGGCAAAGTCGCTTCGAAGGCTCGTCGCTTCCCGGCGATCCTCGCCACTTGCACCGCCAAAAAGCGCGTAAGAGATGCCATCAAAAATAGAAGTCTTGCCGGCACCAGTATTGCCGGAAACCACAAAAAGATCGTGAGGCGAAAGGGCATCAAAATCGATTACTTCAGTTTCATGATAAGGGCCAAAAGCCGTTAAAGTCAGTCTATTCGGGCGCATATAAGATTCCTATAGTGTGTCGATGTCTGAAGATATGGACGTTGATTGAGCAGTAGATGCCGGCGTTTTAGGCGACTTTGTAGATTCATTTTCTGATTGTACTTGCATCAGCGCATCACTAAAGATTTGGAGCGTTTCTGAATCGAGTTCTTTCTCAAGTAAGGTTTGATAGAAACCTTTAAAGAGTGAGAGATCATCGGTTTTTTCTAAATTCTTCAATTCACTCTGATCCTCTCTAAAGCTACGCGACTTTTGTAAATCCCGGCGAACATGCATGGCATTAGGGAAAACGGTACGAATCTGCTCCATCGGCTGAAGTACCGGCGATTCATCGAGTAGTGTGACAAAGCAGTAATCATCGCTCTTGGGCATCGTTAAAATAGTTTGGAGTTCGCCACGCACTTCACGAAGATCTCTTTTCGGTTTGAAAGTAATCTTCTCGATTTCAATATTTGCATGCGCATTGCCGGCATTTTTCTCGCCAAGAATCACTTCTAGAATGCCTTTCTCATGGGTTGCTTCAGAGAGGGAGTATTTCAGGAGTGAGCCTGAATAGCGGATAAACTCCTCCTTCACTTTATGCGCTTGATGAAGATGGCCAAGGGCCACATAGTCAAAGGCTTGAAGGTAATCTGCCGAGATATATTCTGATCCACCGATCGCAAGCGGTCGCTCGGAATCGGAAGTCAGAATCTCAGGCTGTGATGAATGAATGACGAAAGCATGAAGAATCAGAACATTACGCGCGGATTCATCGAGTTTAGGTGTGAGATGTTCCATCATCACACGAAACGCATCATCATGAGTGCGAATGCCGGCATCCGGATAGATTTGACGAATTTGTGAAGGCTCCACATACGGAATCGCATAAAAATGCACTTCGCCAAAGGCATCATTCATCACAATCGGCGTAAAGCTTGGGTCAAACTCAGTGATGATATGGCACGATTGATGATGCAAGAAGTGGCTACCAAAGCTCAAACGTTGTGGGCTATCGTGGTTACCACTAATCGCGATAATGGGAATATTGAGTTCAAGTGCCACACGATTAAAGAAAAGATCTAATAGATGAATCGCTTCCACTGGCGGAATTGCACGATCATAAATATCGCCGGCAATAATGATAAGATCCGGCGCTTCAAGTTCGATATAGCGAATCAGCTCATCAAGAAGATAAGCCTGATCATCGGTCATATAGATACCGTGAATCAATTTACCAAGATGCCAATCGGCAGTGTGAAGTATCTTCATGTTTCATCCTCGACCTTTCAAGCGCTTGAGACGCTGAAGGTTCACTATTTTAATGATGAAACTATGTTACCGAATTACCGGCATTTTGGCAGAAAGTTTCGATTGATAAGTGGGATTGCTGATGATCGGACAAGTAATATCGAATCGATCAATATCCAGCTTATCTCGCTCAACCCACATCTTTTCAATTCATATCTCTCAACTCTTTTCTCCATATTGATTCTAGCGTTTGTCGAATAACGTAGTTAAGCAGGTACTTAGAATATAAATATACGTATTGAATATACGTATTGAATAAGCGCAGGAGAATAAGCGAGTGGAAATCAGTATATGCAAATCTGTATGTGTAAATCAGTATGTATAAATCAGAAAATTAAAATCAGCGATTGGATTTCTCAAAGGTAATTTGATGATTTCCTGATCTTTATCTATAGATCTATTTCTTAATAAAGTGTCAGATAAAAGCACAATATGATAAAATATTTGTCAAAATAAGTATTAATATGTCGTGTTGATATATTTATATCGACATATCGCATCGAAATGATGTTTTGAATCATTCATCGACCCATCTATTAACGTGGTAAGGAGTTTTTATATGGCAACTCAGCCGGATCAAGTGTATCAACAGAATCAGAGCGGAAGAATTACCTTAACATTCTTCTTTATCTTTAACTTATTGGCACTGATTACATATATTATCGGTTTCACGCTGATTAATGCGATGAGTGAAGGATCAGGATTACAAGTGAGCAGAATCGTTCCATTCTCGACGATCTCATTCTCAGCAATTCTCCCATTAGGCTTAGTTTTAGGCTTTTGGATGAGTAGTTTTGCAAAACAAGATTTAGGTTCGCTTTTCCGCTTAACGGCGCTTAAACGTGGCTTTATCTTAACGTTCTTCTATCTTTTAGTGCTTGTTGGTTTAGTGCTTATTGTGGATGAGCCGATTGCAAACATGCTTGGTATGGAAGGCTTCTCATATCAGCTTCTGATCATCGTACCAATTGGTGCGGTATTAGGTGCGATCTATGCCTATATCTGCGCACTTATTGCAATTAAATTCTCAAGCGTTGCTAAAGAGTACGACGAAAATCCAAATCGTAAACCAGGCAGAGTTGAAGACCCTAACTAGGATGATATGCGGATAATTCAGCATTCATCGATAGAAAATCGAAAAGCGCTCAATAGGGCGCTTTTTTATTGCGCCTCAACTACTGGCGCGGGATCATTATAAGTATGTAAGCATTCGCTCCAGCTTTGCAATAATCTCTAATAGGTCAATGAGTCAATGAGTCAATAGATTCATTCGGAGTCGGATGTAATATGCATAGCATTTCATTGAGCACAAATGCTGACATTGAGAGGCTTGAGAGCACTGTCTTGTTTGAGAAGCGATTAGCTTCTCAACTGCTGGCGCGGGATAATTGTAAGTGTGCAAGCATTCGCTCCAGCTTTGCAATGATCGATAAATGACGGATGAAACAAAATGTGCCGTTAAAAGTACAAAGAAATAATCGAAAGTGTGTAAAATCTTCTAGCAAGAAACGATTAAATAAGATTAATCCGAGATCAATGCAATTGGGTTTAACAATGATCATCGTTAATCAAACAGAAGGATATCCGTAATGGCAAAAACAAAAGAATCTACAGCGATCACGTTTAATCATGAATCAGTGAGCCTTCGCGCACTTGAAAAAGGCGAAATTATTGAAGCGACAAATCTCTTGATGGAAGCTTTAGAAGCAGTTAATAAAACCGCCGGCAAACAGCTCTATCTTGATGATGCTGAGACGACGCAGGCATATCTTGAAGGGGTTTCTCATCTTTATGGCGCGTTTGATAAAGCGAGCAATGAGCTTGTGGGTATGATTGCCGTTGAAGAAGATGCAATTGAGCGAGTGGCTGTAAAGATCGGCAGAGAAGGTGAAGGGATTGGTGCTGAGATGATGCGTGCAGTGCGTATTGCCTTTGGTGCTGAATATGCCGATGTTTACGAAGCAAATAGCGCAGGGCTTCATTTCTTTGAAGCTGTCGGAATGTCGATGTACAACGAAACAGCGCCGGAAGAAGGCGACTTGATGGCTGAAAATCCGCATAAAGTGATTCACTTAATGTACTAAACGATGCATTGAATGTCAGATGCAATGTTTATTGCGCTTCACAGAGCTGAAGCGCCGGCATTGAGAGGCTGAGTGCCTCTCTTTTTTTATCGAGAATTCGCCCTTATCAAAATGAGGTATGAAGCTTGTTGTCATGTTTGAGAAACCATCAGCTTCTTAACTGCCAAGGCGAGATAGTTGCAAAGATGCAAGCATTCGCCCCAGTTTTGCAACTGTCTCTGTTTGCAACTATCTCTGATAGATCAGTGAATAAATAGATGTATTCGAATAGAAACCATTGACTGAGCGTTACTTATTAATACTTTCAATATGCTTCAACATCTTCCGTAAAAGTTTTACGAGGGTTTCTTGTTCTGATTCATCAAGGTTGGTGATGAGAGAGTTTTCGAGTGCCATATGACTTGGCGCTGCGCGCTCTATCAATTCTTTGCCAGCTTCTGTCAAAGTCACGATTACACCCCGACGATCATTCGGATCAGTAGATCTCTTGATTAAGCCTTTCTCTTCAAGACGAATCATACGGTTTGATAAACCGCCCGATGATACAAAAATCATCTCCTGAATTCTGCCCGGCGTTAATTGATGGGTTTTCTCGCGTAAAAGCACCGCAAGGATATTAAAATCTCCAATATTCATTCGAAAACGAGAGAGATTATCGTCAATCATTTTGCCGATAAATGAATCCATTCGCACAACTCGACCGATGATCTCCGTTCCTGAGAAATCCGTATCTGCCATAATGGTATTTTGCCAATTAGCAATCACTTGATCGACAAGATCTTTTTGAGGCGTTTGCTGTGACGCATCTTTTGAAGTTAAATCATCCTGATTAGGGTCAAGCGAATGGGGATCTTGCATAGTCGTATCCTTAGATTAAAATTTTCTGCTAAATGAAGAGGGCGCTCACTCTTTGTTTGGGGCTTAGGAATATCATAGCTCAATGAGCCTTATAATCCTTGATAAGTCTCAGATAATATATGAAATTCTTAATTTTGTTATGAGAGTAATTTTACCCGAAACAATCGGCGAACTAAAGTATCTGCTTTTAAGTATCGTTTTCTGTAGAAGTATGATATCTTCTCTCAAAGAATCTTTCACTAAAGATATTTTAAGGTCGATCACTTTACGAGTCTCTCTCCAAAATTTCGTAAATCTGATGAAATTAAAAGGTCGCTGGTGAAAGTTTTTTTATGCAATAGAGAAAAGGAACCTGAGATGGTACAAACTTCAACACATCATTTAAGCACGAGCCCAAAGACAGCGATTCGTGGTGCAATGTTAACGTTTAGTAAAGATCCTTTCTTCCACCCTGTGGAAGAGTGTTATACCTATGAATCCGATGCGATCATCGTGATGGAAAATGGACATATTACCGCAGTAGGCCCCGCAGAAGCATTATTGCCGGCATTAGGTGATACGCCGGTGAAACATTATACGGATAGCATTATTGTGCCGGGCTTTATCGATAGCCATGTGCATTATCCACAAACGCAGATTATTGCCTCATATGGCGAACAGCTGATTGATTGGCTTAATAACTACACCTTTATTGCAGAGCAGAATTTTAAAGATCGCGCGCATGCAGATGAAGTTGCGGAAGTATTTCTTCGTGAACAGCGCCGTAATGGTGTCACGTCTTCGACGGTGTTCTGTACGATCTTCCCTGAATCTGTTGAAGCGATTTTTGCGGAAGCCGAGAAGTACAATATGCGCATCATGGCAGGTAAAGTCTGTATGGATCGAAATGCGCCGGAAGCATTGCTTGATACAGCTGAAAAAGCCTATGATGAATCGAAAGCATTGATCGAAAAATGGCATAAGCGTGGACGTGCTGAATATGTAATCACACCGCGTTTTGTACCGACATCAACTCATGAACAGCTTGAGATGATTGGCGCGCTTGCAAATGAGTTTTCAGATACCTTAATTCAATCTCACGTTTCTGAGAATATTGATGAGATCAAATGGGTAAAAGAGCTCTATCCTGATGCGACAGATTATACGGATGTATATGATCGTTATGGTCTTTTAAGAGAGCGCGCGATTTATGGTCATGGTGTTCATCTTACAGAGCGTGAATTCCATGTTTTAAATGAGAAAGGTGCAGCCGTTGCCCATTGCCCAACATCAAACTTCTTCTTAGGGAGTGGTGCGTTTAATGTTCATAATGCGAAAAAAGCAGATCGAGCGATTAAAGTCGGCTTAGGAACAGATTTAGGGGCGGGCACAAGTTTCTCTATCTTACAAACAATGAATGAAGCGTATAAAGCCGCGCAATTAAATGGTGCGCCGTATTCCTCGCTTCATACTTTCTATCTTGCAAGTCGTGGAACGGCGGAAGCGTTATCACTTCAAGATAAAGTAGGATCAATTGCGGTAGGAATGGAAGCAGACTTAGCGGTGATTAATCTGAAATCAACCCCGATTATTGAATATCGTATGCGCTATGCAGATAGCTTAGAAGAAGCACTCTTTATTCAGATGACCTTAGGTGATGATCGTGCGATTCGTGCAACCTATATTGCCGGAAAAGAGGTTTATTCGGCTTAGGTTGTTAAAATAGATAGGGCGTATATAGGCGATTAATGCAGATATAATCTATAAAAATGCCGGCAATCTTAAAGTGATTGCCGGCATTTTGTCATTCAGCTATTCGCTTTTCATATTCTTATCGAAGCTGGCTATCTTTACTGCCTCGGCGGTTATAGCCACTAAAAGCGGTTTGTTGTTTATCGAATGCTTCTTGGCATTGAATGCACAGTGTTACACCGGGAACGGCGAGTCTTCTTGCTTCAGGAATCAATGCCTCACACTCTTCACAATGTGTTGCGCTTTCGCCTTGCGGAATCTGACTCTTAATGCGTGCGACAGCATCATCTACCGTTGCATCAATCTGCTCTTGCTCCGCACCATCTTTTGCCCAACCACTTGCCATTGGGACCTCCTTATTTTTCTCTGTATGTCATTAATATGGTGATAATACGTTGAAAAATCAAGAGTCATGGCTTGTAGGGGATGTTTTAGAAAAAAATAAGGCTGTTTGATGTCGGGTGTAATGACTGATCTGCTTTTTTAGCAGAAGTGCCGACATTTGTGGCATTTTTAGTCTTTTGAATGTTCATTGAGGGTCGCGAATATTTTCAAAGCACGAATGTCGATCAGCACTTGAAGCACTCTCAATTCTTCAAATGCTAGCGCGAGATTGATAGAATCATGAAAACATTCTCCCCAGCCACGAATCCGCTTTTAAAAACCAGCTAAAACGACTTTACCAATCGCACGACCGCTTTCGATCAAGGTATGGGCTTTTTTAAGGTTCTCCGCAGAGATGACGCCAAATGACTCGGTCAATGTAGATTGAATGATGCCGGCATCGACTAATCGAGCCACTTCCGTTAATAACTCTCCTTGTTTTGCCATATCCGATGTTTTGAACATTGAACGTGTATACATAAATTCCCAATGAATCGATGTTGATTTCACTTTAAATGCAGTAATATCTAATGTTTCAGGGTCATCAATTAAACCAAAGTGGCCTTGTGGTTGAATAAGCGCCACAACTTCTCGGCAATGTTGATCAGAATGATTGGTGGAGAAAACATATTTTGGCGTGATTTCTAAAGTTTTCAGCTGATCAGCTAATGACTCATTGTGATTAATTACAAAATCAGCGCCCATTGACTTAACCCATTGTTCGCTCTCAGCTCTTGAGGCGGTTCCGATCACTGTAAGATGCGTTTTTGCTTTTAAAAGCTGAATGGCAATTGAACTCACGCCACCTGCGCCACCAATAATGAGAATGGATTCGTCTTTTTGGCCTTGCTCGATCCCAAAGCGATCAAATAACATCTCCCAAGCCGTAATTGCTGTTAAAGGAAGGGCAGCTGCGGCTTCGTGAGAAATACTCATCGGTTTACGACCGACAATACGCTCATCGATAAGGTGATATTCGCTATTGCTTCCTTGGCGCGTTAAATCGCCGGCATAGAAGACTTCATCGCCGATGTTAAACTCAGTTGCATCAGCGCCTTTAGCAACCACAATGCCACTTACATCCCACCCTAAGACTTTGTAAGTATCTGTTTGTGATGACACATTAGCACGAATTTTGACATCTACAGGATTCACAGAAATGGCTTTTACAGAAACAAGAAGATCACGACCTTCCGGCATAACGACCGGAAGCGTGATATCCACTAATGAATCTTGCGCAGTAATTACTCCGGCATGTTTGTAACCAATGGCTTTCATGGTTTGTGGGATTTTGATTGTCATAGTTAGGCTCTCTTTTTTTGGTTGTGATATTGGTTGTGTATTGCGTTTGAGCGAATCCAAAAAAGGTTCTTTTGAATCCATTTTCGATAGTATTTTTTCGATAAATGCATTCTAAATAAATTACGAAAGCCTCAAAAACTGTATAATTTAACACTAAGTATCTTTTTGATACCTTTGTATGACGTACTATCAATGGCTATGGTGGGGATTAGGGGGATTTTTTGGGGATGCTAAAAAGCGAAAATAGGGCATGAAAATCATTTTTTC
Source organism: uncultured Ignatzschineria sp. (assembly GCA_964586665.1). Classification (GTDB taxonomy): domain Bacteria; phylum Pseudomonadota; class Gammaproteobacteria; order Cardiobacteriales; family Wohlfahrtiimonadaceae; genus Ignatzschineria. Next base: position 5,837 of record CAZPIQ010000009.1, on the reverse strand, counting down.
TTGGCGAAAAGCCTTCAATTAGCGATGATTGGTAGATACTGATACTGATACTGATACTGATGTGAGAGAAGATTGTATGAGGTTGGTAACCGAAGATCGGGGCAGTATTGTAAGTGTGTTTTATACGCTTGAAGTGTTTTGATAGATTATTGGTAAGAGAGCTTTTGAGGAGAGAAAGAAAATGCGTGAGAAGAGTAATAACACGCCGGAAAGGGCCGTTAGGCAGAAAAAACATACGCGCTTTGATTGTGTGCCAGGATGCTCTGTTGAGGCTGCGGTGAATATTCTTGAGGGTAAATGGAAGGCGATTATTTTATGGCATCTTTTAGAGGAAGAAGTGCTTCGTTTCAATCAGGTGAAGAAATATGTCCCAAATGCGACTTCGAAGATGCTCTCAAAACAGCTTCAAGAGTTAGAAGCAGATCAGCTTGTGAGTCGTAGAATCCTCGATACATCTCCGCCCGGCGTTGAATATCAATTAACAGAACTAGGGTTAACGCTTGCGCCGATTTTATTATCGCTCAAAAAGTGGGGCGATAAACATATCAATCTTTATGGGAAAATTGGAGAGTAGGGCGCTTTGTTTTTATTCAGGAAGTACGTTAATAGACTGATTCTCGGTTGGGGCGAATGTTTGCATCCTTTTAGTAATCTCGCGTCAGCGATTGAGAAGCTGATTGCTTCTCAAGCATGACAACAGCTTTCAGCTACTCATTTTGAATAAGGCCGAATTCACATTAAAAAAAGAGGTTCTCAAATCTCTCAATGGCGGCACTTCAGCTAAAGAAGAGCATTGAAAATGATATCCGATATCGAATGCATTTATTCCTTCATATTTTTATATATTTTCTTTCAGATGTTTTAGAAAAATATCTGAGAAAAAGTTTATATGATTGGCTTGTGTTATCACGGTGTTACAGCAGTTGTCGATGTATTTTAAGGTGTGTAGTAGAGGAATAATTTAGCGCTAGCTGTTGCATTCTCTATGGGGGTGCGTTATAGCTATTCCTTAAGCGGTTAAGTTTATGTTTCTAATTTTTTGGACTTAACGTGATTTCTTTTTTGACACAATCCTTGTGTGAAAACCAATAAAATTTAGGAGTTCTTTAATGACTACCCAAAACTGGAGTTTTGATACTCTACAAGTTCATGCTGGCCAAGTGGTTGACGAAACCAAATCAAGAGCCGTTCCAATTTACCAAACTTCAAGCTATGTCTTCGATGATTCTCAGCATGCGGCGGACCTTTTTGGTTTAGCAAAGCCTGGGAATATCTACACGCGTATTATGAACCCGACCACGGATGTTCTTGAAAAGCGTATCGCAGCACTTGAAGGTGGCGTAGGCGCGCTTGCGACAAGTTCTGGCATGGCAGCAATTCTCTATTCTGTTCTTAACGTTGCAACGCCGGGTGATGAGATCATCACATTAAGTACGATCTACGGCGGTACTTACACACTCTTCAACAACCGTCTTCAATCTCAGTTCGGTATCAAAGTTCACTTTATTGAGCCTGAAGATTTCGAAGGCTTAGAAGCTGCGATCAACGATAAGACGAAAGCCATTTTCTTTGAGAGTATCGGTAACCCAGATATCAACATCCCGAATATTAAAAAACTCGTAGAGATCGCTGAAAAGCATCAGATCGTAACGATTGTGGATAATACTTTCGGAACACCCTATCTGATTAACCTCAAAAGTTATGGTATTAACGTTGTTGTGCATTCACTCACTAAATATATCGGCGGTCATGGTACCTCGATTGGTGGTGGAATCATTGATAACGGTAACTTTAAGTTTAAGGATAATCCACGCTATCCGAGCTTTAATACGCCAGATGCAGCTTATCATGGTCTTCAGTACGCTGATCTTGGTGAGCTTGCTTATGTGCTTAAGGCGCGTGTTGAGTTGCTTCGTGATACGGGCGCATGTATTAGTCCCTTTAACTCATTCTTAATTCTTTTAGGGCTTGAAACGTTAAGTCTTCGTGTTGAACGAATGACTGAATCTGCGCTGAAAGTTGCAAAGCATCTTGAAAATCATCCGGCAGTTGCATGGGTGAAGCATCCAGGTCTTCCATCGAGTGAATATTATGCCCGTGCGCAAGAGTATTTCCCGAAAGGTGTGGGCGCGATCTTTACATTTGGTGTGAAGGGCGGGAAAGAGGCAAGTATTAAATTTATTGATAACTTGGAAATCTTCTCATTGCTTGCCAACGTAGCAGATGCGAAGAGCTTAGTGATTCATCCTGCGGGCACAACTCACTCACAATTAGATGAGGAAGGGCTTAAAAAGGCAGGTGTATTACCGGAGCTTATCCGCCTCTCTATAGGGCTTGAAGATGTGAATGACTTGATTGCAGATATTGATCAAGCACTCGCAAAATCACAAGAAGCATAATGGATCGATCGGTTGCGACATTTGAAAAAATGGCTGCAATCATAAAGAGCTGTTTATCAACATTAAGCAGCTCTTTTCTCGTTCAGGTTATTTACAAAATAGTCTGGCGAGATTGATGATTAAAGAATGAAGTAAAGGAGGCATTATGCCTGTAAAAATTCCGAGTACCTTGCCTGCTTATCAGGTTTTAAAAGACGAAAATATATTTGTAATGGATGAAGATCGTGCGGTCGCACAGGATATTCGTCCGCTTAAAATTGCAATTTTAAATTTAATGCCATTGAAAGAAGTGACAGAGACGCAGCTCTTAAGAATGCTGGGTAATACATCATTACAAGTAGATCCTGTATTTATCGCGACAGAGAGTTATCAACCTAAAAATACAGATAAAGAGTATCTCAATGCGTTTTACCGCACCTTTGATGATATTAAAGACGAAGCATTTGATGGCTTTATTATTACAGGTGCGCCGGTTGAAACGATTCCATTTGAAGATGTGCAGTATTGGCAAGAACTCACCGAGATCATGGAGTGGGCAGATAAGAATGTATTCTCGACACTCTATATCTGCTGGGGCGCGCAAGCGGGGCTCTATCATCGCTATGGTGTGCCAAAATATCCACTAGAAGAGAAGTGTTTTGGTGTATTCCCGCATAATGTAAATATCCAGAATGTGAAGTTACTTCGTGGTTTTGATGATCAATTCTACGCACCACATAGCCGTCATACAGAAGTTCGACGCGAAGATATTGAAAAACACGATGATTTAATGATTCTCGCTGAATCTGATGAAGCTGGTGTTCATATCGTTGCAAATAAAGATTTACGACATGTTTATGTGATGGGACATGGAGAATATGATATTGATACGCTTGATCGAGAATATCGCCGTGATATTGAAAAAGGTGATGAGATAGAACCACCTAAGAACTATTATAAAAATAATAACCCTGAGAATTCTCCTGTAGTGACGTGGCGTTCTCATGGTAATATGTTGTTTGCAAACTGGTTAAACTATTGTGTATATCAGGAAACACCTTTTGACTTATTAACATTGAAGGCTCGTGTTAAGGATTAAGATCCCTTGTTAAAGTGATAAAGCCAAGTCAGATAAATTACAAAAAAGAGCTACGGCTCTTTTTTTATGGTTGATCGAAAGTTGTTGAGTAGACTATTCAATATTAAAAAGCATTAAGTCGTGCATTACAAAGCGTATTAAGAAATATCTATAGAGAAGATTAGGGAATGAAAAAAAATCTTATAGCAGTAAGCTTATGGGTTGCGTTAGCACCCGCGTTGTTACAAGCAGCGCCTAAAGAGGGTTCGGAAGGCGTTGAGCTTAAGATTAACTTAAACAATGTCGAATCGTTAGAGGGGCTTTTCTCCGGAGAAGTCTCTAAGGCTGATATGGCTGAGTTGTCGATTACGGCTGTATCAGAGAGTAGTACCGAAGTGCCTCAGTTTCCTGAGGTGACCACGGTTATATCGACACCTCAATTGACTCAGGACCCTGTTGAATCTCAAAATATTGAAGCAGAAGTGAACTCGGTTGTTAATGAAATCAATGCTAGTGCTGTAGAAGTAAAGCGTAATGAGCCTATTCAGCCGATAGAAATTATCGAAACGGAAGCACAAATCTCAGTTGCGACGACAGCTCAAAATGATGTTGGTGTGACAAAGGCTAAAGCGAAAGATGTATCTGAGGATATTATTGCTGAAAACTTCCAGAAGTTTTCGATGCCAATAGCTGCAATAAATTATCGCGAGAATGCAGAGTTTTGGGGTGAAAAAGCACCGAAAGAAGGTGAGGCTTATGATTATAAATCAAGAATCTCAGCCAATACCGTGACGCAATTCCAAAAGGCATTTGCTGATAAAGTTGCAAAAGGAGCGTTATCTGAAGATGCATTCGTGACCGTAGCAGGACTTACGCCAAAAGGTGAGGCAATTTATGAGGCGCTTTTAGAGAGTGAAGGGGAGGGGCTTGTTCCCTCGCTTTATCATGTGGGACGCATCCATAACCTTTTAAAAGGCGATATTGCAACGAATAAGGCGGAAATTACAGCGCTTTTACAAGATGCGACTCTGAACTATATAAGAGATATGGTAATGGGTGTGCCTGAATTAAAACGAAAAGATCCTGATTGGCTATTAGAAGGTCGAAAAGTGGATGCAAGTAATGCGCTTATTGATGTTTTAATGGCGCAAGATCCTAATGCTCTATTAGCGGGGTTTGCACCGACTTATCCTGAGTATCAAAATTTGAAACGAGCACTGTTAGCATTTAAGTCAAGAGAAGCAGAGCTTGAACCCCCTATCGTTACAAAGGGAAATACGATTAAACCGGGAATGGGCGGTGATCGTGTCGTTGCAATGCGTGATCGACTGAATTACTTAGGTTATGAAGCAGGCGATAGCGTTATATATGATGCAAAGATGATTGAATCTGTAAAAGCATTTCAAAGAACACACCTTCTAGAGCCTGATGGCGCTGCTGGTGCGAAAACAATTGCAGAATTGAATCGCTCTAATGCTGAGCGCACACAACAAATTCAAATTAATATGGAGAGATGGCGTTGGATGCCAGAATCAATGGGTGATCACTACGTCGCTGTTGATATTCCAGGTTTCCGCTATGCCGTTGTGAAGGATGGGGAAGAGGTTCTAAGCGCGCGTACAATTGTTGGAAGAGATGCGCGAAAAACGCCTGTCTTCATGACCCCAATGAGTTATATTGTTTTTAGTCCGTATTGGCATGTGCCAAGATCGATGTCTGTAAATGATTTCTTGCCCCGTTTAAAACAGAACCCGAATGCTTTACAGCGCTCGAAAATCCGTATTTTTAGAAATGGGCAAGAAGTGGATCCGACGACAGTAGATTGGTCACAATACAATCGTAATAACTTCCCGTTCCAATTAAGACAAGATCCAGGAGATCATAACTCATTAGGACGAGTGAAATTCATGTTCCCGAATGAACATGCGATCTATCTTCACGATACACCTTCTAAATATCTTTTTGATAGAACGTCTAGAGATTTTAGTTCTGGATGTGTGCGTATTGAGAACCCAGAAGAACTAGCTGAGTATTTTTTAGGCGAGAAGGGTTGGGATCAAAATCGTATAAAGTCAGCATTTAAGCGGACTTCGGAAGCTCATGTGAGTTTAGCGAAAGATAAAAAGATACCTGTCTATACTTTATACATGACAACTCGAGTTGAGGGTGATACTATCTCATTCCGTGCTGACATCTACAGCAAAGATAAGACGCTCTTAGAGACTCTTAATAATCTTGCGAAGTAGTGGTGGTACGTAAGTCAAAGTCAGTTTTAAAGAGTGTTTAAAAAACACACAAAAATAAAATTGACACATCGAAAACACGATGTATAATGATGACTTCTTTGGTGGAGTTCCCGAGTGGTTAAAGGGACTAGACTG
>CAZPIQ010000008.1:27425-38787 GCA_964586665.1 uncultured Ignatzschineria sp. | reverse complement strand
GTTCATAAGGATTCCATAAGATGACTATGAAAGAAACTGTTGTATCTGTTAAAAATATCTCCTTCTATTATGGCGAAAACAGAGCACTCGAAGACTTCACAATCGACTTTCCTGCCGGCATTATTACCGGCATGATTGGTCCTGATGGTGTTGGTAAGTCTACCCTGCTCTCGTTAATCTCAGGTTCAAGAAAGATTCAAGCCGGTGATGTCACTGTTTTAGGTGGTGATATGCGCTTAAAAGAGGTGCGAGATGTGATCTGCCCTCGTATTGCTTATATGCCACAAGGATTGGGTAAAAACCTCTATCACACGCTTTCTGTAGAAGAGAATCTCCAATTTTTCGGGCGCCTATTTGGGCATGATGCCGAAGAAAGGCGCGCTCGGATTGATGATCTCACTAAAAGTACAGGTCTCTACAACTTCTTAGATCGCCCTGCGGGAAAACTCTCCGGCGGTATGAAGCAAAAACTCGGGCTATGTTGTGCCCTAATCCATGACCCTGATCTTCTAATCTTAGATGAGCCCACAACCGGCGTTGACCCGCTTGCACGGGCGCAATTTTGGGATCTGATTAATCGCATTCGTATTGATCGCCCCTCAATGAGCGTGATTGTTGCAACCGCCTATATGGATGAAGCAGAACGATTTGATTGGATCTTAGCAATGGATGAGGGCAAAATCCTTGCAACCGGCACGACTGAAGAGCTATTAGAAAGAACAGGCGCTAATAATCTCGAAGCGGCATTTATCGAACTTTTACCCGCTGAGAAAAAAGAGGGCTATGAACCTGTCGTTGTACCGCCTCTTCATCTTGATGAAGGCACGCCTATTGCGATTAAAGCCGAGAATCTTACGAAACGTTTCGGAAATTTCACAGCTGTTGACTCCGTAAGCTTTGAGATCCAAAAAGGCGAGATATTTGGTTTCTTAGGCTCTAATGGTTGCGGTAAATCCACCACCATGAAGATGTTGACAGGATTATTGCCGGTATCTGAAGGCGAAGCTTGGCTTTTTGGCAATCCTATTGATTCTGAAGATCTCAATATTCGTAAACGCGTCGGTTATATGTCGCAAGCCTTCTCGCTCTATAGTGAATTAACGGTTCTACAAAACCTCGAACTACACGCAAAACTCTTCCATGTCCCTAAAGATGAGATAGGTGGACGCGTTGATGAGATGGTTCAGCGCTTTGAACTTCAATCTGTTTTACAAAAACTACCAGATGATATTCCCCTTGGTATGCGCCAGCGCCTCTCACTCGCTGTTGCAATGGTGCATAAGCCGGAGCTATTGATTCTTGATGAGCCAACCTCAGGGGTTGACCCTATTGCCCGGGATAACTTCTGGCGTCACCTCATTGATCTATCACGCAATGATGGCGTGACGATCTTTATCTCAACGCACTTTATGAATGAAGCGTTGAGATGTGATCGTATGTCAATGATGCATGCCGGAAAAGTGCTCGATAGCGATACACCGGCAAACCTTGTGATTAAACAAGGCACCGATACACTTGAAGAAGCATTCATTAAATACTTACTTGATGCCGGCGCCGGCGATGATATTCCGGCGAGTGATCCGCATCATCACAAAGCGCAAGCAGAACTTCATGATGCCGTGAATGAAGCAGATGCTTTAGGGGAAGATTTAACCCCACCTAAACGCTTTAGCTTGCAACGTTTATTAAGCTACACTTGGCGAGAAACCTTAGAGCTTCGCCGAGATCCTGTTCGTGCAACATTAGCGCTTTTAGGGTCACTCATCTTAATGGCCACCATCGGCTACGGAATTACACTCGATGTTGAAGATCTTCCCTACGCCATTTTAGACCGCGATCAAACGACGCTCAGTAACAGCTATGCTAATAATATTGCCGGCTCCCGCTACTTTATCGAGCATGATCCAATTTATGATTATGAAGAGCTCGACTATCGTATGCGTAATGCCGAGATTGCGCTTGCCATTGAAATTCCCCCAAACTTCGCCCGTGATGTTGATAGAGGTGCACCTGTTTCTATTGGTGTTTGGATTGATGGCGCGATGCCACAGCGTGCGGAAACCATTCGGGGTTATGTTCAAGGGATGCATCTCGACTGGTTATCGAAAGAGGCGAAATATAATTATGGCGTTGATCTTCCCACTGAGTTCGATGTGGAAGTGCGTTACCGTTATAACCCGGATGTTAAAAGTTTAATTGCAATTGTCCCTGGCGTCATTCCTATTTTACTGCTGATTATTCCGGCGATGTTAGCGGCGCTTTCAGTGGTTCGTGAGAAAGAGCTTGGTTCTATTTTGAATCTCTATGTGACGCCTGTGACAAAATTTGAGTTCCTACTCGGAAAACAGATTCCTTATGTTGCAATTGCAATGCTGAATTTCCTTGTGATGGTCATGCTCTCCATCTTTGTCTTTGGTGTACCGATCAAGGGAAGCCTTCTTGCATTATCCCTTGCGGCTCTTCTCTTCTCGATCTTCTCAACCGGATTTGGCTTATTTGCTTCAAGCTTTACAAGTAGTCAGATTGGCGCGATGTTCTTCACCTTAGTCGGAACGATGATTCCGGCAATCCAATTTGGTGGCATGATCAACCCTGTAAGTTCGATGGATGGTATTTCTCGTTTATTTGGAGAGATCTACCCAGCATCACATATGCTCACGGTCTCTCGCGGTATCTTCAACAAAGCGCTTTACCTCAATGATCTTCCTTGGGAAATGATGATTCTCGGCATTGGTGGACCACTGATTGTACTCTGTAGTGTCCTTTTACTTAAAAAGCAGGATTCTTAAGGGAGAAGAACATCAATGAAAACAAAAATTGAAAATATTTATAACTTAGGCGTTAAAGAGCTTTGGAGCCTTTTCCGAGATCCAATGCTTTTAATCCTGATCGCTTTTACCTTTACGGTATCAGTTTATACAGCCGCAACCGCCGTACCAGATGGCTTACAAAATGCCGCAATAGCGATTGTGGATGAGGATCGCTCGACCCTATCTGAGCGTATTCAGGGCGCTTTTTATCCACCTCAGTTTACGGTTCCGCAAGAGATTACCTTAGCAGAGATGGATGAGGGGATGGATCGTGGGCAATATACTTTCGTACTCAATATTCCTCCTTCATTCCAGCAAGATCTATTAGGTGGACGTAAACCCTCCATGCAACTTAACATCGACGCAACACGAATGAGCCAGGGGTTTACGGGGAATATGATTATTAATCAGATTATCAATGCTGAAGTTAGTGAGTATTTAGAGCGTGAACGTGTGAAACAGGAACTGCCTGTCAATATCTCAGAGCGCATGCGCTTTAATCCAAACCTTACAGCCTCTTGGTTTGGTGCGATTAATGAGATTATTAGCCTTGTGACGATGCTCTCCATTATTCTCACAGGTGCTGCGCTTATTCGTGAACGTGAACGTGGCACGATTGAACATTTACTTGTAATGCCGCTCACACCTTTTGAAATCATGCTTTCAAAAATCTGGGCAATGGGATTAGTAGTTTTAATTGCTTCTACGCTCTCCCTTCTTTTCATGGTACAAGGTGTCTTAAATGTGCCGATTGAAGGCTCTATTAGCCTCTTTATCTTCGGTGCTGCGCTTAATCTCTTTGCGACGACCTCGATCGGAATCTATCTCGCAACGATTGCAAGAAATATGCCCCAATTTGGGATGTTACTGCTCTTAGTCCTGATTCCGCTACAGATGTTATCAGGCGGCATGACACCCCGAGAAAGTATGCCGGAGATTATCCAAACCATCATGCTCATCGCCCCAACAACGCACTATATTGAGCTTGGTAAAGCGATTCTCTTTAGAGGCGCAGGTTTCTCAATCGTGTGGCCCTCAATGCTCTACCTACTCTTAATTGGCTCAGCATTCTTCTACTTTGCCAATCGTAGATTTAGAAACACGATCGGGCAGATGGCTTAATCTCCAATCACACCATCAATCAAAAAGGGGATTCCAGTTTGGAATCCCCTTTCTTAAAATAGATTTTTGATATTATTGAGATACCGTTCAGATATCATTCAAATATCCTTGAAGAATGATTTTCAGTCTTGCCGACTATCACTCACCTACTGTTTTAGCACGGCAATGATAAACATACGCCGGCGGGAAATTCTTCACAACCCGCTTACGCTCCCAGACAAAGTAACGGGACAGGACTTTCTCCATCTTCTGTGTGTATTGAAATAAGACGAAGCTGCCACCTGTTCTTTCTAAAATTTCGAGCACTGATTTCAAAATCCTTACCGATACACGAAGGGGTAAGGATAAAAACGGTAAACATGAGAAGATCGCATTAAACGGCTGATCTAACCGCTCGGCAGATTTCTTACATACTTCTAAACGATTATCATGAATTTGATCAAGATCCTCGAAAAAGACAGGATTAATTTCATAAGCTGAAAGCGTCGAATCAGCCGGCATTGCTTTGAGAATATGTTTAGTGAGAACACCATCACCGGCACCAAGCTCTGCGACCTTCAAATTAGACTGATTCCAATTGAGTTCAGCAACCATTGCTTTACAAAGTGAGGGGGAGGAAGGAATTAAAGTTCCAACACTTCGAGGGGATTGGATAAACCCATTAAGATAAGTAAGATGTTTTTTGTAACTCGGTGCCATGTTGCACTGATCCTTCATAGTTGTATGGCGAAATTATAGCAAAAAAATCATTAAACCTGTGAACAAATGATCGCTAACATCGCCAAAAATATCTTAAAACGCTGATAATGGTTTAAATATTATCTATATTCAATCATCACAATATCTCAGGCATATGACGTAGCCATTTTGGAACTGTCAGACCCAAATCCATTAATGAACAATTGTTCGACAATTTTAGTCGGTTAATTCATTGATAATTCGATATCCATCATCGACTTGAAATATCCCAATTCGCCCATATGTAGTTAAAACGTAGTTTCAAAAAGATTTCTATGGCATCATAACAAACATTAATTCAAGAATTATCGAGTGAGTCATTGACGTTTATTGACCAGACTCACAGAACAAGTGGGCAACACCCCTACTCTCCCAAGAATTTAACAGAAGCATTGATACAATTATTTTTACTTTTATACATAACAAGGAGTTATAGTTTATGACTGATTTCCGTATTGAAAAAGACACCATGGGTGACATGAAAGTTCCTAATGACCAACTTTGGGGCGCACAAACCCAACGTTCGCTCATGAACTTCCGTATTTCAAATGAAAAAATGCCGGCAGCACTTATTGAAGCACTTGCAATCGTCAAACGTGCAGCTGCTAAAGTAAACATGGATCTTGGTCATTTGGATGCTAAAAAAGCACAAGCGATCATCGAAGCTGCGGATGAAGTATTAGCGGGTAAACACAATACTGAATTCCCACTTTCACTCTGGCAGACGGGTTCTGGTACACAGACGAATATGAACATGAACGAAGTACTTGCCAACCGCGCTAGTGAAATTCTTGGTGGCGTACGAGGTGAAGAGCGCTTAGTACATCCTAATGATGATGTAAATAAAGCCCAAAGCTCAAATGACACATTCCCAACAGCAATGCATATTGCCGCAGTTCTTGAAATTAAACGTCTTTTGCTCCCTGAGCTTGACCGTTTAGAAACGACCTTTAATCAAAAATCTGCTGAATTCAAAGATATCGTTAAAATTGGTCGTACACACTTACAAGATGCAACACCATTAACACTTGGTCAGGAGATTTCTGGCTGGGCATCAATGCTTGAGCATAGTAAAAAGCATATCGACTCTTCGCTCTTCCATCTTTATGAATTAGCTCTTGGCGGTACTGCTGTAGGAACAGGTCTTAACACGCATCCTGAGTATGCTGTTCGTGTTGCTAAAGAGATTGCTGACTTTACAAAAGAGCCTTTTGTCACAGCGCCTAATAAATTTGAATCTCTTGCAACTACTGATGCAATCGTACAAGCACATGGCACGCTTAAAGGTTTAGCGGCATCTCTTAACAAGATCGCAAATGACGTAAGATGGTTATCATCAGGTCCTCGCTCTGGAATTGGCGAGATTTCTATTCCTGAGAATGAGCCAGGTAGCTCAATCATGCCAGGTAAAGTAAATCCGACACAGTCTGAAGCACTCACAATGGGCTGTGCGCAAGTATTTGGTAATGATGTTGCGATCAATATCGGCGGTGCATCTGGTAACTTCGAACTAAACGTTTTCCGCCCAATGATCATCAATAATTTCCTTCAATCTGTCCGTATTTTAGGCGGTGGTATGGAGAGCTTTAACGATCACTGTGCTGTAGGTATCGAGCCAAATCGCGACCGCATCACAGAATTAGTGAATAACTCACTCATGCTTGTGACAGCGTTAAACACGCACATTGGCTATGACAAATCAGCAGCCATTGCGAAAAATGCACACGCAAAAGGGACAACGCTTAAAGAGTCCGCTCTTGAGCTTGGCTACTTAACGGCTGAAGAGTTTGATGCATGGGTTGTTCCTGCTGAAATGGTCGGTTCATTAAAATAATCGACTCGATCAGACCATAAGGTTTTCAAATAAATCCTTTAACTCAGAACCTACAAAAGCTATTACTTCAATGTAATAGCTTTTTTTATGCCCAGACCATTATTCACTGTAAATTATAGAGCGTGGGTTATGATTTTGCATTATGAAGACAATCAACAAAATGGGGTGAATAATCCACCTCAATTATTCACCAATCAATTGCGCTTCTTTTGATGAAATGATATACCTTGTATACATATAAAAACATTGTGCAAGTATCAGAAAACAAAGGGATCGTAACTATTGATAGCCTCAAGCAGTAATACTGATAACAATAAAATTACATTGCTTAATGGATTCATCACACTATCTAATATTTATCAAAACCATTCTCGTTCTGTATCTAATACTTTGCATTTTAATACTTTGTATTTATTTAACATGTTTATTTAACATATTTTTTTAATCTAAAAACCAAATACAATTTGTTAAATAAAATTCAATAGAAGTTATAAATAGAAGTTATCAATAGTAAAAAATGTAATATTGAATGCGATAAGCATTAAAACATCATAAAACAGGCTATAAGCCCTTATAAAATAATATCGATCATCCGCTATTTCACAGTTAGCAAAGAGGAGATTCACATGCTTACTAAAATTCTACAGGATCAACAATTACCTAATTTAACGCCCGATGCCTTTTTCCCCATAATCGGGCAAACTTATCTAGAAGATGAAGAGAGTTGTCTTAATAGGCTTCAGTCGTCATTAGACATTAGTGAATCCCTACAAAAAACGATCCGTAGTGAAGCATATGACATCATTAATGATATTCGCAATAAACCTGATATCGAAAGCTCTCTTGATGCCCTTCTTCGCGAATATAACCTCTCTACAAAAGAGGGGCTGATTCTTATGTGTTTAGCAGAAGCTTATCTTCGTATTCCGGATAAATCTTCAGCTGATGCCTTTATTAAAGATAAAATTGCCGGCATTGATTGGGAAAGCCATCGTGGCAATAGCGATAAGTCACTCGTGAATTTTGCAACGTGGGGCTTAATCATGACCGGCAATATTTTAGATGTCAATGAGTCGAGCGGAATCTTCAAAAAGCTTAGAAGTAAACTCAGCGAACCTTTAATCCGAGGTGGCGTTTATCAGGCAATGAAAGTCATGGGTAAACAATTCGTTTTAGGTGAAACAATCGAAGAAGCACTTAAAAATGGACAAAAACTCCGCGAATCAGGTTACACCTATACCTTTGATATGCTCGGTGAGGCCGCGATGACAGAAGCGGATGCGGCGCGTTATTTTGAAGATTATAAGCAAGCATTGCTTGCGGTAGGAAAAGAGTCTGACCTTCCTAAAAGCCCAAAACCTTCGCTCTCAATTAAACTCTCAGCGCTACATGCTCGCTACAATGTCGCAAATAAAGATCTTGTGATGACAGAGCTCTTTGAGCGCGTGAAGGAACTTGCGCTCCTTGGTGCATCAATGAATGCCGAGATCAGTATTGATGCTGAAGAAGCTGATCGTTTAGAACTCTCGCTTGAGCTCTTTGAGAAACTCATGAATGTGGAAGAGATTCGTCAATGGGGCGGACTCGGATTGGTGATTCAAGGTTATGCAAAACATGCATTGCCGGCACTGATTTGGACAACTTTACTCGCAAAATCACTCGATACCACAATCCCGGTACGCCTTGTAAAAGGTGCTTATTGGGATACTGAGGTGAAAGATTCACAAGTCCGTGGTCTAAATAACTTCCCTGTCTTTAGCCGTAAAGAAAATACGGATATCTCTTACCTTGCTTGTGCAAAATATCTCCTTTCGCCGATGGCGCAAGGAGCCATTCGTCCACAATTTGCAACGCATAACGCACAAACTGTCACAACGATTTTAAACTTAAGCAAAGCGATCGGGAACCCGAACTTTGAATTCCAGCGTCTTCATGGCATGGGCGAAGCCCTCTACAATGAAGTTATTGCAAAATCAGATAAAAGCGTACGTATCTATGCACCTGTCGGTAAGCATCATGACTTACTTCCCTATCTTGTCCGCCGTCTTCTTGAAAATGGTGCGAACTCATCGTTTGTACATCAGTTAGTGGATCCTGATGTATCGATTGATACACTCGTTGAAGACCCTGTGACGTTACTTTCCCAATATGATTCTGTGAAAAACCCGGCGGTGATCTATTCAGATGATCTCTATGAGAATCGTAAAAATTCACGAGGTTTAAATACAAACGTCTCCTCAACATGGACCCCTTTCTCAAAGCTCTATGATGAAGCGTTGAAAAAAACATGGAAAGCATCACCTTTGATCGATGGTCAAGTACAAACAGGCAATGGCGCAATTGAGGTGACATCGCCTACAGATCAGAAAACGATTGTGGGTTCTGTCTCAACAGCGACTGAAGCAGACGCACAAAAAGCGATTGATTCACTTCAATCTGCTTGGTTTGATTGGAATCAGCTTGGTTTTAAAAAGCGCGCTGAAATTATTGAAAAAATGGCAGATCTTTTAGAAGAGAATCGCGCTGAACTCATGGCACTTTGTAGCCTTGAAGCTGGTAAAACCATTCAAGATGGAATTGATGAGATTCGTGAAGCGGCAGATTTCTGTCGTTACTATGCAATGGAAGCTAAAAAATATGATCGTGAGATTGTCTTTAAGAGCGCAACGGGTGAGCGCAATAGCTTCTTCTACAGCGGCAAAGGCGTGATTGCTTGTGTGAGCCCTTGGAACTTCCCGCTTGCGATCTTCTTAGGTCAAATTACAGCAGCACTTGTTTCTGGCAATACTGTTTTAGCAAAACCCGCTGAGACAACACCGCTCATCGCTTATCGCGCTGTGGAACTACTTTATGAAGCGGGCTTACCGAAAAATGTCATCGCGCTTCTTCCGGGCGATGGAAAAATGCTGGGGGATGTATTCACAAAAGACCCTCGCGTTGTAGGCGTCTGCTTCACAGGTTCTACGCAAACAGCAAAAACAATTAATTTAAATCTTGCACAACGTGATGGTGCGATCCCGATGTTGATTGCGGAAACAGGCGGACAAAACGTGATGTTTGTGGATTCAACGGCGCTTCCTGAACAAGTTGTTCGTGATACGCTTCAATCCGCATTCGTCAGTGCCGGCCAAAGATGTTCTGCGCTTCGTGTGCTCTATCTTCAAAATGAGATCGCAGATCGTATCATTACCCTTCTCAAGGGCGCCCTGAATGATTATGTCGTGGGCTTACCCTTTAATCGTAAAACAGACACAAGTACTGTGATCGATGAGCGCGCGAAAAAAGGATTAATGGAACATATCGATAAACTCAAATCTGAAGGTCGTCTCTTAGCTGAAGCGCCAATGAATCACGAATTAACAGGGTTCTTTATCCCTCCTGTTGTCTTCTCAATTGATTCGATTAACGATCTACACAAAGAGCATTTCGGACCTATTCTTCATATTGTTCGTTATGAGCGTGAAGATCTTCCTAAACTAATTCAAGAGGTGAATGATAGTGGCTTTGGCCTCACTATGGGCATTCATACCCGCAATGATACTTTAGTCGATGAAATTATTACCCATGCTCGCGTTGGTAACTTCTATGTTAATCGAAACCAAGTTGGGGCTGTTGTCGGCGTTCAACCATTTGGTGGATTAGGTTTATCTGGAACAGGCCCGAAAGCCGGTGGCCCGAATTATCTGCTTCGCTTTATGAATGAGCATTCTGTATCAGTGAACACAGCCGCAATTGGTGGTGATGCTGCGCTCTTTATGGAAGCTTATGCAGAAGATGATGCAACCTAAAATACCGGGTAAATGCGATTTAAATGGCTCGCAAATAGCATTTAAGTCGTATTTAGACATAAGATTTTAATGGACTTTTGATGCACTCTTGAGATGAAATATCCTAAGAGTGCATTGAAATTAATCATAAAAAAATATTAACAATCGAATTTGTACCGTTATACTGTATTACTATCTTAAGACAGTTGGTTTGTATAGCGGTGTCAAATACCCTGCTAGACTCTCTAACGGGTTTTCCAACCATCAGTTTATACATTACAAATATAAATCTTACAGATATAAATATTACTGATATAGATATTAATGATATATATTACTAATATAACAATAATAATTATTTAATTAATAACTTATTTAATGACCTTATCCAATCAACAAAGGAGCATATCATGGGTGGACTTCAGCCTATTCATATTACCTTCTTCATCTATATTTTAGCGATGATCGGTATTGGCTTTTATGCCTACAAATCCACAAAGGATCTTTCGGACTATATCCTCGGTGGCCGTAGCCTTGGGAGCGTTGTCACAGCCCTTTCCGCAGGCGCCTCAGATATGAGTGGCTGGCTCTTAATGGGCCTTCCTGGTGCGATTTTTGTTGCCGGTATTTCTGAGTCTTGGATCGCTATTGGACTTACCATCGGCGCCTATCTCAACTGGCTCTTTGTCGCCGGCCGCCTTCGTATGTTTACCGAAAAAGCAAATGATGCGCTAACGCTTCCTGATTATTTCCAAGGTCGCTTTGAAGATAAGAGTAAACTTCTTAAGATCTTCTCGGCAATCATTATCCTCTTCTTCTTTGTGATCTACTGTGCCTCTGGCGTTGTCGCAAGTGGTCGTCTTTTTGAATCAACATTCGATATGGATTACGATACCGCTATTTGGGTTGGTGCTTTTGCAACCATTGCTTACGTCTTTATTGGTGGATTCTTAGCCGTCAGTTGGACCGATACAGTCCAAGCAACATTGATGATCTTCGCACTTCTTTTAGTGCCGACCGTCGTTATTCTCAAAATGAATAACATTGGCGAGTTTGATATCGGTAGTGCCATTGATGTGGTTCGTAATATC
>CAZPIQ010000008.1:19270-27415 GCA_964586665.1 uncultured Ignatzschineria sp. | reverse complement strand
CTTTGGTCAGCCGCATATTTTAGTACGATTCATGGCAGCAGATTCCGTGAAAACCATTCCTAAAGCACGCCGTATCTCGATTGCATGGATGGCGCTTTGTTTAATTGGTGCTGTATTAGTCGGTTTCTTCGGTTATGCGTACTTCATTGAAAATCCTGAGCAAGGCATTAATGTACTTGGTGGCGTAACAGCAACAGGGGAAGTTGTGAAAGGTAATCCTGAATCTGTCTTTATGGAGCTTGCAAAAGTCCTTCTTAACCCTTGGATTGCCGGCATTGTATTATCAGGTGTATTAGCAGCGGTCATGAGTACACTTAGCTGTCAGCTTCTCGTTGCATCAAGTGCGTTAACAGAAGATCTATATAAAGGTTTCCTTCGCCCAAGTGCAACAGATAGCGAGCTTGTTTGGATTGGTCGTATGATGGTATTTATCGTTGCAGCGCTCTCGATCTATATTGCTTACAACCCTGATAGTAAAGTTCTCTCACTCGTTTCTTACGCTTGGGCTGGATTTGGTGCTGCGTTTGGTCCTGTCGTGATCTTCTCCATCTTCTGGAAGAAAACTACGCGTAATGGTGCTCTTTTAGGAATGATTGTGGGTGCTTTAACAGTGATCATCTTCCCAAAACTCAAAGAATGGTTAGCAGCAAGTGGCAATGTGGAAGTATCAGACATCCTCGCACAATTCCCGATCTTAAGCCTCTATGAGATTGTCCCTGGATTTGTACTTGCTTCAATTGTAATTGTTGTTGTGAGCTTATTAGGTAAAACACCTAAGTCTGTAGAAACGAAATTCATTGAAACCTCTAAAGCTTATAAGGATGCGATGAATTCGTAGCCTGATGCTTCACCCACAAACTTGAAAAAACTAAAGCCATCACTCATTGAGTTGATGGCTTTTTATAGCTTTTCGCAACTTTTAAAAATATTGGGTTCACAGCCCAAACGATAAATGCTTGACTTGATGATTGAGAGAGAATGATTTCTCTGCTACCTTCATTAGACAGACATTTTAAACAGATAAATTACACATATGACTTATTTAAATATATGAATTAGATATATGGATTAAATATATAAATTAGATATATAAATTGAGTATATGTGTTAAGCATATAAGAACAATCATAAAAACACAGATACTCCAAAAGAGGATTTTTCATGCAGAGTAGAACCTTGCAGACGGCGATGCCGATTCTGCTGATGCTCGGAAGTGCGCATCTCTTAAATGATTTTATTCAATCGATGCTCACAGCCATCTATCCAATGTTACAAGATGAATTCGTTTTAGATTTTGCCAAAATTGGGATGATTAGCCTTGTTTATCAATGCACCGCTTCCATTTTGCAACCGGGGATTGGTTTTTGGACAGATAAACACCCTAAACCACTCCTACTTCCTATCGGCATGTTGGTTACAACCTCCGGCGTCGTACTCTTAAGTTTTGCTGGAAGCTACACCCATCTACTAATCGCAGCTGCGATGATGGGCGTCGGTTCTTCAATCTTCCACCCTGAAGCCGTTCGCCTCACGCGTATCGCATCAGGCGGTAAATTTGGTTTAGCCCAATCCATTTTCCAAGTAGGCGGTAATCTAGGCTCAGCACTTGGCCCACTCATTGCCGGCATTTTAATTGTTAAATATGCCAAGCAATCCAATATCCTCTTCTTTGCCGGCACAGGCTTAGTCGCTGCTTGTTTACTCTTTTATCTTGGAAACTGGGGCGCAGAACATCAGAAAAATAACCGAAAACACCGCGAACATCACCTCACCTTTCCCTATGGCAAACGCCGAACCCTTTGGGCCCTGATAATTCTTGCAACACTGATCTTTGCAAAATACTTCTACATGTCGAATTTTACGAACTATTTTAGTTTCTATCTCATTGAAAAATTTGCTGTAGAACGATCAAATGCCGTTATTCTCGTCTTCCTCTTTTTAGCGGCGATTGCCGTTGGAACCTTTGCAGGTGGCCCAATTGGGGATCGAATCGGTAGACGCACTGTGATTTGGTTCTCTATGCTCGGCACCATTCCCTTTACACTTGCGCTTCCACACTTGCCTTTTATCGGCGTGATTATCTCCTCAATTTTTATTGGGCTCATACTTGCCTCCGCATTCTCGGCGATTGTCGTCTTTGCACAAGAGCTTGTACCGGGAAATGTTGGCATGATTGCCGGCGTTTTCTTTGGTTTAATGTTTGGGATGAGTGGTATTGGCGCACTATTTTTAGGTTGGCTGGCGGATGTCACATCTCTACAAACCGTATTCGTCGCAACATCGTTTCTACCATTTTTAGGCATCCTAACATTTTTACTGCCTAAAGAATCTGAAAAGGACACATCTCACTAAATCACTATCAAGGTTCTCTTTCCTTAATGAATTAGAACCTAATCAATGGCATAATAGTGGCTTGATTTTGAGATCGGAGCGCTATGAAAAACTTCCCACCCATTTTTAGAATAATTAAAGCCAAACTTCAAGATTTAGGCACATGGATGCTTAGAAATCGCCGTAATCGCCGAATTAGTGGACAAGTTCTCGCACTATTTCCGACTGGATTATGGCTTGCCATTCACTCGCCTATTACGAATAATATCTCTTTTTTAAGTATCTTATTCGCAATTCCCATCGCTTTTTTTATCTTCAGCATGCTCTATACGGCGCTTTTAACGAGTGTTAAACGCCTTATTATTCATGCCAGAAAAAATTCCACATCCCAATTAATGAAACGTCTCAGCACAAAACATAGCCTCTTTGTGATTGGGACCTTTGCCATTCCGATGATGCTGATTCTCTCGCTTCTCTTCATCGATCTGATCTCTCTCATCAGTCAAGTACCACCTTCTAAGCTGTATGGCGGAGAATATACCTTCCTTACTTCACTCTACTTTGGTGCGTTTGCCGTCCTAGGTTTTAGTGTCTCCGCTTATGTGGCTTCGGTCCGTCACCGCTCGCTTCGTCAATCAGAAAAACACCTTGAATATACCCAGCAAAAAGATCGAGAAAATGAAGTCGACCGCCGAATGCTAGAAGGGATTAAGCTTCTTGGCGACAAAAATGAATCTGTTCGCCTTGGCGGAATTTATATACTTTGGGAGATCGTTAAAGATGCTGTTAAAGCCCTTCCATATCTTGATCAGCGTCATTACAATGTCTATTTCCACCGTTATAAGGATCATCCGATTATCCCTTATCTCACGTCAAAACCACTTCCTCCCAATGAGATAAAAGGACAAAGTGCTTTAAGAGAGCTCTACTTCAAAAGTAATCCTGCTGATCTTGCGCAGATTAAAGCCTATCACAAAGCTTTTTCGCTCCATGAACAAGTACTTAGTATACTTTGTGGACATATTCGGACGCTAACAAATACCGAAGAGTATCTTCTGACCTATTATCCTTCATTGGCAAAAACGCGTTTTTCTCGCGCATATGCAGAGCGTTATGATGATGATTCAAAAGTGATGCGCCAACATGAAGAGGAACCTGGGAATGAGATCGCAATTCTCTTTAGACTCTTGAGTAAAAAAGAGTATTCACAAGATAAACCGCTCGTGAGGGCTTTAAACTTTAAGATGAATTTGGCAAGCTCCATTTTAAAAGGCGTTTATAGTGATCATGCGGATTTAACAAATACGAACCTTCGTAATGTGAACTTTACCCAAGCCCGACTTAACTATGTGACTTTTGATTATAGTAACTGCTTTGATACCAACTTTAATCACTCAATTCTCAACATCTCAAGCTTTACGATGAGCGATCTAACAGATGCTTCTTTTATTGGGGCACAAATCACCAATACAACCTTCAAATATGCCAACTGTATTCGTGCCAACTTCACAAACATGTTCCATACTGCTTACTTCTATGGCACCACCATGCTTCATACAAAGTTTTCACTTGAAGACTTTATGGCCAATAAAATTGAATTTATGGGAATTAACGGATTGCCCGGATTTGAAAACTCTACGAGCCTTGAAAAAGAAGCGATTATTGAGCTTATTCAAGGAGATAATAAGCCTTCCATTTACGTTAACCCGAACAACTTAGAACCTCTAAAAGCCATTGCGGGACTCTTTGAAAAATATTGCGAACTTCTACAAGCACCTGCTTGGCGTATTCCGATTATTGAGGCAAAACAAGCCCATGAAACCTTAATGCGTAGTGGTATTGATCAACAACCTGGCGAAGTCTATAGTGGTCATCGTAGCCTTGAGCAGATTAAAACCCGAGATAATCTTGCCGTCTTCCATCGTATGTTCAAAGAGAAAAATCGTAACTACCAAGCATTTTATGAATCTCTCTCAGAGAAAGAGAAGGATCTAGTGACAAAGATGTTTGTAGATTTTGACCAAATCCAAAAGCGTGAAAAGCTTGGTGGAGAAGTATAATCAAATAAACCATGTTCAATGATTAATGCGACAATAGCCGGTATGCTCAGCCTTACCAACGACCAACTTTCAATCCTTAATCAGCATCGAGTAATAAGCATCAAATAATAAGAGAGACCTATCCTTCATGACCCAAGAAATTCTGCTCATCGGTGATTTTGCCGGCGTTGGTAAAGTTGCTTTTTCAGTAATGACACCGATCCTAACTTCGCCTAATCGTACATTGAGCTATTTACCCACCGCAGTTGTCTCCAATAGCTTCGACTATGGTGACGCTGTCGTGCATGAATTAACGCCTTATATGCAAGAAGCCGTTGCAATGTGGCAGAAACACGAATTTCAATTTGATGTTGCCGTCACAGGTTTTATCTTCTCGCCGGAACAAGTTACAATCATTCGCTCTCTGATTGAATCTCAAGCAACAAAACCGTTCCTTATTTCAGATCCAATTATGGGAGATTTAGGCGAGCTCTATGCAGGTCTTTCGCCCGCACTTATAGAAGGCGTGCGTCATATGTTGCCGCTGTCTGATCTTATTATTCCAAATCTTACAGAAGCACTCCTTATTCTCGGCAAAGAGTCAGAATATGGGAGCGCAACTGAAGCTAAAGTTTATGATTGGATTCAATCGCTCATTGCTTTAGGTGCGAAATCGGTGCTAATTACCAGCGTTGAGCTTGATAATAAATTCTATATCTTCGGTTATAGCGCGAAAGATAATGCCGCTTTCAAAGTGCCTTATCAAATGGTCCCGATACATTTTGGTGGCACCGGCGATATCTTTACCTCGCTGATTACCAATGAAATCTTAAACAACCCTGATGCGCTCTTACAATCAAAAGTTGAGCGAGCAGCACAAACCATTAGTGAAATTCTAGAACTAGAAGCAAAGCGCCCTCGCGATCGTATTGATGAGGTATATATTCAAAATCATTTAGAAGCGCTAAAAGAGAGTTGGAAACGATCTTTATAAGCTTCAGTATCCTATCACAAGTGTTACAAAATTGGATAATAGCGCTTGTATAAACCCATAGTATAAAGCACGCCTATCACTTGTTTTAAGCAATCTATTATCTATCATCAATATCTCATAATTTACGACAATCGAACCCATACAATCCCCTATGATTAATTTCCGTGATATCAACTATAAAAATGAACTCTTAGCCGGTTTAACGGTTGCAATGACCATGATTCCTGAATCGCTCTCTTTTGCGATTTTAGCAGGGCTTACGCCACTTACCGGATTGTATGCCGCCTTCTTAATGGGACTTATTACCGCAATTTTAGGTGGACGTCCTGGCATGGTTTCAGGTGGTGCTGGCGCAACCGTCGTTGTCTTAATCGCGCTTGCGGCGCTTCACGGTGTACAGTATCTCTTTGCGGCAGTCATTCTTGCCGGCATTATTCAGATTCTAGTAGGTGTTTTAAAATGGAGCCGATTTGTCAGACTCATTCCACAGCCTGTGATGTATGGCTTTTTAAATGGTTTGGCTGTCATTATCTTCACAGCACAGCTCACGCAATTTAAAACCGTGGATAATGGCATCACACAGTGGTTAAGTGGATCTGCGCTCTATATTATGATCGGGCTCACGGCACTTACTGCCGCGATTGTTATCTATTTCCCTAAAATGACAAAAGCAATCCCAGGCTCTCTTGCCGCAATTCTCATCGTCTTTGCGCTTGTCTACTTCCTAGACATTGACACCAAGAAAGTCCTTGATATCGCCTCTGTTAGCGGTGGATTCCCGACATTCCATATTCCTGAAGTTCCTCTGACATGGGAAACCTTTATGATCGTACTCCCCTTTGCGCTAGTGATGGCTGGCGTTGGGCTTATTGAATCTCTATTAACCCTGAATATTGTTGATGAAATCACGAATACCAAAGGTAATACGCGCCGTGAATCTATTGCACAAGGTACCGCAAATATCGCTAATGGTTTCTTCGGTGGAATGGGTGGATGTGCAATGGTTGCGCAAACATTAGTGAATCTTAATGCCGGATCAAGAGGCAGACTTTCCGGCATTATTGCAGCGCTTGCAATCCTATTAGTGATCTTAGTGGCCGGGCCATTTATCGAACAAATCCCGATGGCTGCGCTTGTCGGCGTTATGATGATGGTGGCAATCTCCACCTTTAAATGGGTCTCATTTGGTCTTATTAAACGTATGCCAAAAGGTGATATCGCAACGCTCTTTATCGTAACCGGCATTATCATCTTCACGCATAACCTAGCCGTTGCCGTCTTTATCGGTGTTATTATCGCATCATTAATGTTTGCTTGGGATAGCGCAGTTCGTATCAGAGCCCATGAATCAACCCTAGAAGATGGCTCAAAAGTCTATACCATTGATGGCCCGCTCTTCTTCGGAAGTTGCACCCATTTCTCTGAGAAATTTAATCCAGAAAACGACCCTGAAAAAATCATCATTGATTTTAAAAACTCACGAATCACCGATATGTCCGCCATTGAAACACTACGAAAAATTGTAGATCAGTATGAAGCGGTTGGTAAAAAGGTAGCGTTTGAACATCTAAGCCAAGAGAGCTGGCGTTTACTGAAGACGAGTGGATTGTTTGTTGATTTTTAGTGTAATTAAGTGTAGAAGTCTGATAAATAGGTTAATTCCAACACTCTCATTGAATAGATCTTAAAGCAGATGATAAATTAAAATCCCCGCAGCCACGCCCACATTCAATGACTCCGATTGTCCTAGCATCGGAATTTTTACTTTCGTGCTAGCGAGCTTTTGAAGTTTCGGATCAACGCCCTGCCCTTCATTGCCCATGATCAGGGCACATTTTTGGGGTTTTGGTAATGCTGTATAGAAAGTTGCCTCTTCCAATGTTGTGACCCATGATTCATAGCCAGCATCATGAAGTGCCGGCAATAATGCCTCTAAATTGGCTTTAATAATGGGTAATTGGAATAACGCGCCTTGAGTTGCGCGAATCGTTTTATCATTGAAAAGATCAGCAGATCCATCCCCCAAGATAATGCCTTTGAAACCCGCTGCTTCTGCGGTTCTAATCATCGTGCCGACATTGCCGGGATCTTGCACATTATCAAGAAGCAGTAGATGTGCTAAGGGGCGTTTATTGTCATCAAGTAACATCTCAATCGCCATCTTTGGTTGCTTAAGAATCGCGATAATCCCTTGCGGTGCCGGCGTATTTGCAAGGGTTTTAAGAATGCTATCTGTAATCAATATAAAATCAATGCCGGCATTTCTTGAATCAAGGTTTTGCTGATGACCCTGATTTTTCATCAAATCCGTTTCAATTTTTGCTAATAATGCGACATCTGCTGATGTGCTATAGAGAATTGTTTCAATTTCAGCATGGTGCTTAATCGCTTCCTCGACAAGATGAAACCCTTCAATGACAAAGAGACCTTCACGATCACGTTCACGTTTCTGTTCGAGCTTCTTAATCGCTTTAATACGTGGATTTGTCGCAGATGTGATCTCTAGTTTATTTATTCTCATGTAGGTTATTTCCATCTTGTTATGTTCACTGATGCCAATTTCAGATCAGTATACATTGTCTCTCACTTTCTTGTTCTTGTACTGCGCGTTACTATGCTTATTGCAATGACAGATGCAAAGACCATGCTTCGTCGATAATCTTCTTACCGGCAATTTTGGATTAACATCAAAAGCCACTATGAATCACTCTTCCACGAAATCCAAGGCATCTTTTAAGCTTACTGATACTAATCTTGAAACGCCGGGTTCTGCCATTGTCA
>CAZPIQ010000008.1:0-19170 GCA_964586665.1 uncultured Ignatzschineria sp. | reverse complement strand
GCATCTTTTAAGCTTACTGATACTAATCTTGAAACGCCGGGTTCTGCCATTGTCACACCAATTAAGGAATCGGAGATCGTCATTGTCGCTTTATTATGCGTGATAAAGATAAATTGCACTTTTTCACTCATCTCATCGATCAGCTCACCAAGTCTTCGAACGTTCGCCTCATCAAGGGGCGCATCGACCTCATCGAGCATACAAAATGGCGCAGGATTAAGGTTAAAGATTCCAAAGACAAGCGCCATTGCGGTCAATGCTTTCTCACCGCCGGACAAGAGATGAATCGTACCCGGTTTTTTACCTGGTGGATGGGCAATAATATTAATCCCACTTGTCAGCGCATCATCTTCTGTTAGCTGTAGATATGCCTTACCACCGCCAAATAGTCTTGGGAAGAGCTCTGAGAAGTCTTTATTAACCGCATTAAAGGTCTCCATGAAACGTGTTCGGGTTTCATGATCGATCTCATCGATCGCCTTTTCGAGCATTGCAAGCGCTTTCTCAAGGTCATCATTTTGCGTATCAAGATAATCTTTTCGCTCACGAAGCTCTTCACTTTCTGTAATCGCTACTAAGTTTACGGCACCAATTTTTTGAATCGCATCTCGTTTCTCTTTCAGTAAATGCTCAAGATAATCGATTGTACTATCGACATAGACTCTCGCTGACTCAATCTCCTCCTCAGAAATCTCCACTAAGAGCGTTTCCCATCGTTCAAGAAGCATCGCTCGCTTACCATTGAGCTCTGCTTCTCGAATCGAGAATTGATTCATCTTGTTCTTTTGCTCGCTGATCCCTACTTCATGCGTATTTTTGCGCTCTTCTAATTTTTTAATCTCCGCTCGTGCTGTTTCAAATTGCATTCTTACTTCCGTAATGCTCTCTTCAAATAGCTCAAGATTCTCCTGCGCAATAATACGAGATTCTTCAATCTCTAAGACTTTCTCCGTATAATCAGTGCCTTTCGCTTGGCTTTCCATGCGTTTACGCAAGATTGAGAGTTCTTCAGATGCTCGACTATAACGCTCTTTAACACGCACTAAGGAATGCGCTAAAGCATCTTGATGGCGTTTTTTCTCCGTATGAAGCCCTCGTAAACTCTCAACGGTTCGCTTTTTACCTTCATATTGATTTTTAAGATTCTCATATTGATCAGCGATACCTTCAAAACGCTCAGTTTCTGTGATGAGCGCCATCTCATTTTCTTCAATCTTCCCTTGAAGTTCTTCTAAACGAATCTTATTACTCGCTTCATCACGCAATAATTCAGCAATGCGCGATTCTATACGATGACGTTCTTGTGCTTGATGGGATTTCGCTTGCATCAATAGGCTGAGTTTTTTCTCAAGCTCAAAGCGTTCACGATCTGATTTTTGTAGACGCTTTTGAAGCTCTTCACTCTCTAACTGTAACTGCTTTTGGTGCTCTTCTTTCTCATAGAGCGCTTCATCAGAGATCTCCAGTCGTTCATCAATTTCTCGAATCTCATTTAATGCATTATCGAGTGATCGCTGTCTTGCTAAAATCCCAAAACTGGCATCTTGCGTATTATATACAGCCCAATCCTTCCCAAAAAGAAGCCCCGATTTAGTAACGATCACTTCATAGAGCGCTAATTGATCGCGAAGATCTTTAAAGGTTGATTGCTTTTCAACTTCAAGCGCATCAATGCCGGCATCATCAAAGATGTAGATATGTGATAAGAGTGAACCGAGTGCTAAATCACTTTCTACATAAAATCCAAGATGCGCCTCTGTAAAGGCAAATTTCTCCTGCCCTAAAATATAGCTTTTTCCTGGGCGCTTCACAGTTCCCATCACAAGCTCTTGCCTTAAGACACTATCTACCGCACCATTCCAGCCCTCTTTTACTTGAATATGTTCAAAGAGAGGCGATTGACTCTCCTTTTCTTCGGTTTCAATCATCTTCTCGAGCATATTCACTTCGCCGGCAAGCTGATTGCGGGTTGCAAGGAGTTTGCGTTGCTCATTTTGTAAATTCGAAAGATCGCCTTTCAGATTCGAAAGCGCCGTCTGTTTACCATCAAGCTCACTCTTTAACAATTCTTCCTCAGAAGTTTTGATAATGAGCGTCTCTTCTAAAATAGAGACTTCTTCATCCTCTTCTGATACTTCAGCCACTTCAGAGGTTTGTAAACGTAAACGCTCAGCGTCAATATTGCCGGCTTTTTCGATATGGAACTTGGCACTATGACGATCAAGCTCGAGTTTTTGCTCAATATTCTTTAAAGAATCCCGAATCTCAGTAAAGTTCCGCTGAACAATTTCAAGCTCCGCTTCCATCGCTGTGAGATTCTCACTCTCTTGCCAAAGATGATCAGCTTCCGCTTCAATCGTAAAATTCGCTTCATCAAAGCTCGTTTGAAGTGTCTCAAGTTCGATCTGACTACTCGTAACTTCCTCTTCTAAACGTTTACCATTCTCTTGCCATTCTGCTTGCGATTCCATATCTCGTTTTTGTAGATCATGAAGACGCACCAGCTCATGATCAAGATGATCAACGGCTTGTTTATAAGGATAGAGTTCACTATTTTTCTGCGTCATCAACGCTTCAAGCGTCTCAAAAGCTTTCTTTTGATCAAAAAGTTGCGTTGTCACGCTATTAAGATGCCCGATCATCTGCGTGAATTCATGATGTTCACTCTCATGACCTTCTATCAATGCATTAATATCAGCTTCCACTGCTGATTTTTGTTGATTAAGCTGGGCATAGCCGATCGTTCTCTCTTCCTGCTTTAATGCCTGATATCGACGCGCAGTCGCTGCTTGCCTATCTAATCTTGCAAGCTGCTTTCCAAGTTCTAAGCGAATATCATTTAAACGCTCTAAGTTATCGCGCGTATGCGTGATACGCTGTTCGGTTTCATGGCGACGCTCTTTGTATTTGGAAATATTCGCAGCTTCCTCGAAAAATGTTCGAAGCTCTTCCGGTTTTGATTCAACAATACGCGAGATCATCCCTTGTTCAATAATCGCGTAAGAACGCGGGCCTAAACCCGTTCCTAAGAAGATATCGGTAATATCTCGACGTCTACAGCGAGTATTATTCAGAAAATATTGGCTCTTACTGTCGCGATCTAAAGTTCTACGAACACTAATTTCTCGATACTCTGACCACTTTCCGCCTAATCGCCCCTGATCATTATCAAAAATGAGCTCGATCGATGCCATACTGGCAGGCTTTCGACGTTCTGATCCATTAAAGATCACATCAGTCATCGACTCCCCGCGAAGCTGCTTCGCTGAAGATTCTCCCATCACCCAACGAACCGCATCAATGATATTTGATTTACCACAACCATTCGGCCCAACAATACCATTGAGTTTTCCGGTCAACACAAATGTCGTTGGATCAACGAATGATTTAAAACCTGAGAGTTTGACTTTACTTAATCGCATAAATCTTCTTTGTTACTCGGTAAGGATAAATCTCTGAAACAACCCATAATGATTGCTTTGATGATTCATCTAAATTCATTGAATTTAAAGCAGATATCTAATATATATTTATAAACATATATTTATAAACATATATTTTAAAATGCCGGTACACAATCCATCGCCACCCTCTTAAAACAGACCTATTGAGTCTGTTATCTACATTCATTCAAATAATGGAGATATTGTAGGCGTGATATCGTGACCTAGCATAATGTAAAACATTACTTAGCATTATGAAATTCGGGATAATCCCGGCATTTTTAAAGATATATGACTGCTTTAACTGTTTATTTTAAAAGGGATATAAAATAGCATAATTTCGATAATTTGTACCGTTTATCAATTAGCCAGTTAATCGTTTTTCCACTCAACTTCCTGCTAAAACAGTGGTATTTCGAATATATTTCAGACATCAATCGATGCCTGATTAAAAATAATTCGACTAATTGCATATATCTCATATACAATCAGTACGAATGAAATACCCCGCACTCAGATATATAATCATCACTACTCCGAATTTTTCAAACCATCTAACAGATGCTGCCTAATTCATTGGGATTTTAGGACGAATTGTAATATTGTGAACGGAGTTAAAGTACACATTTACCATAATTGACTGTCATTTAAGGAGCAGACAATGCCGGAAGCCTTAGAAACCACCAATAATGCGTTATTTACCGGTGCATTTTTTGAAAACTTTTTAGCGATCTCTCGCTATGAAACCATTATTTCGCTCGTCGTCCTTGCGATTGCCTTCTTTATTATTTATCAACTGCAAAAACGCAAAGCGAGCTTCTTTATTCGTATGCTTGTGGGGCTTATTCTCGGAATTTTGATTGGTCTTGGCGTCCAAGCAATTGAAGGCTTCCCTGATGGTTCAACAGTTGTGCTACAAGAGACAAAAACTTGGTATGGTCTTTTTGGTCGTACCTTCATTGCATTTATTAGAATGCTCGTCATTCCGCTTGTCTTTGTTTCTATCGTCAAAGTGATCCTTGATTTTGGAGGCGATAAACAACTCACAAAAGTCACCCGTCGCGGCATCTTCTGGTTACTCTTCACTACCGGCATTGCGGCTATCCTCGGGATCTTAATTGCTTCGGTGATGGGGCTTGGTAAAGGGGATGAGATTATCCAAACGGCAGCTAAAAGCCGTGAGTACACCACCATTGTCGATACATTTGTCAACCTTGTGCCCAACAATATTGTGAGCGCAATGAATAATAACAATATCATCGGCCTTGTGATCTTCTCTGCACTTGTGGGAATTGCGGCAAATCGAATGACGCCGAAAGCGCCTGAAGCGATGGGTATTTTTAAACAGTTTATTGATGCTCTTCATAAGATTGTGATGAGTATCACAATGACTGTGATCAAATATATGCCTTATGCTGTGATTGCACTACTTGCCGGCACAATTATCGCTAATGGTATTCCAGCAGTGATTAAAGTTTCAAGCTTTGTTCTCGCAATCTATATCGCCACCTTTATCATGATGAGTATTCACTTGGTCATTGTCGGCGCACACGGTTTATCACCATGGATGTTCCTTAAAAAAGCACGCGATACTTTAGTCATGGCATTCTCAAGCCGTTCATCTGTGGGTACACTGCCAATGGCTATTTCGAGCTTAACTGAGCGCATGGGCGTTTCAGCAGGCACAGCAAACCTTATTCCATCACTTGGAACCACCATGGGGATGAATGGTTGTGCGGGCTTCTTCCCGGCACTACTTGTAATGATGGTCGGGAATATGGTCGGTATTGAGATGGATCTACAGTTTTATATCATGCTCGTAATTGTGATCGTGATTGGTTCAATTGGGATTGCCGGCGTTCCTGGAACCGCGACAATCGCCGCTACCATTGCGCTCTCTGGAATGGGAATGGGCGAATACTTCCCACTGATTGGCATGGTCTTAGCCATTGACCCAATGATTGATATGGGGCGCACCATGACCAATATTTCAGGAGCATTAACGGCATCGGTCGTAACAGATAAAGAGCTTGGTCTTTTAGATGATGCGAAGTTCAAAGATCCGCATGCGCAGCTTTCAGAAAAAGAGTAGTTCACTCATTTTCAAAGAGCTGTTATAGAATCATTGGTTAAATAATATAAAATCGGTAATAATACTTTCAGGGATTATTACCGATTTTTTTATGGCTTGGATAATCGATCTCCCTTCCCAGTTTAATTTACATAAATATGCTTCTAGGAAATAAGCTCGATGGCACGCAAGAAGAATAATAGAGAAAAAAGAGAGTTTAGTTGGTTTTTTGCTGTCACAGTATCATTCATCGTGACGACATGGTTGATTGCCATATATTTAACTCTGAAAAGTCCTAATAATGAGAGTATCTTCTTTGATGCAGTTGTTGCACTATTTACCGGCGTTGCTTTTACCGGCGTACTCTATTCTCTACACCTACAACGAGAAGATCTACAACTCAACCGAGAAGAACTCAAAATTAATCGAGAAGAGTTAGGCCGCACCCGCGAGGAGATGAAGGAGCAACGGGAAGAGATGGAGCGTCAGCTCTTTGAACAACACTTTCAATTTATGCTTTTAACGTTCTCTAAAAAAATTGATACGCTTTCTGAAAACTATCTCACAGATGAATATTTAAAAGATCTAAAACTCATTGAACTGCCAGATAGAATCGTACTACCTGAAGCTGAATTTATTGAAAAATTTACCCCCGAACGTTTAAATGCGATTAAAGTCTTTAACGATCTACTCTATTACTACGATCTACACTATTCATTTGCGGATAAAGCCCATTCCTCATCGCTCTATCTCGTGACGCTCTCGATGTCTGCTCAATTATCATCATTACTTCGCGTGATTAATAAGCTCAAACTTGAAGATGAGAATTTTGCTTATCTGCAACCAGCACTTAAAAAGGCGATGCAAAATGCCTTAACACTTGCGCAAAAGTATAAAGTCGTGCAATTTTAATAGCAATCAGCCGGGCTTATGCCAATTTATTTTATTCCCCGTAACCATAAAAGGAATAGTATAAAAGGAAGAACATAATAGAAAATAGCACTCAGAAAGAGTGCTATTTTCGATGAGAAGCATCTAATAACGATAATCGATAATAATGCTTCTTTTATTGTGCTTGTTGCTCTAACACATCATAACGTGCCATTAAGCAGATCGGAAGAACATCATATTCATCCGCTTCACAGATTAAAGTTTTACGCTCATCTTTCGCGACAAAACCATTGCCAATCATACAGATCTCAACGGTTGCTCTTGCATGCATAAATTGCACAGGATCCTTACCACCAATCTTGGCACTAATCCCATTTTCAATTGCTTCAGAAGCCTTTAAACATTCTAAGAAGATGGCTTCAAGCTCTCCTTTTTGAAGATTCGCTTTGGGATCACGTTTCTTCCATGCATCATGGCTATACCAAAGCTGATCTTGATATAAGGCCTCTCTTTCACTATCTGATAGTTTGGTTTCTTGAACGATTACGTCCCTAAAGCTCGCCAAGCTCTCATCTTGTTTCTGCGTAATACTCGCACAACCAACAACAATCGTCATAACCCCAATGGCACTCGCGATCTTTGTGATTAAAGAGATGCTTTGTGGTGAAGATTTCATAATAAACGCCTTTTGTGATGCAAATGAAATGATGCAAAATGAACAATGAGAATGAACAATACTTTTATCGCCCTACTATACACGCTATTGTAGCGTCTATAAATAACTCGATAAATAGCACAACAAACAGTTCAATAAATCGTTCATAAATCGTTCAAAAAATCATCCAGTTTTGGATAGCAATCGCACATCATAAGATCTTTGGAAGAAATGTATAAATTCGTATATAATACGGGGTTAATTTTCACTCTTCATGAAGGACATACAAGTGATTGATCCACGCCTATTAAGACAGAATTTAGATGATGTTGTAAATGCACTCGCTAAACGTGGTTACAAAATGGACACCACACGCTTTAACGAGCTCGAAGAAAAGCGCCGCGTATTACAAATCTCCCTACAAGATCTTCAAAACGAGCGTAATACAAGCTCAAAGCAGATTGGTATTGCAAAGTCGAAAGGTGAAGATGTATCAGCAATCTTAGCGTCTGTTGCAACTTTAGGTGAAAAACTTGCAGCTGCACAAGCTGAGCTTGATGTTGTCACAGATGAGCTCAACACCATGTTACTCGATATGCCTAACATGCCACACAGTGATGTGCCTGTCGGTAAAGACGAAGATGATAATGTTGAAATCAAACGCTGGGGAACACCTCGTGAATTTAGCTTTGAGCCAAAAGATCACGTTGCCCTTGGTGAAAATGCCGGCATGGATTTTGAAGTTGCCGCTAAAATCAGTGGTTCACGCTTTGTAGTTCTTAAATCAAGCATGGCAAGACTACATCGTGCGCTTGCACAGTTCATGATTGATACTCATACTGAAGAACATGGTTACACAGAAGTCAATGTGCCGGTTGTTGTGAATCAAAAAAGCCTTTATGGTACAGCGCAGCTTCCTAAATTCTCTGAAGATCTCTTTAGATTGGAAGATGAGCGTAACTTCTACCTGATCCCTACAGCAGAAGTCCCGCTCTCTAACCTCGCACAAGATGAGATCTTAGAAGATGCCGAAATGCCAACACAATTAGTGGCACACAGTAACTGCTTTAGATCAGAAGCGGGTAGTTATGGTCGTGATACACGCGGCATGATTCGTCAGCATCAATTTGAGAAGGTGGAGCTTGTTCACTTCACGAAACCGGAAGATTCCTTTGATGCACTTGAACGTTTAGTCACACACGCTGAAACAATCTTGGAGAAACTCGAACTCCCTTACCGCCGTGTTGTACTTTGTACGGGTGATATGGGCTTCTCTGCAACAAAAACTTATGATCTTGAGGTTTGGCTTCCAGGTCAACAGAAATACCGTGAAATCTCTTCATGTTCAAACTGCGGTGATTTCCAAGCGCGTCGCTTAAAAGCACGTTATAGAAACGCTGAAACCGGTAAACCTGAGTTAGTTCATACCTTAAATGGTTCAGGCTTAGCCGTTGGCCGTACTTTGGTGGCAGTACTTGAAAACTACCAAGAGGAAGATGGACGCGTTCGTATTCCTGAAGTTTTAAAACCGTATATGCGTGGTGCTGAATATCTTTAATTGATATTGGTACCACTTTGTTGAGCGCTATTGATTGATAGAAAGAAGTCTAGATCTATTTTGGGTAAATTTTTTCCACAAAAAAGCATCCTAACAATCGATTTTAATAGACATGAAATATCTAAAACCTTTCATATACCGCTCTTTCAGTCATTTTTGATGCAAACAGCTCATCGTGATAAAGTCTATTCATGAGTGTTTGCATTAAAAATTAGATTATTTGACAATAACCTGATAGCTTAGGCTGTCATTTTAGGAGATATTACCATGGCATTAATGATTACCGACGAGTGCATTAACTGTGATGTTTGTGAGCCCGAGTGCCCAAATGAAGCAATTTCAATGGGACCTGAAATTTACGTCATTGACCCTAATAAATGTACAGAATGTATAGGTCACTTTGATACACCACAATGTGTTGAAGTCTGTCCTGTAGAATGTATTCCCAAAAATCCTGATCACGTTGAAAGCGAAGATGATCTTATGGAGAAATTCCATAAACTTCAAGATCAGGGCTAATTCCCCTACTAACGATCTACCCTTTTTGAGAAGTTGTTTATGAAGATTAAACGCATTTTATTAGCCTTCGGTTTCCTCGTAGCTACAACATCTACATCTTTTGCCCAAAAATATGTGGAATATACTAAACCGCTCCCAGGTGAAGATGTTATTGGGGAAATTGTCTATGTGACGCCAAAGCGCCATGAATCTTTAGTGGATTTAACCATTCGCTACGAGATGGGTTATGACGAACTTCGCTGGGCGAATCCCGGCATTAATGCTTGGATGTTAAGTGAAACACAACCACTTGTACTTCCAACGCAGTTTATTCTCCCTAAAGGAAAACGCTCAGGAATTGTGTCAAACATTCCTGAAATGCGCACCTATTACTTCTTAAAAGGGTCAGACAAAATTTATGTCTACCCTGTAGGCGTTGGTCGCATGGACTGGAAAACACCTTTAGGTTCATGGTCAATCACGCGTAAACAAGAACACCCCAATTGGTATCCACCGGAATCCATCCGCCGTGAACACCAAGAGATGGGACGTGGAACGCTTCCAAGAGTTGTTCCTGCTGGTCCGGATAATCCTTTAGGAACGCGCGTGTTACGCTTAGCACTTCCAAGCTATCTATTACATGGTACCAATGATGAAACAGGAATCGGTATGCGCGTAACACATGGTTGCATGCGTTTCTACCCGCAACATATCGAACATCTTTATGATATGGTTCCAACAAATACCATGGTCACGTTCTTAAACGAACCTGTAAAATATGGTGTCATTGGCAATGATATTTTAATAGAAGTTCACCCACCCCTTGAGGAAGATAATCTTTCTGTACCGGCACTTAAAGAAAAAGCTTTGACAGTTCTCAATAGCTTCTTAAAAGACTACCCTGATGCAAATGTGAATCAAGACCTAATCGGTATTGCGGTACAACAACAGACAGGATTACCCGTTATTATTGGACAGAAAAATCCTTCTTTAGGCACTTCAAATACCCAAGCAGTTGCACCAGTAAGAACGCCTATCACACCAATGGTGAACCAACCTGTGATAAGTCAGCCGGCCCAAACACCGCAAGCGATGGCGCCGGCACCGATTGCGATCGAGCCTATTAGTTTAACAAGCGAAACAGATTTACCCGATAATCCTGATCATCGTGCATATGAGGACATGACTTCTAGCAATCTATCTGCACCCAAAGTCGAGATATCAACTCGTGAAATCAAACAAGCCTCACAACCAAGTATAGCACCTGTATTTCGCGATGAAGGCTCATCGAGTTATACGCCACCTGCATCCGATATTTCATTCCCGCCTCCTGCCTCAGAGCGCACATATCAAGCGCAACCAACAGGTAAGCCGGTCAGTGGCGTATCTAATTTGCAACAATCCAATTATTAATTGATAAAATATACCATTAGAGCCCTTTGCTAATTTAAGTTTTACGGCTTAAATAATTCCCAGCAAAGGGATCTTTCACTTTAAAAGTGTTAAATTAATAAATGACAAATATTAAAAGTTAAAAGCTTTATGTCGAGATAATACTTCTGCTTTATCAAGTATATCTCTCATGATACATATTGCCCCTTCCCTCAACCCGCACTCTTGAGGTGAAGTGTAGACTAAAGAGTGTAAATCCATTTTTAAAAAATTTAGGATAGAAAGTATGGCAACCATAGAAGAGAGTCTAGAGATTATTCAACGTGGTACTGATGAAGTTATCTCAGTTGAGGATTTAACTGCTAAGTTGAAAGAGAACCGTCAACTTCGTATTAAAGTAGGATTTGACCCTACTGCTCCAGATTTACATCTCGGACATACCGTTGTAATTAACAAAATGCGTCATTTCCAAGATCTCGGTCATGAAGTGAATTTCTTAATTGGGGATTTCACAGGCATGATCGGCGACCCATCTGGTAAAGATGTAACTCGTAAACCACTTACTCGCGAACAAGTTCTTGCAAATGCTAAAACTTATGAAGAGCAGATCTTTAAAGTATTAGATAGAAACTTAACAAACGTCGTGTTTAACTCACACTGGTTAGGTGAGCTTGGCACAAGTGGTATGATTCAGCTCGCTTCACGTCATACTGTTGCACGTATGCTCGAGCGTGATGACTTTGAAAAGCGTTATAAATCACATCAACCGATTGCCATTCATGAGTTCATCTATCCACTTCTTCAAGGATATGATTCGGTACATCTTAAAGCTGACGTTGAAATTGGTGGTACTGACCAGAAATTTAACCTTCTCATGGGTCGTGACCTTCAGCGCGCTTATGGCATTGATAAACCACAATGCGCAATTACGATGCCACTTCTTGTGGGTCTTGATGGCGTTAACAAGATGTCTAAATCACTCGGTAACTATATCGGTGTTGATGATACGCCAGATGATCAATTTGGTAAGCTCATGTCGATCTCTGATGATCTTATGTGGAACTACTTCGAACTCTTAAGTTTCCGTTCAACTGCGGACATCAAAAAATTACA
This sequence comes from uncultured Ignatzschineria sp., assembly GCA_964586665.1. GTDB lineage: Bacteria > Pseudomonadota > Gammaproteobacteria > Cardiobacteriales > Wohlfahrtiimonadaceae > Ignatzschineria. The sequence goes on along the minus strand of CAZPIQ010000008.1, from coordinate 7,549 downwards.
AGAAGAAGTTGCATCAGGCCGTAACCCTCGTGATGTGAAATTCGAGCTTTGTGATGAAATTATCGCTCGCTACCATAATGCTGAAGCTGCTGAACAAGCAAAGCGTAACTTTATCGAACGATTCCAAAAAGGGAATTTGCCTGATGAAATCGATGAGAAAATTGTTCAATCTGAAGCAGGTATCATCGGTATTGCACAAGCAATGCGTGATGCAGGTCTTGTGAGTTCAAACTCAGAAGGTTTCCGTATGATCACGGAAGGCGCAGTACGTATCAATCAAGAACGTGTTGAAGATAAAGGCCTTAACCTTTCAAAAGGCGATGAAGTCATTATCCAAGTGGGTAAACGCCGTATTGCAAAAGTCATCGTTCAATAAGTAGCGGTTAGCAAAAAATTAAAGAATCAGAGAATTAAAAAAGCTAACAACAATCAATAATACAAATGCAAAAGCTCGGGAATTGAATACTTATCGTACAAATTCAATCTCCGAGCTTTTTTGTACTTCTATAACCTAATCTTACTCTCTGCCTCAAATCAATATCCCATATCAATATCTAACACCATGATCGCATACCAATATGACATTACATCGATATTATTGACTGATTTTCAGTGTACTTTTTTCAATTGTACTTGTATTCACGGTATAATAGAGCCAAAATGAACGACTCGCATGATCTTTTCAATAAGCTTTAAACCTTATCTAATCCTCAATGACTCACATGCGATTGCTTTAAATTTATCTTTGGAGATTTTTTATGACATTTGTCGTAACTGATAACTGCATCCTATGTAAATATACAGACTGCGTCGAAGTCTGTCCCGTTGATTGCTTCCATGAGGGTCCTAATTTCCTTGTGATCGATCCTGATGAATGTATCGATTGCACGCTTTGTGAACCTGAATGCCCAGCTGGTGCGATCTTAGCTGATGATGATTTAAGCGAAGAGCAGATGGTATTTTTAGATATCAATGCTGAACTTTCTCGCAAATGGCCTGTGATTACCGAGCAGAAAGCCCCGCTACCTGAAGCTGAAAAGTGGGATGGTGTACCGAACAAACTTCCACACTTAGAACGTTAATATAGCATGAGCCGACGCCTAACCGATCAGCAAAAACGTCTTTTAGAATTAAGACGCGAACAACTTCTCTCAAATGATGACCTCAATGATGCGCTTTCTGGTCGCGTTATTGCCCAGCATGGTCAACATGTCACGCTCGAAGATGAAGAACTTAACCTGCAAAAAGCAGCTGTACGCCAAAGTTTAGGTGCCATTGTTTGCGGTGACTACGTTTATTATCTTCTTGAGCAAAATGAGCCTGTCATCACAACTCGCTTACCTCGTGAAAATCACTTTTCGCGTATTGGTTTTGGCGGACATGAGAAAATTTTAGCTGCAAATATTGATCAGCTCTATATCGTCATTGCACCTAAACCTGAGCCTAGCCCTTCCCTAATTGATCGCTACTTGATTGCCGCGACCTATTTTGAGATCAATGTTGCTTTCATTCTTAATAAAAAAGATGAGATTGATGAGAGCGTGGATTTAAGCTTTATGGAAGATTATAAAAAACTGGGGATTCCTATTTTTGAAACGTCCATTTTTGATCCTACTTCTATTGATCGCCTGAATGAAGCGTTGAAAGAAAAGACTTCCATTTTTGTGGGTCAATCTGGCGTGGGCAAATCCTCTCTTACAAACAAGCTGATCCCAACATTAGATCTACAGACACAGAAGATCAATGCTTCAACAGGACTCGGTAATCATACGACTTCTACCACAACGCTCTACCATTTACCGATGGAAGATAGTTATTTAATTGATTCTCCCGGCGTTCGAAGTTTTAATATCGAGCACTTACCTATTTCTGCGATTGATGAGGGATTCCCTGAATTTGATGCACTAACTGAAGCTTGCAAGTTCAGCAACTGTAGCCATATCAATGATCCTGGCTGTACTTATCAAGAAGCCATTCATCAAGGGCTCATTTCACAACGCCGCCTTGATAGCTACTTACAGATCAAAAGCAATATGACACAGATAATCTCCAAACAATCAAAGTCTGGGAAGCGTCGATAAATAAATCATACAAGACAAAAGCTCAAATTATTGAGCTTTTTTTATACATATATTTTCCTATATTAATTTCCTATATTAATTCTATCAATCAAAAATGACTGAAGATTTAACGTAAATGATTTTTAATAAGAAGCGACGTTAATGCGATCACTGCCGGTACTGCGAGAATCATAAATATTTGCGCTAATGTTAGATTACTGGCAATCAAAAAGGCCACTAAATAAGACCCAGCAATACCACCAAATCGCCCAACCCCTAACATCATTGAAACGCCGGTGGTTCTTCCTGCTGTCGGATAAAAATTCGCGGCTAATGCCGGCATTGAGGCTTGCGCCGTATTCATCACGAGGCCTGCAAAAAGCACAATACTGATCAAAAGAACAATGTTTATTGAGACTAAGTAACCAATCAGCGCCACAGATACCGCGGTCAGCCCATAAAAGAGGGAGATTAACAACGTACCATTAAACCGATCCATCAGCCAACCATTGGCTATCGCACCGAGTCCGCCAAGTGCGAATAATCCAGTAACCACTGAAGCGAGCCCTTCAGAAAGGGATGCCTCACGAAAAAGAGTTGGCATCCAATTCATCACCCCATAGAAAATCACGAGTCCCATAAAGTAAGTAACCCAAAGAAGTCCTGAGCCTAAATAATACTCTCTTGATAAGACTAATTTTAAACCGCGTTTTTCAGGGCGCTCAACATCTTCATTTAATTGCCGAGTTGAGACCTCTACCTCATCCTCTAACTTTAATTGCACACTCGTTGATATCGATATTTCAGGATGAATCTTTGCCAAAATCTTCATGGCTTTCGCTTCATCGCCAACAGCTTTTCGTTTGACTAGAAAACGGAGTGATTCGGGAAGGTAAAAGCACATTAACACGGTCAAAAGCAACGGAATAATACCCCCAAAAAGAAGCACCGAACGCCAGCCAAATGTCGGAATTAAATACGCAGCAATAAATCCCCCCATTGCGGCGCCAAGGGGAAAGCCACAAAACATGGTATTCACAATCAGCGCTCTCTTATGCTTTGGGCAAAATTCTGACAGAAGCGTTACAGCATTAGGCATCGCCGCGCCTAAACCTAATCCCGTTATAAAACGTAAAATTTCCAACTGCGTAAGCGTTGTCACAAATGCCGAAAGCGTTGTTCCGAGTGAGAAAATAAAAACGGCAATAATGAGCACTCTTTTACGCCCAAATCTATCTGCCACAGGCCCAAATATGATTGCGCCAATCGCCAGCCCCAAAAGTGCGGCACTGAGCACCGGCGCTAAAGCGCCTTTTTCAAGCTGCCATTCGTCTAAAAGACTAGGCGCAATATAGCCAATAACCGCAGTATCATAACCATCAAAAAAAGTGATTAAAAAGGTAAAAATAAATACGCCCATTTGCAATCTTGAAAAGGGATGTTCATTTAAAAAGGCTTGAATATTGATTAATCTACTCATAAAACAATCTCTACCGATGACTAAGAGGCTTATTGCAAAAGGATTCATTTAAGCCTGCCGACAGCATTTAGACTTAAAATTGCTTATCCACGATAACAAAAATCAATCGAGTTTGTTATTTAAAACCTATGCCCATATTTTGCCGGGAAATTGATGACGAAAAGTTGCTGATAGTGTATTAATAAAGCCACCTGTCATATTCTTGTCATAATTCCATGCGTTTAAAAACCACTTTATGAGTGAACAATTTATACCCAAGCATGTGATTTTATAAGGAATTTATCTTTTCAGAATTCTCTCTCTTCTCTATAATGATTTTTTAGCTTTCAGAAGGAAGAAACTGAGATGAAATGCCCTGTATGTAAAGATGTCACCCTAGTGATGAGTGAAAGACAACGAGTTGAGATCGATTTCTGCCCTGAATGCCGCGGTGTATGGCTTGACCGTGGTGAGCTTGATAAGATCATTGAGCTTTCAGTACAAACGACAGCACAAGAAGAGCCGCGCAGAGAATCTCGTGATTCACGCGACCATAGCCAAGACTATGATCGACACCATGACCGTCGCCATGATGACCGCGACCGTGACTATGATCGTCACGATGACCGTAAATATCGTAAACGTAGCTTCTTGATGGATCTTTTTGACTAGATTGATCCCTTAAAATATATCCGTTAAAAATAGATCTATTAATATAGCAATCTTAGATCCATAAAGTCTAAGAATACAGACAAAAGGCGCAGGAAATTCAGTTCTTGCACCTTCTTTTTATTGCTAATTTTATGATCGAATTTTTTGATTCAATTGCTTAACAGAATCTCTACATCATTTTCTGACCAAACATCGCTGAGGGTTTACCACCAACGATAAAAATGATGCGTTGGGCCAATCCCTTTACCAACACCTAGTTTATCCGCATTGGCGATCGCTCCATCGATATACGCTTTTGCTAATTGAACGCCTTCTTTAAGTCCATACTGAGGATAAAGCGCAGCAATCGCCGCCGAAAGCGTACAACCTGTGCCATGCGTATTTTTAGTTTCAATACGAGGACTGACGAAGCGTTCAACGCCGGCACTTGTAATCAAGAGATCAGGACTTGTTGCATGTGCTAAATGCCCGCCTTTCATTAATACCGCTTTTGGCCCCAATGCTAAAAGCGCACGTCCTTGCTCTTCCATCTCAGCTTCACTTTTCGCCTCTTCAGCACCTAAAAGCGCAGCAGCCTCTGGAAGATTTGGCGTAATAATATCCGCTAGTGGCAACATTCGATCTCGAATCGCACTCACCGCATCTTCAACTAAAAGCGGATGACCACCTTTAGCAATCATGACCGTATCAAGCACAACAAACGGAATCGGGCGCGACTCAAGAAGGTCTGCAACCGTATGAATAATCTCACTATTAACGAGCGCACCCATCTTAACCGCATCGACCTCAATATCATCCATTAATGTATGATATTGCTTTTCTATAAACTCAGTCGGTACCGGTAATACGCCTGTAACACCTTGTGTCGATTGCGCCGTCAATGCGGTAATAATCGACATCCCATAAGTTCCTAATGCCGAAAATGCTTTCAAATCCGCCTGAATACCAGCACCGCCACTGGGATCTGATCCTGCGATCGTTAATATCTTATTCATCACTACTTCTCCTAATCTATTGTCGATTCTTTGTTAATGCCGCAAGCGCACGGGTTGCGCCAGCAATATCTTCTTGTCCACATATAGCAGATACAACGGCAATCCCATCAACACCTGTTGCAAGTACCTCTGCGGCATTCTCTTGATTGATGCCACCGATGGCAACTTTAGGGATATTCCTTGCATTGACGATCGCTTCAAGCTGCGAAATACCCAGTGCTTTACGCGCATCTTTTTTAGTACTTGTGGCAAACACAGGACCTACACCCACATAATCCACATCATGAAGCTTCACTTGCGAAAGCTCATAAAGTGAACCCACAGAGAGCCCCAAAATTTTATTCGGCCCTAATAACTTACGCGCCACATCAGCGGGTAAATCTTTTTGTCCAATATGCACGCCATCAGCATCAATCGCAAGTGCAACATCAATATGATCATTCACGATCAGCGGTACATTATAATCGTCTAACAATGCTTTCAGCAGTAAGCCCGCTTCATACCAATAACGCTTATCAACCGCTTTTTCAGAGCGTAATTGCACACAAGTCACGCCACGTTCAACCGCTTCATAAACGGTCGAAACCATTCCAGCCATTCCGCCACAAAGCTCAGGATCTAAAACCAAATAGAGTGAAAGATCAAATTCCGTGCGACTTAAATTATTACGAATAATGGGATAACCCATACGACAAACTCCTTAAAACTTCATACTTATTAAATGTTTATGTAATATTTGTTTAATATCTATTCAGTATTTTCAACATTTTTTAAATACTTATTTAATACTTATTTAATATTTATCTAATGTTTATTTAATGTTTATTTAATGCTTCTCAATACACTATGAAACTATTGAATTTATTCAATTTTATCCAATCTCAGCTTCATTCAATTGATTAATCAATCATTTTTAAAAATCATGATCGATACTTATCAAAGTACTCTTTTAAACATCATCAAAAGCACCTTCCGCTTTTGCAATCTCCAGTAAGCGCTCCGGAGTCATCATTGATAATTCATCAAGATAATTCACTGCAAAAGAACCTAAACCATTTGATCTTTCTGCAGCATATTGTCCTGCGAGCGCCACAATATAACAAGCAGTGCTTGCAGCCTCTAGCCGATCATTGCTGGACCCTAAAACACCGGCAACGAGCGCTGAGAGAGAACAACCTGTTCCCGTTACTTTTGTGAGCATCTCTGTACCCACGGAGATCACATAACTTCTATCGCCATCTGTAATATAATCAAACTTACCAGTCATCGCGACAATGCAATCAAATTCACGCGCGACTGTTTCAGCATACTCAAAGGCGCTCTCGGCATCATCATGGGAATCCACACCTTGTGAATTCGATTCCGCGCCCGCAAGTACCATAATTTCTGAAGGATTACCCCGAATAATTGTCGGCTTAAACTTTAACAGGTCATTGACGATAGAGGTACGATAGTAAAGCGCAGGACCAATCCCAACAGGATCAAGCACCCATGGTGTTCCTGTCAGATTCGCTGCTTCTGCTGAATTGAGCATCGCTTTCGCCGCACGCTCTGTTAATGTTCCCACATTAATTAATAGCGCACTTGAGATCTCTGTAAACTCCGCACATTCTTGAATATCAGGAATCATCGCAGGACTACCGCCTGTTGCTAAAATCACATTTGCCGTAAAATTTTGCACCACATCATTGGTCATACAGTGAACAAGTGGCGATTTCTCTTGATACTCCATCCAATAAGGAATGGCATTAAATGCGGAAAATGGGATTTGCATAAATCAGCTCCATCTATAAATCTGGTCAAAAGAATAGGTTTAAAGATCATTTGAAAGATAATTTGAAAGATAACTTTAAAGGTCTTTTGAAGGATTATCTGAAATGATCGAAATAATGGGTCTATCTTAACTGTTTGAGACTTAGCCTGCCGATAATTTATTAATAGATTCCCTCGCAATGAACACTCTTCATCCATTACAGCAATTTCTATACGGATGATTCCCTATTGTCATATAAAAAACGTATAATACGAACTTCTCTGAATTAGATGGATGCTGTTTTATGAAAGATCTCTATATTGATACCCAAGAAGCCTTAGATAATTGGTGTAATACCCAATTAGAATCGATTGAGCTACTCGCGCTTGATACAGAGTTCCTCCGCGTTAAAACCTACTTCCCAAAACTCTGCCTTATTCAGCTTGCAACGGAAACAGAAGCGGTCTGTATTGATCCGCTTGCACTCAATGACTTCACATCTTTGATTGAACTGTTAACAGCACCTCATATCACAAAGATTATTCATTCAGCGAGCCAAGATTTAGAAGCGATTGTTCATGCGCTCGATATCTTACCGGCACCTGTTTTT
>CAZPIQ010000007.1:40481-43103 GCA_964586665.1 uncultured Ignatzschineria sp. | reverse complement strand
ATTAGGAGTAAATGATGAATCAGAATAACCTTATGGCCTACAGCCCTTTTAATATTCCCGGCATTATCCTTAGTCATTTTCCCACTCATTCACTATTAATGGGGATTGGGCTAATCAGCGCTCTCATCATTGCCGGCATCATTGTTCGCTTGAAAGTGAAACATCATCCTGAAAAAAATTATGAAGAGCTCATTTTGCGTACTCGCTCGTGGGCTTGGATGATTGCTATTATCTTAGGCGCGCTCATGTTAGGCGCAAAAGTCACCACGATTCTCTTTGCTTTCATTAGCTTTTTAGCACTCAAAGAATTCTATTCGATCACGCCTCTGCGCACTGTGGATCGTCGATTAGTCTTCTGGGCATATCTTGCGATTCCCTTACAATTCTACTTTGCCTATATTCAGTGGTATGGCATGTTTATTATCTTTATTCCGGTCTATATGTTCCTCTTTCTCCCTTTTAGATCTGTACTGATTGGCGAAACGAAAGGATTTATTCGATCAAATTCGGTGGTTCAATGGAGTCTCATGCTCTGCGTCTTTGGATTTAGCCATATTGCTTATCTCGCTAATATCGACCGTATCAATCCTAATGCCGGCTTTGCGGGGCTCATTCTCTACCTTCTCTTTACGACGCAGTTTAATGATGTAAGCCAATATGTTTCGGGGAAATGTTTCGGAAAACGTAAGATCATCCCGAAAGTCAGCCCTAATAAAACTTGGGGTGGGTTTATCGGTGGACTCATTGTAACAACCACATTATCGGCATTTTTAGCGCCTTTCTTAACGATTCTAACAATAGAACAAGGGATTATCGCCGGCATTTTAATTGCAATTTCTGGCTTTGTGGGCGATGTCGTACTCTCTTCTGTTAAACGTGATCTTCAAATTAAAGATAGTGGCACACTCATTCCGGGTCACGGCGGTATTTTAGATCGCGTTGATAGTCTGATGTATGCAACACCCATCTTCTTCCACTTTTTCTACTATATCACTGGCGCATAAGGATATTTATTATGAAACGCACACGCATCAAATGGTTAAAACTGCTCTTCTTTGCGCTCATCATTAAACCACTTGTTTTAATCGGACTTGGGCTCAACATCATCGATCGTAAAAAGCTTCCTAAAGTAGGTCCTGCGATTATTGTTGCCAATCATACAAGTCATTTAGATACGCTTGTTCTGATGAGCCTCTATCCACTCTCTATCATCCAACGCATTCGCCCTGTTGCAGCGGCGGATTACTTTATGAGAAATCGATGGATACGTTTTTTCGCTACAAAATGCATCGATATTATTCCGATGGAGCGCAAAACGATAAAAGCCCCAGATGTGCTTTTTAAAGAATGCTATAAGGCGTTAGAAGCGGGAGAGATCCTGATTCTCTTCCCTGAAGGCACAAGATCAATGACTGAAGCGCGAGATTTCAAGCTTAAAAGAGGCATTCATATCCTTGCTTCAAGAAACCCTGAAGTCCCTGTTATTCCAGTCATTCTTCGGGGGCTTGGCAAGGCGCTTCCTAAAGGCGAGGCGCTCTTTGTGCCATTTAACTGCGAAGTTATTGCCGGCGATCCATTATCTTTGAATGAAAATGCCGGAGAATATCTGATGGCACTTGAATCTGAGTATCAATCACTGCTGAGAAAATGTATAACGCATCCGGTTGAGAATCATTAAAAACACATTAAGAACACATTAAAAAAATGTTAAAAGAACAAAAACATCATGATTTTTAATCATTAATAGGCGACAATATAAGGTCTATTTCTTAATAATCATAAGCTAACCCTTACAACTGAATCATTATGGCGAATAATAAAAATCATCTCTTTAGATTCACAACAGGACAATCCGGTCGAGAGACGCTTCATGGCGAAACGCGCCTAGATCGTTTTCATCCTTTTTCTAAAGATAATCGCTTAACCGTAATGGTTTGGAATATCTATAAACAGCAGAAGCTCAACTGGCTAACAATCTTAAAAGAGTATGGCAAAGATCGTGATCTCATTTTGCTACAAGAGGCGAAATCCTCAGATGAGCTGATTCAATTCTCTCGCGAACACTTTATGGTCGGCGATCAAGTGCCGGCGATTGAGATCACAAAAGATTCTTACGGCGTCATGACACTTGCATCAAGCTATCCGCTCTATTCCCGCCCTTTTAGGACCGCAGAACCCTTCTTGCGTTTAGCAAAATCGGCACTGGTAACCGTTTATCCACTTTATGATAAACGCTTATTAATGGTCGTAAATGTTCACTCTGTGAACTTTAGCCTTGGCGTGAAGATCTACCGTGAACAGATTCAGTCAATCGCAGAACATGTCATGAATCACAATGGGCCTGTGATTTTTGCCGGCGATTTTAATACCTGGAGCCGAAAGCGTCTGCATCTGCTCTATCATTTTACGCGCAGAATGGGACTTAAATCTGTCTCTTTTGATAATGATCAGCGTAAAGCCTTCTTCAACTCGCCACTTGATTTTGTCTTCTACCGTGGGCTACGCGTTGAGAAGAGCGAAGTCCTTGAAACAGATGCATCAGATCATAACCCGCTTCTTGTGGATTTTAGGCTCTATTGATACATCAACATAAAAATAGATATTCACAATAGATACTCACAA
>CAZPIQ010000007.1:37795-40381 GCA_964586665.1 uncultured Ignatzschineria sp. | reverse complement strand
TCACAATAGATACTCACAAAAAATCGATCCCTAAAGATCGATTTTTTCCGTAATAAAGAGTGTATCGACTTTCTCAAGCCGTTCAATTAATCCGGCATAATCATTTGCCCGAACACTGAGCGTCATTTCACAATTAACGCCGTAATTCTCATTAGATTTCACCGCATTAAAATCATTAATCACATGATTGACATCGTTCGTTGCCGGATAATCAAAAGTGAATGTCACTTTCTGCCCGATGGTTTTCGTCACGATATTCGCTTTTTCAAGCGCATTACGCGCTCCTTCCTGATAGGCCGAAACTAAACCGCCGGTCCCTAATTTAATACCGCCGAAATAACGCACAACCATAACAAGTACATTCGTTAACTCTAATGAACGAATCTGCCCTAAGATCGGACGCCCTGCTGAACCTGAGGGTTCGCCATCATCATTAGCGCGGTAATGTTCATATTTTTCGCCCAAAACATAGGCATAGCAAACATGACGAGAATCGTTATAACGTTTACGATACTCATCTAAAATCGCATCAATCTCTGCTTCTGAAGAGACTGGCACGGCAAAAGTAATAAAGCGACTACGAGAGATGACAAACTCATCTTCACTGAGCGCTGTTATGGTTTTATATTGATCACTATTCATGGCGATATCATACCATTGAATCCTGATTTCGTTAAAGCCCTACGAACGAGTCATGAGCCTTTAATAGTCGATGTAACACCATAAGCATAAAAGCAAAGGCCATGATTTCGCACAGGCAAATAGAAATCAATATCAAAAACTTTTGATAAAAGAGAGATTTAAGAGAGATTTACGGCATCTCAATATTTCGCGGGAAAATATTATAGGTACATCGAACATAATATCGACATCTTAGAGAGCGCATTTCAAGGCAAAACATACCGGCATTACAGCCATACAAAAACCATCTTCCAAATCTGAAAGATGGTTTATCTAAAAATCAATGAGATCATTGGGACCTCTGCCGACTGCTCAATCAACGATCAATCAACAGATCAGCAACCAAAACAATTCACGAGAATTATGATGCTTCGTAATTTTCAAGCGCAATTGCTAAACGGCGACCTGCTTCATCAGCTGTTGCTTCCGTCACTGTTGCAAATGAGAGGCGAAGTGTATTATCTTCCGGCGCCCCTACGTAGAACGCAGCACCTGGTACAAATACCACCTCTGCATCAATCGCATGCTTCAACAATTGCGTTGCACTCATTCCTTCAGGTAAACGCGCCCAGAGGAACATGCCGCCGGTTGGCTCTGCGAAATCAATCTTATCGCCCAAGTGTTTTCTTAATGAATCAATGAGAAGCTGACAACGAACTTGATACGCTTTTGAGATCTCTTTAATGCGCGGTTGTAAACGACCACTTTTCAAGTAATTCGCCACGATTAATTGTGAAAGTACCGGCGTATGAAGATCCACTGATTGTTTACAAAGCACAATTTTGCTACGGATTTTTTCGCTTGTCACGATAAAACCTAAACGAAGCCCAGGTACTAATACTTTTGAGAATGATGAGAGATAAACAATATGTTCTTTCTCCTCTTCCGTTTTCACAAGTGAATAAATGGGTTTAGCAAGTGATTCCGTGAAACGAATCTCACCATACGGATCATCTTCAAAGATCACAAAGTTATGTTTCACGGCTAAATCTAAAATGCGCTGACGCTTCTCTTTAGAGATCGTTGAACCTGTCGGGTTTGCAAAGGTTGGAACGATATAAAGTGCTTTAATTTTACCCTTCTCAAGACGCGCTTCTAATGCATCGACATTTAAACCATCAATACCGCCTTCGATATCTTCAACGGTTGCACCTGTCATTTTAAAACCTTGAATCGCCGCTAAATAAGTTGGGCGCTCTACTAAAATCACATCGCCTTCATCAAGAAAAGTACGTGAGATAAGATCAAGTCCTTGTTGTGAACCACTCGTTACCACAATTTCATCTGCCTTCGCAGTGATATCACGATCTGCGATAAGCTTCACGATCTCCTCTTGTAGAACCGTTTCACCATCAGTGGTGCTGTATTGATAAGCACTGACTTCTCCAGACTCGATCACTTCATTGAGAGCTTCATTAATCCCTTCCATATCAAACATATCAGCTGCCGGAATACCACCAGCAAGCGATACAATGTTGGGCATTTTACTATATTGCAAAAGATCTCTAACGATTGAACTTTGTGAACCTTGGATGCGCTTTGCAAATAAACTCTCTAAACCTGCCATAATCTCTCACGTCTCCTATCTATTTTTGTGATGATTGATTGTTTCATAGTGCTCGATCTTCTCGAGACTCTCTAATATCGATTCGGCCATACACAACTCATGCTGACACGCTTTCTCTACGCTGAGGCTACTATCATCAATAGATAGTACGACTGATCACTAGGTCCGCTTTTGGCAGAGATAATCATCAAAATCAAAGATAAAATGTTATTCATCTATTCATTTTAGCCTGCATATATTTTGCATATATTGGTTCACTATCTTCGCCTGATAAGTCATCATCAATTTAATCATCAATTGCCGGCATGATTAGCACAACAATACAATTAATGAGTTTT
>CAZPIQ010000007.1:26912-37695 GCA_964586665.1 uncultured Ignatzschineria sp. | reverse complement strand
ATATTTAATCGAGATTAGCCTGCGAATAATAAGAACTTTGCTATACTAATGTAGCAGATAAATCAGTGCATGGAAGGACTTTTTTAAGACCGGTTTATAATTGCCCAACAGGCTTTTAACGAGCCCTTGAAAGGTCTTTGATAGATGCGCATTCATTGCCTAACCGCCGTGGATGAGCTACAACGCTTCCCTTACACTCATATACATAACGCAGTTGTGATATTGCCGGCATTTTTTAATAATGGAAAAATCTTATGAGCTTTAATCTCTACTACTCCAACCATCTAGATACCTTGCAATATATTGCGGGTTATCTCACGAAAGTAGATCCACAGCCAACGCCTTTTGATAAGGAATATTTCCTAGTGCAAAACTTTGGCATGGCGAGATGGATGCAAATTAAGCTCGCAAAACAGCTCGGTATTTTAACGCAAGCCGAGTTCTTATTGCCCTCTAAAATGCTGATGAATCTGATCGATATGCTCTTCACCGAAGAAGAGAAAGCGCAAGCGCCCATCGAGAGACTCTCTAAAGATCAACTCTTTTGGCCACTTGTGAAGATCATTGATGAAATTATGACACAAGAGAGCACTGATAATGAGCGAGAAGCGGTACTCTTTACACCGATTCGTGACTATCTTGAAAAATATGAAAAGGATAGCGCAAGCAAAAAGACTCAAAACCCACTTCTGGGGATTTTGCACCTTGCGGAGAATTTAGCCGGGATTTTCGACAAATATATCGTCTATCGTAGTAGTTGGGTCAATGCTTGGAGCCAAGGCGAAATGGCGCCTCCCTATTTTGATAATACACTTCCTGTTGAATTAGAAAAATGGCAAGCTTCACTCTTTCAAAAACTCTATGATGCACTCGGAAGACCACATCATTTGGGGATGCTTCATCCTATTATTGAAGCAAAACTACAAGATCCCAGCATTATCGAAAAACTGCCGAAGCGCATCTTCATCATCGGACTGAATTCTCTGCCACCACTGTTTTTAGACCTGATCTCACAATTCTCTAAAGTGATGGATATTCATCTCTTCTTTAATAACCCTTCGCAATACTATTGGGGCGATCTGATTAAAGGCAGTAATATGCCCAATATCGATCTCTTTAACTTCTTTGAGCAAAAGCTCAGTGAAATTGATCCAATATCCCCGCATATTCCTGAATCCCTTCGTGATTCTCTCGATGAGCATTGGCAAAATAGCTACGGTAATCCGCTTCTCGCTTCCCTTGGGAAAGTTGGGCGCGACCACCTTCATCTGCTTCAGCAATATGATGGTCAGCTTGATCTACAGATCACCGAAGCTTTCTCAGAACCTGAAGTTTCAAATCTGCTTACCAAGATTCAATCTGAGATCTACCATCTAAGACCCACGCGCGAAACCGAAAAGTATCTTGTTGAAGAGAAAGATCGTTCTATTCAACTACATGTTACTTACAGCCCAATGCGCGAAGTGGAAGCACTCTATAATCAGTTACTACGAGAACTTTCAGAGAATCCTGCATTAGAACCCGAAGATATCGTCGTTATGACGCCGGATATTGAACTCTATGCCCCCTTTATTCATGCGGTATTTGGCAGTGCGCCTCGCGATCGTTACTTACCCTATTCGATCTCCGATGTGAGCATTCAAGAGACAGAAACGATCTTTACCGCGCTGATACAACTGCTATCTCTACCATCAAGCGCCTTTAAAGCGAGTGATCTGCTGATGTTGATTCAGATTCCTGAGATTATGGAAACATTCCATTTCGAGGAATCAGACCTATCGCTCATTCATTTCTGGATTCATGATGCGAATATCAAGCAAGCCATTGATGGCGAACATCTCACTGAAGCGCTACAAGTGCCATATGATGAGAAGTTTGACTGGGATATCAACACCTGGCGCTGGGGGCTTCAGAGGATGCTTCTTGGTTATGGCACAGAAACTGAATCACTTCCTTTACAAGATGATTCTACTGAGCCACATACGCTTCTGCCTTACGCACATATCGAAGGGAAAAATGCCGAGATTCTTGGAAATCTTTGCCATTTTATCGATCTCTTAGTAGAAACAAAAACATTATTAGAGGGCGATAAGACAGCCTCAGAATGGCTGAGTGTTTTACCAAAAGTTTGGCAGAAATTCTTCACAAATACCTCTCACAATAATGATAAACTTCACTTTACCCAAAAGCTTTGGCAGAACCTCCTTGAAGGCGCAGAAACAGTTGCATTTAATAAGGCACTTCCTCTTAAAGCGCTAACGCCGATGTTAGAAGCGAAGCTATTAGAAGAGAAACCTGAGCAGAACTTTATCCAAGGGAAGATTACCTTCTGCTCCTTCATTCCGATGCGCACAATTCCCTTTAAAATTATTGCGATGATTGGTCTGAATCAAGCTGATTTCCCAAAATCCTCCATTCATCATGGCTTTGATTTAATGCAATATCAGCGTATGCGAGGCGATCGTAATCGTAATACAGATGACCGCTATCTCTTCTTAGAAGCGCTACTCTCCGCCAAAGAATCGCTCTATCTCAGCTATATTGGTAAATCCATTCGCGATAATAGCGATCTCTTCCCATCACTCTTAATCGATGAGCTCTTACGTTATATCGACCAGATAGCCATCACAAATGACCCTAAAATGCCGGCATCAAGGGCCATTACTTACGAGCACCCGATGGCATCTTATAATGAAGCGCTTTTTGAAGATCAGAGTGATATTCAGAGTTATCAATCAGAATGGATTTTAAATGATGCGGTGCATCAATTTTATAATTCGCCCTATTCGTATGAATCCCTAATTCACTACTTTGAAGAAGCAGAAAAAATCACCCCAACAACCGATATTAGCCTTGATTCCTTGATTCGTTTTTATCAAGATCCAACCACCTTCTTTGCGGAAAATCGCCTAAGCCTTTCTCCGATTAAAGAACATACAACGCTCATTGAAGATGATGAGCTTTTCTCTATCAATAAAGGATTAGATGAGTATCAATTTAATAAAGCCTTAACTGAAACGCTTCTTCGAACTTATCTACAAGAAGCGCCTAAAAATACGCTTGTCAATGAACGCTCAAATGCCGGCATTCATAGCAAAACCGATCTGATTGAGCGCGCAGAAAACGTTAAAGACGCTGAAAACAGCGAAGAATTATCTCCCACCTTCGAGCAACTTAATACGCTCTCAGATAAGCTTTATGAAGAATATCGTCTCCTTGGCGATCTTCCTAAATTTGCTTATGGTAGGCTCACTTGGCAGATTAAAAGTGAATTTCCAAAGATGCTCTCTAACGCACTCATTGAAGCTAAACTGCCTTTAGGCGAATTTGAAGTTAAACGCTTTAAAAGCGGAATTACCCTTCATGGTAAAGTGCCGGCACTTTCACGTAATAATACGATCATTTTATGGGATGTTGGTTCACTCAATCTGCGTCGAATCATTAAGGCTTCGATCACCAATATCTTCTATCACGCTACGAAAAAAAATGATGATCTTGCCACAAGCCTCTACTTATACCATCAAGGCAAAGGCGATGTAGGTTCTGCGATGTTCCCATACTATAAAAAAGAAGATGCTACAAAATACCTTAAGCATCTTATTAATGGATATCTCTATGGAATAAGCGCACCGATTCCCTATCTTGTCTCTGCCAGTAATGGCAAAGAGTGTTTCGATAATGAGTTCTTTGAGGATATTTTAATGCAAGTGCGAGAAATGCTTCCTGAGCTAACGAATCTTCCTCTTGAGGCTTGGCATCCAGAAACATTCAGGACCATTTTAAAAGATGGGACTTATATCAATTCTCTACCAGAAACTATCCGAAAAGAATTAAATAAGGTAAAATCCCAACTAATTGGAAATAATTCATTTAATCGATTATTCCCTGAATTCAAAGATAAAGAAGTGCTCGCTTTTATTCTTTTCTATAATCATTACCTCGAAGAGTTAATGCCATATGAACAGCAATGATCAACAGATCGTCAATGAACAGCAATATCCTACGACCTCAAAGTATGACTATGAAGGAATTACGGGAACTTGGCTGTTAATTCCCGCCAAATTTCATATTCTGCTTCTAGCCATATTGCTCCCCATTATTTTATGGGTATTACCGAATGTCAGCTTTAATGGGGAATTTCGTTTTATCTTTGCCGATTATAAGTATTACTTTGCCGGCGTTGCTGTCATATTCTTCCTCTCATCTGCCTTCTTAAGTAGCCTTAAAGCCAAACAAGTCAGTGCTATGAAGAATGCTCAGAAAAATACACCTAAAGTAACTTCTAAACCGGGCCCTGGTATTCCTAAAAGCAGAATCCCGCAATCGAATGAACGAGAGAATCCTGTTTCACAAAATGGTGCGGTTTCGGTAAAAGTCAAAAAAACAAGCGGGGTTATGCCTAATGCAAGGACTCAAGCCCCTAAGCCGACTGTACCTAAAAAAAACAATCATGAGAAATCTTCTGACACTAAGAAGAGTGCACCGAAAGTACAGCTCAATCAATCATCTCACTCAGCAATAAGCCAAGGTAATGATGTCAAAGCGACGACTATAACTAGCACAACTAAAATAAGCGCGACTAAACGCAAAACAACAGCTAAAAAAGAGAGCGAGCTTTCAGGCAAAAAAGAGGCCCCTAAAAAAGCAACAACAAGGCGACCTCGAAAAAAGCCAGAGCAGATGGATTTAGATCTCTAGATCTGTAGATCTGTAGATCTCATCATCAATGAATCTTATATGGGTTTGAGTAGGTTTCTACAATCACCTCAAACGATCAATCACTATTAAGGAGCGATTTCCCCCATGATGCAAAATATGATTATTATCAGTGGACTCTCAGGATCTGGTAAATCAATCGCATTACAAACCTTAGAAGATGAAGGCTATTTCTGCATTGATAATCTGCCGATCACCTTTATCCCCCGATTTCTTGAAGAGATTCAACAAAAAAATCGCATCAGCAAACTTGCGATCGGTGTTGATGCAAGAAGCTTCCCGGATGATCTTTCCGAAGCTGAAGCGGTTTTACAAGAAATTGAGAAATCGACCTCTTTTAAACCAAGAATTCTCTTTTTAGATACTAGCGATGATATCTTAATTAAACGTTATAGTCATACGCGTCGTCGCCATCCACTTACTAGCGCACAAGTTTCACTTCCTGAAGCAATTGCCCGTGAAAATGAGCTCCTCGGGCCATTAAGATTACGCGCAGATGTTCGTATTGATACATCATTTATGAATGTCCATGAACTACGCGCACTCTTAAAAGATCGCCTGCTTGAACAAAAGAGTACGGCGCTCGCTATCTCGATCGTCTCCTTTGGTTATCGTAATGGTATCCCACTTGATGCTGATTTTGTTTTTGATGCAAGAATGCTCACAAATCCCCATTGGGTACCTGAGCTTCGTGAATATACTGGGCTTGATCAAGAGGTTATCGACTACTTTGCTGAAACCGAAGATATCCAAAACTTCTATCAAGATATCTCTGAGTTCATTATTAAGTGGCTTCCCTCCTTTAAAGAAGGTACAAGATCTTATCTCACGATCGCAATTGGCTGTACCGGCGGGAAACATCGATCTGTCTATCTCTCTCAAAAGCTCTTCCACGAGCTCTGTGATGAGAATAATGTGATCGTGAAGCATCGTGAAATTAACAAATAATTCGATAAGGCGCTTAAAGTAGAATTCACTCCTCTACCTTAAGCGCCTTATTCACAACAGACACCACACAATAACGCAATATTTTTAATAAAATATCTATCAACTCTAATCATTCATAAGGAAAAGAGCATGTCTAATCTCATTGATGGTAAAGCATTTGCCGAAAACCTTCGTAAAACAATCACAGAACAAACAGCTGAACTCGAAAAGATTCACCATATTCGCCCAGGTTTAGCAGTGGTTTTAGTAGGCGAAGATCCAGCTAGCCAAGTGTATGTGCGTAACAAAGAGAAATTTGCAATCGAGTGTGGCTTTAAATCTGAAACTTTCCGCTTACCTGCTGAAACTTCACAAGTTGAGCTTTTAGAACTGATCAATACACTTAATAACGATAAAACCATTCATGGCATCTTAGTACAATTACCACTTCCTAAGCATCTTAATGAAGAGGAAGTACTCTACGCTATTAACCCGCTGAAAGATGTTGATGGTTTCCACCCTATCAATATCGGCCAGCTCTCGATCGGCAAACCTTATTTAATTCCTTGCACGCCACTTGGATCACTTTTGCTGCTTCAAGATAAGCTTGGTAAAGACCTCTCAGGCAAACATGCGGTAATCGTAGGGCGCTCAAATATCGTTGGCAAACCAATGATGCAATTACTTCTCTCACAAAATTGTACTGTGACGATCGCTCATTCACGCACTAAAGATGTCGCAAGTCTCTGCCGTGAAGCTGATATCGTTGTTGCTGCTGTTGGTGTTCCTAGACTTGTCAAAGGCGACTGGATTAAACCAGGCGCAGCTGTCATTGATGTGGGTATTAACCGTATTGAAGAAGATGGTAAAACACGCTTAGTCGGCGATGTTGATTTTGATGAAGCGGTTAAAAATGCCGGATTTATTACACCTGTTCCAGGCGGCGTTGGTCCTATGACGATCGCTTGTTTATTAAGAAACACATTAACGGCAATGTGCTTACAAAACAAAATTGAAGATCCTAATAAACTCTAAGAAGAGATAGAGCATTTATTAATAACACTCACAAAAAGACCTTAATTTTCATGGTTAAGGTCTTTTTCTATATTCTATATTATATATCCCATAGATCACTGAATGCATATCCCAATGATTTTATAAGAATTTCCCTACATAAATCTCGAAGCCACTAAATAAATCGTTGTTCCTGCATAGTTACCGACCACATATCCAACGGTTCCCACAACTAAAATAGGGCCCACAAGCGTTCTCCAACCTTTACTAATTGCCATTGCCGCCGCTGTCGTCGGCCCACCGACATTCGCATTACAAGCGAGCAATATCTCTTCGAGTGAAAACTTAAAGATTTTTCCTAACACTAAACTAACTATTAGATTAATCAACATAATCATAATGACAAAGAGTAGCAGAAGGGGGGCATTTTCGATAATCATCGGGATAGATGCCGGAATACCGATCACGACAAAGAAAATATAGATCATATAGGTTCCAAGCTCCTGACCACCATTTAGTTTTTGGAATGGCTTTTGGAAGAGGAAGATCACAAGGAACGTCAGTGTTGTTAAAATTAAATAAGGATCTGTAATAAAGCTTATCAGAATCTGTAACACTAAACCGTCTGCCATTGCTCTCAGCGGTTTTAACCAATCTGCTAGCGTAAACGAAATTGCCACAATCAATACAGAAGCCCCTAAGTTAATCGCAATATCTTTTAATGATATATTGTGAGGTTTCCAATAACTTGAAGCAAGATTCTCATCCCCATTACCTGCATTTTGCTCCACCTGATTAATAAAAGGCGTTTTATAACGTTTACGGAACCAACTCATTGAGGCAATCCCTAAAAGCACAATAAAATAGAGAGCCATAATAAGGTTATCTGCCACAATTGTTGAAGCAACCATATCTTTTGCGGGCTCTAACTTTGCCGTCATTGCTGCAAAGTTTACTCCACCACCAATATAAGATGCTCCGATCATTCCACTGATTTTATTAAGCTCTGGAATATAATCCTTAAAAGTAAAGAATGCCGCAAATGCGCCAATCATCGTTCCGACAGAGCTCATTAGAAAGATAATTAATAATCTTCTACTCTCTGTAAAAATACTTTTTACATTTACTTGGAATAGCAGTAAAGGAATCGCAATAGGAACGATATACCCCCATACCATGTCATAAACAGGCGCATCTGTTGGGATAATATTAAAGCTAGAGAAAGTAATTGCGATAATCAGCGCAATAACTGCTCCAGGAACTTTTGCCGACCATTTATAACGTTGCTCAATCACGATGGAAGCTGATGCTGCCACAAAAAGAAACGCTAATAAGATCATCGACTGATCTGCTGTAATGAGTGTATTCATCAGTAACTCCTAGTGATTAATAGAGGCGATTCCATAGATTGCCTCTTGGTTGTTATAATATCCCCACAGCTGATTGCCATAATCAAAGTGCCACCATTCTGAGGGTAAATTTGTGAATCCTACAGATTTCATGCCATTGATAAGCAGTCTTCTATTCTCTCGAATTTGAAGTGCTTTCTCATCTCTTTTATCCTCAAAATAATGACTCCAAGATACCGGCGTCGCCTCATCAAAGTCACTTCCCATATCAAGCTGATTACCACTCGCTAAATCAAAGAGTGTTAGATCAATAGATCCTCCAGTTAAGTGAGGACTTGGACATAATGGATTTTCACTCGGTAATGCAACAAATTGATTTAAGATCTCCTCAATTTTATCAGATGAATAACTAGGATACTTTGCGAGAAGATCAACCTTAAAATCCTCTCGTAGCGCACTTTGAACTTCAAAAGGTCGCCATGCATCTAACACCAAAATACCAATTTCCTCCGGCAATGATTGCAAAAACTGTTCAAGCTTTCCTAAAATTGATCTTCTGGTATAAATCGTCTCTAACGATCCTTTAACATTATTATTGTAATAAACTGGCTCTAGCTTTAAACGAGAATGTGACTGAATTATGACTAATGGATCATCCGCATGTGATTGTTTAATCGCAATATCTCTCGTTGCCTCCCAATTTAAAGGCGTTTTATTAATCGGCGTTACTAACCACTTTGCATATGCCATATTCTCCTCTCTCCTTTGGGTCAATCTTATTTTTATGGTTTCTTTTACTACTTGATGATAGTCCGTAGGAATCTTCTTTTAAACATATAACGCGGTTGAATTTTATGATGAATACTTGATTGCTCATTAATCTAAATCAAATTAACCTCACCATAATCAATAATATCGATAGATCGAGCTGGATTTTAGTCGCTATCACATCACTAACAATATATATCATCAAGAGCGCTATTTTTAACAATTAAGCCTTCCTTATGTAATACGGTATTTTCAAAATAGCGTCAATCTCCCCCATAGAAAAAAACTCCATAAATAGGCGCAATGCTATTTATGGAGTTAAAAGTGATTGAATTTGATCAAATCGATCATTTTACAATCGTCTATTTAATTATCTTGAAGGTAACATCATACCTAATGATGCCTAACCTCTATCCTCTCAATCCCTTTTATGGTTATTTTTATTTCTGGGGTTTATCGCAAAGGATTACACACGCTCATATGGCTGAAGACCTAACGCCATACGGCCATTTTTAGTGGCGATGTTAATTGCTTCTTCAAGATTCGTATAACGGCAACCTGTGATAAGGAGTTTAAGCTCTTCCCACATATCACCATCACTGAATGGAAGCATGTAGTCTGCAATGTTATCTGTACCCACTGCGACCGGAATACCTGCTTTTGCAAGCTCATCTGCCGGCGTAATTGCGTTACGTGTAGGACCATGATCTTCACGACGTGGGCTATCGATCCATGCAAATGGACATGCGATTACCATCATTTGTGCTTGAAGCATTTTGTTGTAGAGCATTTGGCGATACTCTTCATCATGTGCTGTGATTGAAATTGAGTGAATCGCAACAACGCGCCCTTCCATACCATGCTCAATAGTTTTGTCCGCCACTAACTCCGTCTCTTTCTCATCTTTCGAGTTAAACTGGTCAACGTGAACATGTACCATTTTACCTTGTGATTTAGCTGTTTGCATGAGTACATCCATATGTACCGCATCCATTCCTTCACCGTGGTCACGAAGGTCACGACGTGGTAAACCACCGATGATATCCACCTTCTCCGCACCTTTATCGAACCAGTAACGTGCTTCTTTATCAATCACACCTTTAAGTGTTTGGTTGATGAGTTTGATCGTGATATCGCCTTCGTAGTTTTTACGCGCGCGAAGTGCTGCGTTAATAGCGCGCTCTTCTGCGATTGGGTCAACGTCGATGAAGCTACCCACAGCGGTGACACCTTGTTCGATCATGCGCTCAATTCCCATTGAGAACTGACGATAGTAATCTTCTTCCGTCATGTTTGCTTTAATGCGGTCAAGCGTATCCCATTTTTCGATTAATGTTTGTGTTTGATAAACTTCAAAACCTGCGTAATCGATGGTAAAAGCACGGTCACCATGCATATGCGCATTCACCCAGCCCCCATTTTTTTTGATGTTATTTAATAAATAAGCTTTTAAACTTCTTGTATCAGTGTAAACGCGGTGTTCTTTAGCGACTAATGTTGTCATGGGAATCTCCTTCTCTCATATTTATTAAATAAACTACAAATGATTGCCGTATTGGGCTAAAAAAAAGCCTCCATTGAATGGGAGGCTTTTAATAAAATTCTTTTTTTAAAATAGATTGAATAACAACAGCAGAAACAGAAACAAAAGAAATAGCGGTAAGTCCTTCAGTATGGACCATTTGCGCTACTAGCATTTTGTTGATTCGTCGTTTCATTCAGTATTCTCTCTGTCGTTATCGTGTAAACAAACGAGTAGATTATAGACCCTCAAAAAACAAATGCAACCCAAAACGGGGCTTTATTTTTTCCGTTATCCTTATTTTAATAGGTAGCCTTACGATAGTCATCATTTAATCATCTGTTTTCAATGTCTATTCTCTATCTTTTAGAAGCACTAGTTTTTCATATATCAATATATTGAATCTAATATTCTTTAAAAGTTCTTGCATGGCTGGGTCGAATGTTTGCATGCTTATATCAATCCCGCGCCAGCAGTTGAGAAGCTA